>NZ_JBFUHT010000003.1:0-205737 GCF_056402275.1 Azospirillum sp. P4_B5
GCGCCAAGGGCGTCGCGGCSCTGCTGGTCCCGCTGGGCAACCTGCTGATGGAAGCCACCGGCACCTGGGCGACCGTGCTCTACATCTGCGCCACCATGGATCTCATCGCGGCCTTCTGCGCCATCGCGGTCCTGCGGCCAATGTTGCGCMRGCACCATGCCCGAAACGCCGAACTCGCCGCCCAGCAGGGTRCGGGTGGGCTGGCGGTGCAGCCCGGCCACTGATCGGCCCGCAAAGCTTCAGGTTTCGTATCACGGACGACTTTATCTTGGATGACGGCCGCCGCGCGCACCCCGCGCGGCGGCCTTCTTTCATTCCAGGAAGAAGGGGCGGTTGTGGCCTTCGCCGGACTGGTTGAAGCGGTCCGACGACCAGAGGCCGTCCGGCTGCTCGTCCTGCGGATCGGAGTTCCACTCGTCGTCCTCCCGCATCAGCAAAGTCAGGCCGTGGCCCATCAGGCCGGCCAGGGCGACGAAGGCGATCATCTGGGATTCGAGCATGGGACGGGCTCCGGGCACTCGGGAGGGGGACGTTGCTTCTTGTTGTTGTGATGCAGCATAGCGGCCCGGCTCAGGCTGCGCAATAGGATTTTGTATACCAGATAATGGATACCAGAACCGCGGCAATTGCATTGATCGGGTGGAATTCGCCGTGAATCGCGCCGTGAATCGCATTGACGTGGGTGGGGCGGATCGTTCAGCATGGCGACGTTCCAAGGGGAGCCCCATAGCACGGGGCTGAGATGATGCCGTAAGGCGCCGAACCCTTTGAACCTGATCCGGGTCGTACCGGCGTAGGGACAGGAACAAACGGGCCACGGTCACGCGCACCCCATCGCGCACCCCTTTATGGGGACCGCTCCGGTCGTCCGTTCTGCCGCTCCGTCACACCCGGGTCTCCAACGATCCTATGTGCGATGGAGATCCACAGCAGATGCCCGACTCTCTTCCCCCCGCTTCGAAAGACACCGCGCCGTCCGACCATTTCTCGGTGACGACCGGCCCGCTGCCGTCCTCCAGCAAGGTCCATGTGGCCGGAGAGCGCTTCCCCGACCTGCGCGTGGCCATGCGCGACATCCATGTCGGCGGCGGCGAGCCGCCGGTGCGCGTCTACGACACCTCCGGCCCCTACAGCGATCCCGCCGTGCAGACCGACATCCGCCGCGGCCTGGCGGAGTTGCGCCGCTCCTGGATCGACGGTCGCGGCGACGTCGAGGCCTATGACGGTCGCGAGGTCCGTCCGGAGGACGACGGGCTGCGCGTCGGCGAGACGCGCGCCGTTCCTGTCTTCGACCGTGCCGGGCGCCGTCCGCTGCGTGGCAAGCCAGGCCGGGCGGTCACGCAGATGGCCTACGCCCGCGCCGGCATCGTCACGCCGGAGATGGAGTACATCGCCGTCCGCGAGAATCTGGGCCGCCAGCGGCTGGCCGAGGCGGCGGCGCGGGACGGTGACGACTTCGGCGCCTCCATCCCCGACCATGTGACCCCGGAGTTCGTCCGCGACGAGGTGGCGCGCGGGCGGGCGATCATCCCGTCCAACATCAACCACCCCGAATCGGAGCCGATGATCATCGGCCGCAACTTCCTCACCAAGATCAACGCGAACATCGGCAACTCCGCCGTCGCGTCCTCGGTGGGGGAGGAGGTCGACAAGATGGTCTGGTCGATCCGCTGGGGGGCGGACACCGTGATGGACCTGTCAACCGGCCGCAACATCCACACCACGCGCGAGTGGATCCTGCGCAACAGCCCGGTCCCCATCGGCACCGTGCCGATCTACCAAGCGCTGGAGAAGGTCGGCGGCAAGGCCGAGGACCTGACCTGGGAGATCTTCCGCGACACGCTGATCGAGCAGGCGGAGCAGGGGGTGGACTATTTCACCATCCACGCCGGCATCCGTCTGGCGCACATCCCGCTGACCGCGAATCGCACCACCGGCATCGTGTCGCGCGGCGGCTCGATCATGGCGAAATGGTGCCTGTCGCACCACCGCGAGAGCTTCCTCTACGAGCGGTTCGAGGAGATCTGCGAGATCATGAAGGCGTACGACGTCGCCTTCTCGCTGGGTGACGGGCTGCGCCCCGGCTCCATCGCCGACGCCAACGACGCCGCCCAGTTCGCCGAGCTGGAGACGCTGGGCGAGCTGACCAAGATCGCCTGGAAGCACGATGTGCAGGTCATGATCGAAGGGCCGGGCCATGTGCCCATGCACAAGATCAAGGCCAACGTCGACAAGCAGCTCGCGCTGTGCGGCGAGGCGCCCTTCTACACGCTCGGGCCGCTGACCACCGACATCGCGCCGGGCTACGACCACATCACCAGCGCCATCGGCGCCGCCATGATCGGCTGGTTCGGCACGGCGATGCTCTGCTACGTCACGCCGAAGGAGCATCTGGGTCTGCCGGACCGCGACGACGTCAAGGTGGGCGTGGTCACCTACAAGATCGCCGCCCACGCCGCCGACCTTGCCAAGGGCCATCCCGGCGCCCAGGAACGCGACGACGCCCTGTCGCGCGCCCGTTTCGAGTTCCGCTGGCGCGACCAGTTCCACCTGTCGCTCGATCCGGAGACGGCGGAGCGCTTCCACGACCAGACCCTGCCGGCGGAGGGGGCGAAGGTCGCGCATTTCTGTTCGATGTGCGGGCCGAAGTTCTGCTCGATGAAGATCACGCAGGAGGTGCGGGACTACGCCAACTCCGGCATGGCCGAGATGTCGGAGAGCTTCCGCGCCAAGGGCGGGGAGATTTATCTGGAGGAGGGGCAGGCGGCGGAGTAACGCCCGAATCGAAAAGGGGACGCCCTTGCGGGCGCCCCCTCGCTTCGGCTCCTTTCCCAGGCGGGGGGAGGGGAAGAGAGCGTCAGGGCGTGGCCGTCACGCTCCGGCCGGCGCGCGTTCCCAGCGACTCCGCCGCCATGCGGTTTCGCATCGGGCGCAGGACGAAGAGCGCCAGCACGGCGGCCAGTGCGTTGACCGCGGCGGCCAACAGGAAGACCGCGTGCCAGCTTCCCGTCGCGTCGGCGATGATGTTGGCGAAGGGGATCAGCAGCGCCGCCGTTCCCTTGGCGGTGTAGAGCAGCCCGGCGTTGCTCGCCGCGAACTTCGATCCGAAGGTGTCGGCGCAGCAGGCGGGGAACAGGCTGTAGATCTCGCCCCAGGCGAAGAAGACCAGACCGGTCAGCAGCACGAAGGCCACCGGGTCGCGGCCGTAGAGGCTGAGCGCGACGATGCCCACCGCCTCGATGGCGAAGGCGATGAACATGGTGTTCTCGCGCCCGATGTGGTCGGACACCCAGCCGAAAAAGGGGCGGGTCAGCCCATTCAGCACCCGGTCGATGGACAGGGCGAAGGTCAGGGCGGGCAGGGTCAGGCCGAGGATGCTGACCGGCGCGTGGGCCAGCCCGAAATCCTGGGCGATCGGGCCGAGCTGGGCCGTCGCCATCAGCCCGCCGCCGGCCACCATCACGAACATGGCGTACATGACCCAGAAGACCGGCGTGCGGACCATCTGGCTCGGCGTGTATTGCCGCTGCGCGGGCGGGGCGGCGTATCCGCCGCGGGTGAGGGGAGCGGAGGGCGGCGCCACCAGCAGCCAGGCGAGCGCGAAGACGACCAGCCCCTGGCCCAGCCCGAAAGCCATGAAGGTGGCCTCGTAGCCCGAGGTCTCGATCATCGTGGCGATGGGCACCACCGTCATAGCGGAACCGGCTCCGAAGCCCGCCGCGGTGATGCCGGCGGCCAGACCGCGCCGGTCGGGGAACCATTTCAGCGCGTTGCCCACGCAGGTGCCGTAGACGGCGCCCGCCCCGATGCCGCCGATGGCCGCCGCGACGTAGAGCAGCAGCAGCGAATCCGCCACCGCGTTCAGCGCCCAGGAGGCGGCGCAGAGCACCGAGCCGAACAGCACGACGATCCGCGGGCCGAAGCGATCGACGAACCAGCCCTCAACGGGCACCAGCCATGTTTCGGTGACGATGAAGATGGTGAAGGCCACCTGGATGGCCGCACGGCCCCAGCCGTGCTTGTCGTCGATGGGTTCGACGAAGAGGGTCCACCCGTACTGGAGATTGGCGATCATCGACATGCAGATGACGCCGGCAAGCAACTGCATCCAACGCCCGCCGACAGGCAGGGCGCTTTGCGCACCGGTTTGGCGCATATGGTTCCTCCCGGATGGGTCCGCTAACTCGTTCTTGTCCTGGCGCGCGCGGGGTGCGTTCGGTGCCCGACCGCTTCGCTTTATCCTTCGAACGAGGCAATCCGGTTGCATGCCGTTGGCATGCCAGACGCCGTATTCGTGATGCCTTGACGGTGAGTGTGGCGGATAATCCGTGGAGTCATCAACAAATTTTCGTGAGCGGGCGCCGCCCAGGCCATAAGTGATATATCAAATCGGCCGGCGGCGCCCCCACACCTCAGACGACCAGCACGGCCCGGAAGTCGTTGACGTTGGTCAGGGTAGGCCCGGTCACCAGCAGGTCGCCGAGTGCGCTGAAGAAGCTGTAGCCGTCGTTGTCGGCCAGCCTCTCCTTGGCGTTGACGCCGGCCTCGGCGGCGCGGGCCAGCGTGTCGGGGCCGAGCAGGGCGCCCGCGTTGTCCTCCGTCCCGTCGATGCCGTCGGTGTCGGCGGCCAGCGCGTGGACTCCCGCCATTCCGTCCAGCGCCACGGTCAGGGCCAGCAGGAACTCGGCGTTGCGCCCGCCGCGGCCCTTGCCGCGCACGGTCACCGTGGTCTCGCCGCCGGACAGCAGGACGCAGGGCTTGGCCGCGGGCTGGTCGTGCTCGACGATCTGGCGGGCGATGCCGGCATGGACCAGCGCCACCTCGCGCGACTCACCCTCCAGGGCGTTGCCGAGGATGACCGGGGTGACGCCGGCCTTGCGGGCGACCTCCGCCGCGCGCTCCAGCGCCATCTGCGGGGTGGCGACGAGGATCGTGCTGACGCGCTCCAGCCGCGGGTCGCCGGGCTTCGGGCTCTCGTCGCGTCCGGCCAGCAGATGGTCCATGACCGGCTGTGGCGGGGTGATGCCGTACTTCTCCAGCACGGCCAGCGCGTCGGCGTAGCTGGTCGGGTCGGGCACGGTGGGGCCGGAGGCGATCACCGACAGGTCGTCGCCCGGCACGTCGGAGATGACCAGCGAGACCACCCGCGCCTTGGTGGCCGCGGCCAGCCGCCCACCCTTGATGGCGGACAGGTGCTTGCGCACGCAATTCATCTCGGTGATGTTCGCGCCGGAGCGGAGCAGCGCCTTGGACACCGCCTGCTTGTCGGCCATCGAGATGCCTGGTGCTGGCAGGGCCAGCAGGGCGGAACCGCCGCCGGAAATCAGGCAGAGCATCAGATCGTCGGGGCCGAGCGAGGCAGCGATGTCGAGGATGCGCTTTGCCGCCTGCTGGCCGGCCTCGTCGGGCACGGGATGCGACGCCTCGACCACCTCGATCCGCTCGCAGGGCACATTGTGGCCGTAGCGGGTGACGACCAGACCGGACAGCGGTCCTTTCCAGTGATCCTCCACCGCCTTCGCCATGGAGGCCGCGGCCTTGCCGGCGCCGACGACGACCGTGCGGCCCTTCGGCGGCTCCGGAAGATGCGGCGGCACGCACAGCGCCGGCTGCGCCGAGGCGACAGCGGCGCGGAACATGTCGGTCAGAAGCGCGCGGGGATCGGTGGTCGTCATGGTCTGGTTTTGTCCCTTCCCTGAGCCGCGCCGTTCGCCGGCGCCGGTCCTCATGTGCTGGGAATGCTAACGGATTTGTCGCCGGGGGCAATGTTTACCCTCTCCCCAGGGGGGAGAGGGTAAACACTCCAGCCTCACTCCGCGGGTTCGGTCACGCGGTGGTTCTGGCCGATCTCGTGGTTGGCGAGCAGTTCCAGCGCGCGGACCATGCCGGAGTGGTCCCACGCCTTGCCGCCTTGGGCGGCGCAGGCGTTGAACAGCTCCTGGCAGGTCGCCGTGTTGGGCAGCGACACGCCGAGCGCGCGGGCGCCGGACAAAGCGAGGTTCAGGTCCTTCTGGTGCAGCTCGATGCGGAAACCCGGATCGAAGGTGCGCTTCACCATGCGCTCGCCATGCACCTCCAGGATGCGCGAGGACGCGAAGCCGCCCATCAGGGCCTGACGGACCTTCGCCGGATCGGCGCCGGCCTTCGACGCGAACAGCAGGGCCTCGCCCACCGCCTCGATGGTCAGGGCGACGACGATCTGGTTGGCGACCTTCGTCGTCTGGCCGTCGCCGTTGCCGCCGACCAGCGTGATGTTCTTGCCCATCTTCTCGAACAGTGGCTTGACCGTCTCGAAGGCCTTGTCCGGACCGCCGACCATGATGGTCAGCGAGGCGGCCTTGGCGCCGACCTCACCGCCGGACACCGGGGCGTCGAGGTAATCGCAGCCCAGTTCGTTGATGCGCTGGGCGAAGGCCTTCGTCTCGATCGGGGAGATCGAGGACATGTCCACGACGATCTTGCCGGCGGACAGCCCCTCGGCGACGCCGTCCGGGCCGAACAGGGCGGCTTGCACATGGGGGGTGTCGGGGACCATCGTGAAGACGATGTCGGCCTTCTGCGCCACCTCGCGGCTGGAGCCGCAGGCGGTGGCGCCCTTGGCCAACAGGTCTTCCGGGGCCGGGTTGATGTCGTAGACGAACAGGGTGTGGCCGGCGTCGGCCAGATGACCGGCCATGGGGCGGCCCATGATGCCGAGACCGATGAATCCAATGTTCATGGCTGTGTCCTCAATTCTTCTGTGTTCGGGCGGTCGAAAGGGATGGCGATCAGGCGGCGGCCATCAGGCGGCGACGGTCTCGCCGGGGGTGGCGGCGCGCATCCAGCCCAGCCCTTCGCTGGTCCCCTTGGCCGGCTTGTACTCGCAGCCGACCCAGCCGTCGTAGCCGAGCCGGTCGAGCGCCGCGAAGACGAAGGGGTAGTTGATCTCGCCGGTGCCCGGCTCGTTGCGCCCCGGATTGTCGGCGATCTGGACATGCGCGATCTTCGGCAGCAGGCGCTGCATGGTCGGGACCAGATCGCCCTCCATGATCTGCATGTGATAGACGTCGTACTGGATGAAGAGGTTGTCGGAGCCGACGGCCTCCAGAATCCGTTCCGCCTGTGCGGTGTTGGTCAGGTAGAAGCCCGGAATGTCGCGGGTGTTGATCGGCTCGACCAGGAAGCGGATGCCGGCCTGCTTCAGCGCCTTGGCGGCGAAGGACAGGTTGTCGACGAAGGTGCGCTCCAGCGCGTCGGGCGCCATGCCCGCCGGGGCCTTGCCGGCGAGGCAGTTGATCTGCTTGCAGCCCAGCGCCGTGGCGTAGTCGATGGCGCGGCCCACCCCGTCCTGGAACTCGCCGACGCGGTCCGGCAGGACGGCGATGCCGCGCTCGCCCGCGTCCCAGTCGCCCGCGGGCAGGTTGTGCAGGACCTGGGTCAGCCGGTTGGCGGCCAGCCGCTCGACCAGCGCGTCCTTCTCGAAGGCGTAGGGGAACAGATACTCGACCCCGGTGAAGCCGTCCTTCGCCGCCGCGGCGAAGCGGTCGAGGAAGGGCAGCTCGTTGTAGAGCATCGTCAGGTTGGCGGCGAACTTGGACATGTCTCTCTCCCGGATGTTCGTTTCGGGCCGGATGTTCGTTACAGGCTTGGCCGGTTGGCGTCAGGATCGGGGGACGCGGGGAAAGGCGTCAACGCCGGGATGACGCTTTTTCACCCTGCGGAACTGTGGATCTGGCGGAGCCACTTGCCCCCACCCTGACCCTCCCCCGCTTCGCGGGGGAGGGGAATTGGCCCTCTCCTGCGAAGCGGGGGAGGGAGGGGACCCACGAAGTGGGAAGGGTGGGGGCAACCGTTATCCGATCAGACCCGCACCAGCTCCGGCTCGTCCGCGGGCACGTCCAGCACGTCCTCGAACTCGGTGATGTTGTTGATCTCCGTGCCCATGGCGATGTTGGTGACGCGCTCCAGGATAACCTCGACGACCACCGGGACCTGGAACTCGTCCATCCACTGCTGCGCTTGCGCGAATGCCGATTGCAGGTTGTCCGGGTCGGTGACACGGATGGCCTTGCAGCCGAGGCCTTCGGCCACTGCGACGTGGTCAACGCCGTAGACGCCGATTTCCGGGGCGTTGATGTTCTCGAAGGAGAGCTGGACCTGGAAGTCCATCTGGAAGGCGCGCTGCGCCTGCCGGATCAGCCCGAGATAGCTGTTGTTCACCAGAACATGGATGTAGGGCAGCTTGAACTGGGCGCCCACCGCCAGCTCCTCGATCAGGAACTGGAAGTCGTAGTCGCCGGACAGCGCGACGATCTTGCGCTTCGGATCGGCCACCCGCACACCGAGCGCCGCCGGCAGCGTCCAGCCGAGCGGACCGGCTTGGCCGCAGTTGATCCAATGGCGCGGCTTGTAGACGTGCAGGAACTGCGCGCCGGCGATCTGCGACAGGCCGATGGTCGAGACGTAGCAGACGTCCTCGCCAAAGGCGCTGTTCATCTCCTGATAGACGCGCTGCGGCTTGATCGGCACGTTGGCGAAGTCGGACTTGCGCAGCATGGAGCGCTTGCGGACCTGGCAGGTCTTCACCCACTCCGACCAGTCGCGCAGCTTGCCGGCCGCCTTCCACTCCTTCGCCACCTCTATGAAGAGGTCGAGGGCGGCCCCGGCGTCGGACACGATGCCCAGGTCCGGCGCGAAGACGCGGCCGATCTGGGTCGGCTCGATGTCCACATGAACGAACTTGCGGCCCTTGGTGTAGACGTCGACCGAGCCGGTGTGGCGGTTGGCCCAACGGTTGCCGATGCCCAGCACGACGTCGGACGCCAGCATGGCGGCGTTGCCGTAGCGGTGGGCGGTTTGCAGACCGACCATGCCGGCCATCAACGGGTGATCGTCCGGAATGGCACCCCAGGCCATCAAGGTCGGGATGACCGGCAGGCCGGCGATCTCGGCGAACTCCACCAGACGGTCGCTGGCGTCGGCGTTGATGATGCCGCCGCCGGCCACCAGCAGCGGACGCTCCGCCGCGTTCAGCATCTCCAGCGCCTTCTCGACCTGGGCGCGGGTCGCCGCCGGCTTGTAGGTGGGCAGCGGCTGGTAGGTGTCGGGATCGAACTCGATCTCGGCCATCTGCACGTCGATCGGCAGGTCGAGCAGGACCGGGCCGGGCCGGCCGGAGCGCATCAGGTGGAAGGCCTGCTGGAAGGCGTAGGGGACCTGCCCCGGCTCCAGCACGGTGACCGCCCACTTGGCGACCGGCTTGGCGATGGACGGGATGTCCACGGCCTGGAAATCCTCCTTGTGCAGGCGGGCGCGCGGCGCCTGGCCGGTGATGCACAGGATCGGAATGGAGTCGGCGGAGGCCGAATAGAGCCCCGTGATCATGTCGGTGCCGGCGGGGCCGGAGGTGCCGATGCAGACGCCGATGTTGCCGGCCTTGGCGCGCGTGTAGCCTTCGGCCATGTGCGACGCGCCTTCGACATGGCGCGCAAGAACGTGGCCGATGCGGCCGTTGCGTTGCAGCGCCGCGTAGAACGGATTGATGGCCGCTCCGGGGACGCCAAAGCAAACGGACACGCCTTCTTTTTCCAGGACATGCACCGCCGCTTCAATCGCCATCATCCTAGCCATGGCTTGGTTTCCTCTCTCGCGTAACGGGTCGCTGTTGCGTTGGATTGAGCTTTCACCAGCGGGGCGGCTATTGGCAAAGTGTTGGCGAATCCTTTCCGCGTGATGGAAATCGCGCCGAACGGGGCAGTCCTTCACGGCGCGCCGGACAATTATGCTGCACTTGCACAGTCCCGATGGCGCTGTCATCGTGATCGGATGATGGCGATCCCGAGTCCCCGCCTGTTGGCGATCACGGACCGGCGGCAGGCGGCGCAGCCCTTGCCGGACCTGGCGGCGCGACTGTTCGCCGGGGGCCTGCGCTGGCTGTCGCTGCGCGAGAAGGACCTGGACGAGTCCCGGCAGGTCGCTCTGGCCCATGCCCTGGTGCAGCGGGCGCGGCCCTGGGGGGCGTTGGTCACGCTGCACGGCGATCCGGATCTGGCGCTGGCCGCCGGAACGGACGGGGTGCATCTGCCGGAGGGAGCCGACGTGACGGCGGCGCGGCGGCGGCTCGGTCCCGGCGCCCTGGTCGGGCTTTCGGCGCACGACGCGGAAGGGATTCGCCGTGCCGTGGCGGGCGGTGCAGACTACGTCACGCTGTCGCCGATCTTCCCGTCGCCGAGCAAGCCGGGCTACGGCCCGCCGGTCGGGACGGAGACGCTGAGACGCTTGGCCGCGGAGAGTTCCCTTCCCATCATCGCGCTCGGCGGCGTGGAGTCGGGCAATATCGGAGAGTGTCTGGCCGCAGGGGCCGCCGGAGTGGCGGTCATGGGAGTGGTGATGCGGACGCCGGACCGCCTGTCCGACCTGCTCAAGTCCTTGAAAGGCGGACAACCGTAGGGAAGAGAAGTGAACGGAAACGCTCTTTCCTTATCGTGGTCCTGGACTTTTCAGCCCGAAATGTGCATCTGGTATCTCATATACGAAAACGATGCGATGCCTTTCGCACGACCGGGCCGGCGCACAGTGGGGTGCTTCCGGACGGCCAGCATTGAGGAACGGTGCCGACCATGAACCCTCCGCCGATCAACGTCCAGCCGCTCGACACCGGATCGACCTTCCGCGCTCAGGCGTATCATGCGTTGAAGCAAGCCATCTCGCAAATGGACATCTATGACCATAACGACGAGATCCGGCTTGAGGAGCGGCAGCTCAGCGAGCTGCTGGGCGTCAGCCGGACGCCGATCCGCGAGGCGCTGACCCTGCTGGAGCAGGAGGGGTTCATCCGCCTCCAGCCGCGCCGGGGCATCTTCGTCATCCGCAAGACCAAGGCCGAGATCGTCGAGATGATCCAGGTCTGGGCGGCGCTGGAGAGCATGGCCGGGCGGATGGTCGCGACGCAGGCCACCGACGAGGACATCCGGACCCTGTGGGACCTGTTCCGCAACTTCGAGATGCGGAACCCCAAGGAGCATGTCAACGAATACTCCGACGCCAACATCGCCTTCCACAAGAGCATCATCCGGCTCAGCGGGTCCAAGCTGATCCAGGAGATGACCGACAATCTGTTCATCCACATCCGCGCGATCCGCAAGCTGACCATCGGCCAGGACAACCGGGCGGAGCGGTCGATCCACGACCACAAGGAAATCATCAAGGCCCTGGAACGCCGCGACGTCGATCAGGCCGAACACCTGATCCGTGACCACACGCTGGGTCTGGCGGCGCACGTCGAGAAGCATTGCGACTTCCTGGAGTGAAGGTGCCCCGCCCCCGGTGAGGAGGGAAGGGCACCGATACGGTGTCAGGCCGGCGCGTGGGTCTTGACCGCGGCGGCGGTTTCGGCCGCGCTGTTCAGCCCGTTCGCGGTGATCGTGACCACGCGCAGGCTGTTGGTGGTGCCGGGCGTTCCGAAGGGGACCCCCGCCGTCACGATCAGCGACTGGCCGGGCACGCCGATGCCCTCCTGGGCGGCGACGAGGCTCGCCCGCTCGACCATTTCGGCGAAGTTCTGCACGTCGGCGGTCCAGACCGGGTGCACGCCCCAGGCCAGCGACAGCAGCCGGGCGGTTCCGCGTTCGGCGCTGAGGCCGAGGATCGGCACGGTCGGCCGTTCGCGCGAGGCGCGCCGCGCGGTGGAACCGGTGCTGGTGAAGGTGGCGATGCCGGCGGCCGAGATCGTCTCGGCGATCTGGCGCGCCGCGGCGGACAGCGCGTCCGGGGTGGTCGCCTCCGGGCTCGGGTGCTCGGAGTCCATGATGCGGCGGTAGAGGGGATCGCGCTCCACCCGGCGGATGATGCGGTCCATCATCGCCACCGCCTCCACCGGATGCTTGCCCGACGCGGATTCCGCCGAGAGCATCACGGCGTCCGACCCGTCATAGACGGCGGTCGCCACGTCCGACGCCTCGGCGCGCGTCGGCGTCGGCTCGGTGATCATGGATTCCAGCATCTGGGTGGCGACGATCACCGGCTTGCCGGCGGCGCGGCTCATGCGGATCATCCGCTTCTGCAGGCCGGGCACGTCCTCCGGCGGCAGCTCCACGCCCAGGTCGCCGCGGGCCACCATCACCGCGTCCGACAGGGCGATGATCTCCTCCAACCGGGGCAGGGCGGCGGGCTTCTCCACCTTGGTCATGATGTGGGCGCGGTCGCCGATCAGGGCGCGCGCCTCCAGGATGTCCTCGGGCCGCTGCACGAAGCTGAGGCCGATCCAGTCCACGCCCAGCGTCAGGCCGAACTGCAAGTCGCTGCGGTCCTTCTCCGACAGGGCGCTGAGGGCCAGCGTGGTGCCGGGGACGTTCATGCCCTTGCGGTCGGACAGGGTGCCGCCGACCATGACCTCGGTCTCGGCGTGGTCGGGGCCGCAGCTCAGCACGCGCAGGCGCATGCGCCCGTCGTTCAGCAGAAGCTCATGGCCCGGCTCCAGGCTGGCGAATATCTCCGGATGGGGAACGCAGACGCGGCTGCGGTCGCCGGGGGTCGGGTCGAGGTCGAGGCGGAAGCGGTCGCCGCCGGCCAGGATCACCGCCACCTCCTTGAAGGTGCCGACGCGCAGCTTCGGACCCTGAAGATCGAGAAGCACGCCGATGGGGCGCCCGACCGTCTCCTCGACCGCGCGGATCTGGCGGTAGCGTTCGGCGTGGTCGCGCTGCGTGCCATGACTGGCGTTCAGGCGGAAGACATCCACGCCGGCCTCGGCGAGGGCGAAAATCTGGCTGTAGGTCGAGCTGGCCGGCCCCAGAGTGGCGACGATCTTGGTGCTGCGGTTGCGCTGCATGGCGCGGGCCTCCTGAGAGGGCGATGACTTTAGGCGGTGACTGTGTGGTGGTGGGGCGATGCTGCGACCGGGGTGGGGTGGGGGTCAAACCGCCGCTATGGCTTTTCCACATAGCGGGAAGTCACACGGTTGGTTTGACCGCGGGCGACCCGCGGGCGGACACTGCACGCCCGCGATCAGCCAGGACGATGCCATGAACACGCCTGTCGAACCGCTTTCCGCCGCCAGCCTGATCTTTCTGCGCGACAGCGTGGACGGGCTGGAGGTTTTCATGATCCAGCGCCACCGCGACCTTCGCTTTGCGCCCGGCGCCACGGTGTTTCCCGGCGGGCGGCTGGACGCGGAGGATAGCGAACTGCCCTGGCGGGAGCTGTCGCTGCCGCTGACCGACGACATGCCGCAGCGGATGGCCGCGATCCGCGAGGCGTTCGAGGAGTGCGGGCTGCTGATGACCGGCGGCACGGTGGATGCTGCCGTCCTCGACGGGCTGCGCAGCGCGTCGGGCGGGACCTTCCTGGACCGGCTTCTGGCGGCGGGGCTGGAGCCGGACGTGGCGGCGCTGGTGCCCTTTGCCCGCTGGGTCACGCCGGAAAGCGTATGGCGGCGCTACGACACCCTGTTCTTCCTCGCCAAGGCGCCGCCGCGCCAGACCGCCGTGGTCGACGGGGTGGAGGCGGTCGCCGGATTCTGGGGCACGCCGCGGGCCATCCTGGCCGAGGCGGAGGCGGAACGGCTGTCGCTGGTCTTCGCCACCCGCATGACCCTGCTGCGTCTTGCCGGCTGCCGCACGGTCCGCCACGCGATGGAGGAGGCCGCGCGCTTCCACCCCCTGACCCCCATCCTGCCCCGTCCCGCCGACACCCCGGAGGGCCCTGTGCTGAGCATCCCGGACGGGCTGGGCTACCCTCTCACCCGTGTCCCTTTGGAGCAGGCACGGTTGGGCTAGGCGCGTCAGGCTATTCCGAATTTCCGGTCACCAACTCGCCTAAAATTCCGCCATGCAGAATTTTCCGTGCCTTTTTGCGCCGCCGAAGCGTTATCGTCGCAAATGCGACTATTTGTGCATTGCACTCAGTGCGCAAAGTGGCATTATGGAGAAATAAGATATCGGTTTGATCGGAGAAACTTTCCGTTCATGTCCGCAGGGCGCCTGAACACCACGCCGACGCGAGGATAGGTCCATGCTCCACCAGTCCATCATCCAAGGCTCCACCGACACCAGCGGCTCCATCGCCGTCGGTGCGGCGGTGGTTGCCGGGCACGCGGCGCTGCCGGCGGCCAATGGACAGGCGGCCGGTGGGCAGGTGGCTGGTGGGCAGCGGTGGGTCTACGCCTTCGGCTGCGGCGGTGCGGAGGGGCACGGCGGCATGCTGGCGGAGCTGGGCGGCAAGGGCGCCGGGCTGGCCGAGATGGCGCGGCTGGGCGTCCCGGTGCCGCCGGGCTTCACCATCGTGGCCGAGGCCAGCCGCCGGCACCGCGCCGGACAGGGCGGCTTTCCCGCCGGGCTGACCGCCCAGGTCGAGGAGGCGCTGACCCGGCTGGAAAGTGTCGTGGGCGCGCGCTTCGGCGGGTCGGAGAACCCGCTGCTGGTGTCCGTGCGGTCGGGCGCGCGGGCGTCGATGCCCGGCATGATGGACACCATCCTGAACCTCGGCCTGACCGACGCGACGGTGAAGGGGCTGGCGGCGCGCAGCGGCGACGCCCGCTTCGCCTACGACTGCTATCGCCGGCTGATCCAGACCTACGGCACGGTGGTGCAGGGGGTGGGCGCCCACATCTTCGACGCGGCGCTGGAGGCTTACAAGGAGGGGCGCGGGCTGACCCGCGACGCCGACCTGGGCGCCGCCGATTGGCGCGCCGTGGCGGCCGCCTACCGCGCGGTGATCGAGCGCGAGGCGGGAGAGCCCTTCCCGCAGGACGCGCGGACCCAGCTCTTCGCCGCCATTGCGGCCATCTTCCGCTCCTGGAGCAACGCCCGTGCCGTGGCCTTCCGGGCGGTGCACGGCATTCCCGACGATTGGGGCACCGCGGCGACCGTGCAGGCGATGGTGTTCGGCAACCGCGGCGTCGCCTCTGGCACCGGCGTCGCTCACAGCCGTGACCCCTCCACTGGCGAGGCCGTGCTGTGCGGCGAGTTCCTGGCCGACGCCCAGGGCGAGGACATCGTGTCCGGTCTGCGCACGCCGGGGCCGCTGGCCGGCGCCAAGTCCTCTCTGGAGGCGGTCGCCCCCGAGGCCTTTGCCGAGTTGGGCCGCATCGCCGACCGGCTGGAGCGCCATTTCGGCGACATGCAGGAGATCGAGTTCACCGTCCAGCAGGGGCGCCTGTTCATCCTCCAGTCGCGCGCGGGCAAGCGGACGCCGGAGGCCGGGGTGCGCATCGCCACGGAGATGGCGCAAGCCGGCATCATCACGCGGGCCGAGGCGGTGCGGCGCGCCGACCTGCCGGCGCTGGCGGACAGCCTACGCCCCATCCCCGACCCGGACGCCCCCCGCGAGGTGATCGCCCGCGGCTTGCCGGCCTCCTCCGGCGCTGCCACGGGTGCCGCGGTCTTCACCTCGGACGAAGCGGTCCGGCTGGCGGCGGAGGGCGTGGCGGTGGTGCTGTGCCGCCCGGAAACCTCCCCCCACGACGTGCACGGCATGCAGGTGGCCTGCGCCGTGGTGACGGCCCGCGGCGGAGCGACCAGCCATGCCGCCACCGTCGCCCGCGCCATGGGGCTGCCCTGCGTCACCGGAGCGCGCATGCTGCGCGTCGATCCGGCGGCCGGCGTGATGACGGTGGGCGACCTGACCGTTCGGTCGGGGGAGATCATCACCGTGGACGGCGGGGCGGGCCATGTGATCCTGGGCAGTGTGCCGATGATCCGTCCCGAGCCGCCGGAAGCCGTGGCGCTGCTGCTGCGCTGGGCCGAGAGCGCCGGTGACTGATGGTTGAGAGGCCATGAATAAGGCCCGCCGTCAAAGGAGACGACGGGCCTTTTGGCTGGGGCCTTCTCGCTTCCGCTGGGCCGCGGTCAGTGGGCGTAGACCGGGGTTTCCTGCGTCGGCGGCTGGGTGTGGGCGACCATCTCGGTGAGTTGGAGCTTGGTGAAGTCACGGGCGCTGACGACGCCGACCAGCGTGGAGCCGTCGAGCACCGGCAGATGGCGGATGTGGTGACGGTCCATCAATTCCAGCGCGTGGACGAGGCTGTCGTCGGGCGAGCAGGTCTGCGGCGCGCGCGACATCAGCATGAAGACCGGCGTCTTCAGGACGGAGGCGCCGCGCTCCAGCAGCGCGTAGACGACGTCGCGTTCCGACAGCATGCCGGCGACGGCGTTGCCCTCCGTCCGGCAGACGTCCTTGACCACCAGGGCGCTGATGTTCTCCGACCGCATCAGCCGGATCGCCTCCTCGATGGTTTCGCCGGAACGGACGGTGACGACGCGGGATTCCTTGGTCCGAAGAATGTCGGCGACTTTCATGGCGAGCCCTCCACCAGACAGCGGGTTGCGTAAGCGCGCCCTGCACGGAGACCCCCGCGGGGACCGGAGCTTGACCGGTGGAACCGCGTCAGGCCGCTAAAGGCCGTTAGCGGCACCTGGGCATCGGGCAGTGGCAGGCGATGGATATTTGGTATACCAGATGCCACGACGCGTCAATGGCTAATATGGCAAACAATCAGTGAAATCGCATTTTTACGACAGTGCTTTGCCCTCGTTCCTATGGGTTCCCCCATTCCTATGGCGTTTGTCAGGGTGCCCACAACGATAGCTGGCATGCCAAATACTCAGAAAGGCTGAGGGTGGGGATGCGATGCTTGCCATGGTGCTGCTGATGGTCGCGGCGTTCGCGTCGGGCGTTCTCAACGCCGTCGCCGGGGGCGGGGCCTTCATCACCTTTCCGGCGCTGCTGTTCGCCGGAGTGCCGCCGGTCAGCGCCAACGTGTCGAGCACCGTCGCCCTGTTCCCCGGCCAAATGGCCAGTGCCTGGGCCTACCGCAACGAGATCCGCGGCGTAACGGAGGTCAGCGTCACCGCCTTCTCCGTGGTCAGCCTCGTCGGCGGGGTGGTCGGGGCCATCCTGCTGCTGACCACGCCGGACCGCGCCTTCGCCGGGCTGGTGCCCTGGCTGCTGCTGTTCGCCACCGCGGTCTTCGCGGTGGGGAGCTTCATGCCGGCGCTGGCCGCCCGGCTGCGGCTGGGGGGACGTTCCGTTCTGGTCGTGCAGTTCGTCATCGCCATCTATGGCGGCTATTTCGGCGGCGGGATCGGCTTCCTGATGCTGGCGGCGCTGACCCTGTTCGGCCTGCGCGACATCCACGCCATGAACGGGTTGCGCATCCTGCTGGCCGCTCTGATGAACGGCGCGGCGGTGGCGGCCTTCTGCCTGTCCGACGCGGTGTCCTGGCCGGAAACCGCCGTGATGGCGGTGTCGGCCATCGCTGGCGGCTACGTCGGTGCCCATGCGGCGAAGCGGGTCAGCCGCGATGTGATGAAATGGGTGGTGGTGTCGATCGGCGTGGGGTTGACCCTGTACTTCTTCATCAAGGGGGCCGGAGCCTGAGGGCACCCCACGCCGTGGCGCATCAGGACTGGCCGGGAACGGTGATCGGGCGCAGACCCTTGGCGTAGCTCTTCCATCGCTCCTGGTAGACTGCGGCGGGGGCGCGCATGCGCTCCACATCTTCGTCCGACAGCGTGCGCACCACCTTGCCCGGCGCGCCAAGCACCAGCGAGCGGTCGGGGATCTCCTTACCCTCGGCGATGAAGGCGTGGGCGCCGATCAGGCAATCGCGGCCGATGCGGGCGCCGTTGAGGACGGTGGCGCCGATGCCGATCAGGCTGCCGTCGCCGACGGTGCAGCCATGCACCATCGCCAGATGGCCGATGGTCACGTTCTTCCCGATGAGCAGCGGGAATCCCGGATCGACGTGGAGGACGGCGTTGTCCTGGACGTTGCTGCCGGCGCCGATGTGGATACGCTCCTCCTCGGCGCGCATGACCGCGCCCCACCAGACGGACACGTCCTCCTCCAGCAGGATGTCGCCGACCACGGTGGCGCTGGGGGCCACCCAGCACTGGAGCGACAGTTGCGGGACCTTGTCGTTGAAGGCGTAGATCACCCGTTCCTCCTTCATTCTTCGTATCGGCATCCTAGCGCGGAACGGATCGGCGGCGTGAGAATGCTGCACTGCGCTATACCCATAAGAAAATTGCGTGATATGATGGGTGCGCCTGGTTCCCGACCCGTGTGAGGACTCCCATGCCGCTCTACTCCTACCGCTGCACCGCCTGCGACCACGACTTCGAAGCGCTGGTGCGCTCGTCGGACACGCCCGTCTGCGCCTCCTGCGGATCGGCGGCGCTGGAGCGGAAGGTGGCGCGCATCGCGCCGGACACTAAGGCTGACAAGTTCCTCAAGACCGCCCGCGGCGCCGCTGCCGCGGAGGGCCATTTCAGCAACTACAGCAAGGCGGAACGCTCGCGCCTTTAGCGCGGCGCTCACGTCCCATCCGGAATCCCGTATTTCCGCAGCTTGTTCGCGATCATCGTGTGCGAGGTGTGGAGGCGGGCGGCCAGCTTGCGGCTGGACGGGTAGCGCGGGTAGAGGCGGCGGAGCAGGCCGCGCTCGAACGCCGCCGCCGCCTCGTCCCAGCTGGACGGCTCGGCGGGCTCGCCGCCGGTTTCCGCCTCCATGCGCGCTCCAGCCAGTTCCAGATCGGCGGCGTCGAGATAGGCGCCGTCGCTCATCGTCACGGCGCGGAAGATGACGTTTTCCAACTGGCGGACGTTGCCCGGCCAGGGATTGGCGAGCAGGGCGGCGCTCGCCGCGACGGTCAACCGGCAGGGCGGGCGGCGGGCCTGGGCGCAGGCGCGGGCGATGAAGTGCCGGGCCAGCAGAAGGATGTCGTCCCCGCGCTCGCGCAGCGCCGGAACCTGGAGCGACAGCACGTTCAGCCGGTAGTACAAATCCTCGCGGAAGCTGTGCTCGGCGACCATGGCGTCGAGGTCGCGGTGGGTGGCGCTGACCACGCGCACGTCCACCGTCTGCTCGCGGTCGCCGCCGACGCGGCGGAAGCGCCCGTCGTTCAGGAAGCGCAGCAGCTTGGCCTGGAGGTAGGGCGACATCTCCCCGATCTCGTCGAGGAAGACGGTGCCGCCATGGGCCAGTTCCAGCAGGCCAGGCTTGCCGCCGCGCTGCGCCCCGGTGAAGGAGCCGGGGGCGTAGCCGAACAGCTCGCTCTCTGCCAGACTCTCCGGAACGGCGGCGCAGTTCAGCGCCAGGAAGGGCTTGTCGCGGCGCGGGCTGGCGCGGTGGCAGGCGTGGGCGATCAGCTCCTTGCCGGTGCCCGTCTCGCCCAGGATCAGCAGCGGCGCGTCCACCGCCGCGACCCGCGCCGCCCGTGCCTTCAGCGAGCGGACCGGGGCGGACTCGCCGAGGATGCGGTCGAAGCCGCCTTCATCGAAATTTTGCAGCGCGTTCAGCCGCTCGCCCAGCCGGCTCGGCGCGAAGAGGGTGACCACCCCGCCGGCGGAACGCCCGTCCTCCACGATGGGCGTGGCGTCCAGCAGGAAGGGCTGGCCGTTCAGCGTGACTTCCTGCCCGGCGGCGAGGCGGAAGCCGTTGTCCACCAGCAGGTCGGACAGCTCGGCATCGCCGAACAGCCGCCCGAAATCGGCGCCGGTCAGGGCGGCCTCGCTGCGTCCGGCGACCGTCGCCGCGGCGGCGTTCGCCACCACGATGCGGCCCGCGCGGTCCACCGCTAGAACCGGGTCGGGCAGGGCGGCCAGCAGCGCGTCCAGATGCAGCCGTCGCCGCGTGCCGGGGAGGATGTCGATCGGGGTGACGGACTCCACCCCCAGCACGGCGCGCAGCGCGGCGTCGAGCGCGCCGAAGCCCGGCACGTCCAATTCCGGCGCGTCGATGTGGATGTGCGGCGGGTCCACCTCCACCGCCACGACGTTCAGCCGCCGCTTGGCGAGCACGGCCAGGATCTCGTGGGCGATGCCCACCCGGTCGGCGAACAGGACGTCGATGCGCATGGCTCTCCCCGGTGGAAGAGGGAGTGTACCACGATGGGCGCGGCCGTAAACATTTGTATACGCCGTAACGTTTTTTGTACGGTTATGGCAAATCGCTGTTTTAGATCAGTTTACCAGGAAAGCAGGAAGCGCTTTCCGACCGCCGTGTAACGATTCATGTACAGCGTTGTCCGGCACCCGACCGTCCGCTCCAGCGTTTGCGCGGCTTCCGGCACTTGGCATCGCGTTTGCGAATGGATGCGAACAAATCCGTGATCTCGGGAGCCTTCACATGCGCGTCATCGTCCTCGGTAGCGGCGTCATCGGCGTTTCCACCGCCTATTTCCTGGCGAAGGCCGGGCACGAGGTCACGGTGGTGGATCGGCAGCCCGGTCCGGCGCTGGAGACCAGCTACGCCAACGCGGGCGAGGTGTCGCCGGGCTACTCCGCGCCCTGGGCGGCGCCGGGCCTGATGGCGAAGGCCGTGAAGTGGATGCTGATGAAGCATTCCCCGCTGGTGATCCGGCCGAAGCTCGACCCGGCGATGTGGTCCTGGTGCCTGAAGCTGCTGGCCAACGCCAACGAGCGTTCCTACGAGATCAACAAGGGCCGCATGGTCCGGCTGGCCGAATACAGCCGCGACTGCCTGCGCGCTCTGCGCGACGAGACCGGCATCCGCTACGACGAGCGCGCCAAGGGCACGCTCCAGCTCTTCCGTACCCAAAAGCAGGTGGACGCCGCCGCCACCGACATGGCCGTCCTCGACCGCTTCAAGGTTCCCTACAGTCTGCTGGACGTCGAGGGCTGCGCGGCCGTCGAGCCGGCGCTGCGGCTGGTCAAGGAGAAGATCGTCGGCGGCCTGCTGCTGCCCGGCGACGAGACGGGCGACTGCTTCCGCTTCACCAACGCGCTGGCCGCGCTGGCGACGGAGCTGGGCGTGGAGTTCCGCTACAACACCGGCATCCGCAAGCTGGAGAGCGATGGGCGCCGCGTCACCGGCGTGGTCACCGACGCCGGCACGCTGACCGCCGATGCTTACGTCGTCGCCATGGGCAGCTACTCCCCGACGCTGGTGAAGCCGTTCGGTCTGGACCTGCCGGTCTATCCGGTGAAGGGCTATTCGCTGACCCTGCCCATCGTCGATCCGGCGGGCGCCCCGGAATCCACGGTGATGGACGAGACGCACAAGATCGCGGTGACCCGCCTCGGCGACCGCATCCGCGTCGGCGGCACGGCGGAGCTGACCGGCTTCGACCTGACGCTGCGTCCGGGCCGCCGCGGTCCGCTCGACCATGTGGTCGGCGACCTCTTCCCGACGGGCGGTGACCTGTCGAAGGCGGAGTTCTGGACCGGACTGCGCCCGAACACGCCGGACGGCACGCCCATCGTCGGTCCGACCCCGGTGCGCAACCTGTTCCTCAACACCGGCCACGGCACGCTCGGCTGGACTATGGCCGCCGGCTCGGGCCGGGTGGTCGCCGACGTGGTCGGCGGGCGTCGGACGGAGATCGACATGGACGGGCTGACGGTGGCCCGCTACGGCCGTTCCGCTGCTGCGGCCAGCCGCCCGACGGTCGGCGGCGTGGCCCGCCCGACGGCCTGACGGGCCTATTCCCGACGCGCCTGGGCCCCCTGGTTCAGGCGCGCGGTGTTGAATTCCTTCATGCGTGCCGCGTCGAACGAGCCGAGCGCCTTCACCTGATCCGGCGTCGCCTGCAATGTGACGGAGGTCAGGCCCGGCTCCAGCGCCGCCGCTTTCCAGGCGACGGCGTAAGGGCCTTCGCCCTCCGGTTCGGGCGTCACCACGACGGCCTTGAGAGCGCCGTTGCGGTCGAACACCAGATCCTCCACCGTGCCGAAGAAGCCGGCCTCCGTCGCCCCGCCCTCCGTGTTGGCCGGTTGGCCGAGCAGGGCGGAGACGCGCCAGTCGCCGGGCCGGCTGGCCGCCTGCTGCTGGCGGCGGATCAGGTCCAGCGTGTCGGGGCCGGTGACCGGATAGGCCAGGACTCCGTCCACCGATCCGGGCATGAGCTGGTGCCAGGGCACGGTGAAACGCGCCTCGCCGACGTCGAGCATGCCGCTGGCCTCGATCACCGCGCTTTCCAGCCGCCCGTCCGGGCTGACGACGAGATCCACCACCTGCCCAAGCTCCTCGCCGAGCAGCCCCTCGACGTCCGTCCCGACGATCACGCCGGCCCGCCAGCCCTGGTAGAGCCGGGGATAGGATGCCTCCGCGGTCCGCACCGTTTCGGCGGACTGGGAAGATTGTGCCTGGACAGGTTGAGGAACGCCCAGAGTCAGGGACGTGGCGACGGCGAACGCGGCGAGGATGCCCGCCGAAGTGCCGCTGTAACGCATGGGTCTGTGCTCCCGATTGTGACGCGCGGTCCGTCAAATGGAACATGGGGGGAGCGCGGCGGTTCCGGAGGGAACTCCCCAGAGGTACGCCGGTTGCTGACCGGACAGGCCAACCGAGGAGGTGATCCCATGGCAGGAAAACTGGAGAAGAAGACCGTCGCCGTTCTGGCGACCGACGGCTTCGAACAGGTCGAACTGACCGAGCCGGTGAAGGCGCTGCGCAACGAAGGCGCCGAGGTGCGGATCGTGGCGCCCCAGGGCGGACAGATCCAGGGCTGGAACCACCACGACAAGGCCGACCGGGTGGACGTGGACGTCACGCTCGATCAGGCGGACCCCGGCACCTTCGACGCTCTGGTGCTGCCGGGCGGCGTCATCAACCCCGACGCGCTGCGGCTGGAGCCCAAGGCCATCGAGTTCGTGCGCAGCTTCGTCCAATCGGGTAAGCCCATCGCCGCGATTTGTCACGGCCCCTGGACGCTGATCGACGCGGGCGGCGCAAAGGGCAAGCGCATGACCTCCTGGCCGTCGTTGAAGGCCGATCTCGGCAATGCCGGGGCGAACTGGGAAGACAGCGAGGTCGTCACCGACCAGGGTCTGGTGACCTCGCGCAAGCCGGACGATCTGCCAGCCTTCTGCCGCAAAATGGTGGAGGAGTTCGCCGAAGGCCGCCACGGCTCCCACCGCAACGCGGCGGAGTGAAAATGCACCGTCCCCTCCCCCTGCGCTGGGAGAGGGGACAAACTCTCTAAACGGACGCCAGCGGCGACAGGCCGTTCTGGATCGCCCACACCGCCGCTTGTGTACGGTTCTGGGCGTTGATCTTCCGCATCACGTTTTTGAAATGCATCTTCACGGTCGATTCCGTGATGTGCAGATTGCGCGCGATGGCTTTGTTCGATTGCCCGGCGAGAAGGCAGCGCAGGATCTGAACCTCGCGCTTCGACAGTTCGTTGCTGGCGGGCTGGGCGCGCTCCGGCTGCGGGCGCTCGCTGTTGGCGTTGGCGATCAGCAGACTGGCGACATGGGTCGGATAGACCACCTCGCCCAGCATGACCAATTGCAGGGCGCGCAGCAGGGACTCGCTCGACATCGACTTGTTCAGATAGGCGTCGGCGCCCGCCTTCAGCGACAGCGACAGCGTGCGGTCGGCGATGGCGTCGGCCAGCACGGCGATGCGGGCGCTGGTGGCGGCGCGCAGGCGCTTCACTCCGCCGGCTTCGTCGTTCGTCGCCTCTCCCAGAGCCACCACGATCAGGTCGGGCTGCACACCCTGGGCGATGGCCGCCTCGGCATCCTCCACCGTCGCGGCGTGGTGGCAGACGCGGAAGGGGCCGCCGCTGATGAGCGTTCCCAGCGCCGCCGAAAACAGCCGATCATGGTCCACGAGCATGACGTTCCAGGTTTTCATCGAAACTCCTCCGTGACGCCACCCGTGACGAGCAGCGCACAACGCCAATCGTTGTCCGTTTTCGCCTGGGAAAAGGGAAAAAAGCCGTCTTTATTGTATCGAAAAAGCGTGCTTTACGCTGGTTGTCCCGATGATTTATACGGATGGTCAGGGAGCGGCGCAAGATGCTTGGAAGAAGCTCGATACGAATGAATCATAAATGGCTTCGAAACGATAGAAATTCGCATGGCGCTGCTTCTGCAAAGTCCAAAAGAGGTACCTTTATACTTTTCCGCTGGACAGAAAGCCGGGCTGGTTTGGGGCATCTTTGTTTTCTAATCCGGTTTCCGGCGGCTTGATGAGGTGGCAAAGCAATGGAAGTTCAGCTGCAGACGCGCGGCAAGGAGCGGTCGGTGGCCGGCAGAGCGCAAACGTTTCTAGTGGTGGATGACCATCCCCTGGTGCGGCACGGCTTCGCCCTCTCGGTGGGGGAGATCCACCCGGACGCGCAGGTGCTGGAGGCTGGCTCGCTGGACGAGGCGATGGCCATCGCCGACCGCACGCCGGATCTGACGCTGGTCCTGTTCGACCTCAATCTGGGCGACCGCAGCGGGCGCGACGGGGTGCGCCGCATGGTCGAGGTCCTGGGACGCCGTCCGCTGCTGGTCATCTCCGGGTCTGACGAGGTGGCGGACATCGTGGACAGCGTGCGGCTGGGGGCCAGGGGTTACATCCTGAAGACCAGCTCCACCGCGGTGCTGGAACACGCGATCTCCCTGGCGCTGACAGGGGAGACCTTCCTGCCGTTGCCGCGCGCCGTCCTGTCCGGCAACGTCGCGGCGGAGGTCGCGCGTCCGTCGGGCCAGATCCTCGACCGTCTGACCGACCGGCAACGCGACGTTTTCCAGCTTCTGCTGGCCGGCCATTCGAACAAGGAGATCGCGCGGGAGCTGGGCGTGCTGGAAGGCACCGTGAAGGTTCATGTGCGGGCCATCATGCAGAAGCTGGGCGTGCGCAACCGCACCCAGGTCGCCGTCGTGGCCGCCCGCAGCGGCTGCTTCCCCGAGGACACCTGACGCCTTCCGAAGAAGCCGTTTATCCATCCGAACCATGCCTTTATGGCTAGACGGCCGGCCCGCCATTGCGGCCTGCGGAGACTTTCCGGCACTATGACGGAAACGCCCGACAGGAGGGACAATGACGGGCTCTGTGCGTTTCGTGCTCGGCGGACGGGTGATGGAGGTGCGGGACGCCGACCCTACCGCCACGGTGCTGAACTGGCTGCGCGCCAACGGGCGACCCGGTTCCAAGGAAGGCTGCGCCGAGGGAGACTGCGGTGCCTGCACGGTGGTGCTGGGTGACCTTGCCCCGGATGGGCGTTTGCGCTACCGCGCCGTCAACGCCTGCATCCTCTTCCTGCCGATGATCGACGGCAAGCTGCTGCTGACCGTCGAGGATCTGGCCGGCGAGGACGGGCAACTGCACCCTGTCCAGACGGCGATGGTGGACAAGCACGCCTCGCAATGCGGCTTCTGCACCCCTGGGTTCGTGATGGCGCTCTTCGCGCTTCATCACGATCGGCGCGCTGCCGATGGGGGGCTGAGCGATGGGGCGATCCACGACGCGCTGGCCGGCAATCTGTGCCGGTGCACCGGCTACCGCCCGATCCTCGACGCCGCCCGGACCATGGCGGCGGAGCGGACCGACGACCGTTTCGACCGGGCGGAGGAGGGCATCGCCACCCTGCTGCGCTCCATCCGGCGCGACGGGTCCCTGACCCTCACCCACGGCGCCGCCAGCTTCCACGCGCCGCGGAGCGTCGATGAGCTGGCCGCTCTGTTCGCCGCGCACCCGAACGCCACGCTGGTCGCCGGGGCGACCGACGTCGGGCTGTGGGTGACCAAGCAGGGGCGCAGCCTGCCCACGCTGATCCACCTCGCCCAGGTGCGGGAGCTTCACCGCATCGACGAGGGGGCCGATGCGCTGGAGATCGGCGCCGCGGTGACCTACACCGACCTGCTGCCGGTTCTGGAGCGCCGGCTGCCCGAACTGGCCGCCCTGGTCACCCGCATCGGCGCGGCGCAGGTGCGCAACTCCGGAACGTTGGGCGGCAACGTCGCCAACGGCTCGCCCATCGGGGACAGCATGCCGGCCCTGCTGGCGCTGGGCGCCTCGCTGGTGCTGAACCGGGGCGGCGTGCGGCGGGAGCTGCCGCTGGACCGCTTCTACCACGGCTACCGCAAGAACGACCTGAAGCCGGGCGAGTTCGTCGAACGCATCCGCATCCCCCTGCCGCGCGACGGCCAGCGCTTCGCCACCTGGAAGGTGTCCAAGCGGCGGGACCAGGACATCTCCGCCGTCTGCGCCGCCTTCCTGCTGACCCTGGACGGGGAGGGGCGGGTGGCGGCGCTGCGCGCCGGCTACGGCGGCATGGCGGCGACCCCGGCCCGCGCCCCGGCGCTGGAGGCGGCGATGGCCGGGCAGCCCTGGACGGCGGACTCCGTGGCGGCGGCCCTGCCGGCGCTCGACGGCGACTTCCGGCCCATGACCGACATGCGGGCCAGCGACCGCTACCGGGCGCTGGTGGCGAAGAACCTGCTGATGCGCTTCCTTCTTCACACGACCGGGGCCGAATTGCCCTCCCTGGAGGCCGTGCATGGCTGACGGCGGCACCATCCAACCGATCCGCGGCGGCGTCCACCGGGGCATCGAGCATGAAAGCGCCCGCAAGCATGTGATGGGCGCCGCGGCCTACACCGACGACATCCCGGAACTGCCCGGCACGCTGCACGTCGCGGTGCGGCTGTCCGAGCGGGCGCACGCGCGCATCCTGGGCATGGACCTGTTGCGGGCGAAGCAGGCGCCGGGGGTGCACGCAGTCCTCACCTACGTCGACATTCCGGGGGACGGCGACATCGGCACCATCCAGCGCGGCGATCCCATCCTGGCCGACGAGCTGGTGACCTATGCCGGGCAGGCGGTGGTCGCCGTGGCGGCGGAGACGCTGTTGCAGGCCCGCGCCGCCGCCCGGCTGGTGGAGATTTATTACGAGGATCTGCCGGCGGTGCTGACCGCCGAGGCGGCGCTGGAAAAGGGCAGCTTCGTCTCGCCGCCGCTGACCTTCCGGCGCGGCGACGCGGCGGCGGAGGTCGCCGGGGCGCCGCACCGGCTGACCGGCACGCTGGAGGTCGGCGGGCAGGACCATTTCTACCTGGAAGGCCACATCGCCTACGCCATCCCCAAGGAGGACGGCGACCTGCTGGTCCATTCCTCGACCCAGCATCCGGCGGAGGTCCAGCACGCCGTCGCCCAGGTGCTGGGGCGGCCGATGCACGGCATCGCCGTGGAGTGTCGGCGCATGGGCGGCGGCTTCGGCGGCAAGGAGAGCCAGCCGGCGCAGATCGCCGCCATCGCCGGCCTGCTGGCGAACGCGACGAAGCGGCCGGTGAAGTTCCGCCTGGACCGCGACGACGACATGCTGATGACCGGCAAGCGCCACGACTTCTTCGTGCGCTACGACGTCGGCTTCGACGATGAAGGGCGCATCCGGGGGCTGGAAATGGACCTCGCCGGGCGCTGCGGCATGTCGCTGGACCTGTCCAACGGCGTGGTCGACCGCGCCATGTTCCACGCCGACAACGCCTACTATCTGCCGGCGGCGCGGGTGACGGGGCATCGCTGCAAGACGAACACGGTGTCCAACACCGCCTTCCGCGGCTTCGGCGGCCCGCAGGGCGTCATCGCCATCGAGCATGTGGTGGACGAGATCGCCCGCAGCCTGGGCAAGGACCCGCTGGACGTGCGCCGCGCCAACCTCTACGGGGGGCCGGGCCGCGACACCACCCATTACGGGATGCCGGTGGAGGAGCCGGAGATCCTGGCCGAGCTGATGGACCGGATCGAGCGGGACGGCGACTACCGCCGCCGGCGGGAGGAGATCGACGCCTTCAACGCCCGCAGCCCGGTGCTGAAGAAGGGGCTGGCGGTGACCCCGGTGAAGTTCGGCATCTCCTTCACCGTCAAGCACCTGAACCAGGCGGCGGCGCTGGTCCATGTCTACACCGACGGGTCCATCCAGGTGAACCACGGCGGGACCGAGATGGGGCAGGGCATCCACACCAAGATGGCCCAGATCGCCGCCCAGGAGTTCCAGATCGACGTGGAGCGGGTGCGGGTCACCGCCAGCGCCACCGACAAGGTGCCGAACGCCCCGCCCACCGCCGCGTCGGCCGGCACCGACCTGAACGGCATGGCGGTGCGCATCGCCGTGGGGACCCTCCGCGACCGGCTGGTGGCCTTCCTCGCCCAGCACTGCCACACCACCCCGGACAAGGTGGAGTTCCGCGACAACGCCGTCTTCGCCGGCAACCACGCCATGACCTTCGGGGAGGTGGCGAAACTGGCCTATCTGAACCGGGTATCGCTGTCTTCCACCGGCCATTACGCGACGCCGAAGATCTGGTGGGACCGCGAGAAATGCGAGGGGCGGCCCTTCTTCTACTTCTCCTGCGGCGTCGCGGTGACCGAGGCGCTGATCGACACGCTGACCGGCGAGTACACGTTCCCCCGCGCCGACGTGCTGCACGACTGTTCCGGCAGCATCAACCCGGCCATCGACCTCGGGCAGGTGGAGGGCGCCTTCGTCCAGGGGCTGGGCTGGGTCACGTCGGAGGAGCTGTGGTGGGACGGCGAGGGACGCTTGCGCACCCACGCGCCCAGCACCTACAAGATCCCGACCTCGCGCTCGCTGCCGGAGGATTTCCGGGTGGCGCTCTACACCGACCGCCCGAACCGGGAGGACACGGTGTTCCGCTCCAAGGCGATCGGGGAGCCGCCGCTGATGCTCGGCATCTCGGCGTGGCTGGCGCTGAAGGACGCCGTCGCGGCGGTGGGCGGCCACCGGCTGCCCGTGCGCCTCGACGCGCCCGCGACGCCGGAACGCGTGCTGTTGGCCGTCGAGGATGTAAAGACAAGGATGTAAAGACAAGGATGGGCTCCGCTGGTGGCTGACGCGTTGATGAAGAAGGTCGCCGTCCACGGCGCGGCGACGGTGCGGTTCGAGGATCGCCATGGAGCCACGCGCCTCGCCACGCTCTACCACCACGACCCGCTGCGGGTGCTGCTGCCCGACCCGCGGGCGGGGGACCTGCCCATCGCGGTGCTGGTCACCACCTCGGGCGGGCTGGTCGGCGGCGACCGGCTGGACGTCGCCCTGTCGGCGGGGCCGGGGGCGGCGGCGCTGGTGACGACGCAGGCGGCGGAGAAGGTCTACCGCTCCGCCGGGCCGGACTGCCGCATCGACACCCGCGTGACCGTGGAGGCCGGCGGCTGGCTGGAATGGATGCCGCAGGAGGCCATCGTCTTCGAGGGGGCCCGCCTGCGCCGCCTGACCCGGCTGGAGCTGGAGGGCGACGCCCGCCTGATCGCCGGGGAAATGCTGGTCTTCGGGCGCGCCGCCTTCGGTGAGACGGTCACCCGCGGCCTCGTCCGCGACGCCTGGGAGGTGGTGCGCGACGGTCGGCTGGCCTGGGCCGACGCCCTGCACATGGACGGCGACCTCGCCGAGACGCTGGCCCATCCGGCGGGCTTCGGCGGGGCTGGAGCCTGCGCCACGCTGCTCTACGCCGCCCCCGACGCCGCGAGCCGGCGGGACGCCCTGCGCGAGGCGGCGGAGGGGCTGGAGGGCGTGCGGGTCGGAGCCACGGCCTTCGACGGGCTGCTGGTCGTCCGCATCCTGGGCGGCGAGGCGCGGTCGGTGCGCGGCGCCTACGCGGCGCTGTGGTCGCATCTGCGCTCGGCGGCGGCGGGCCTGCCGACGCGTTTGCCGCGACTGTGGGAAGTCTGACCCAATCGAAAGCGTACAGCGCCTGTCGAAACGGGATTGGCGCACCGCAGCGACGTGGCATAATCCCGCCAACCCAATGGGAAGGCGGAGAGACAGCCCCATGAACCTGACACCGCGCGAGAAGGACAAGCTTCTCGTGGCCATGGCCGCCATGGTGGCGCGCCGCCGGCTGGAGCGTGGCGTGAAGCTGAACCATCCCGAGGCGGTGGCCCTCATCACCGATTACGTGGTGGAAGGGGCCCGTGACGGGCGCACCGTGGCCGAGTTGATGCGCGACGGCGCGACGGTGATCACCCGCGATCAGGTGATGGACGGCATCCCGGAGATGATCCACGAGATCCAGGTCGAGGCCACCTTCCCCGACGGCACAAAGCTCGTCACCGTCCACCAGCCGATTCGCTAAGGGGAGCCCCGATGAAACCCGGTGAAATCATCCCCGCCGCGGGCGAGATCGAACTCAACGCCGGCCGCGACACGGTGGAACTGGACGTCGCCAACGCCGGCGACCGCCCGATCCAGGTCGGCTCGCATTACCACTTCGCCGAGACGAACGGGGCGCTGACCTTCGACCGTGAAAAGGCGCGCGGCTTCCGTCTGGACATCCCGGCCGGGACGGCGGTGCGCTTCGAGCCGGGGCAGACGCGGCGCGTGCGGCTGGTCGCCTACGCCGGCAACCGCGTGGTCATCGGCTTCAACGGCAAGGTCAACGGCAGCCTGTAAAGGGCGCCAGCGGAGGGGCATCAGACAATGGCGCATCGCATCGACCGGGCCGAATACGCGGCTCTCTACGGCCCCACCGTCGGCGACCGGGTGCGGCTGGCCGACACCGACCTGATCGTGGAGGTCGAGAAGGACCACACCGTCTACGGCGAGGAGGTCAAGTTCGGCGGCGGCAAGGTGATCCGCGACGGCATGGGGCAGGCCCAGACCTCGCGCCAGGGCGGCGCCGTGGACACCGTCATCACCAACGCGCTGATCATCGACCACTGGGGCATCGTCAAGGCCGACATCGGCATCACCGGCGGGCGCATTTCCGGCATCGGCAAGGCCGGCAACCCGGACGTCCAGCCCGGCGTGACCATCGTCGTCGGGCCGGGGACCGAGGTCATCGCGGGCGAGGGCAAGATCGTCACCGCCGGCGGCATCGACGCCCACATCCACTTCATCTGCCCGCAGCAGGTGGACGAGGCGCTGAACAGCGGCGTCACCACCATGCTGGGCGGCGGCACCGGCCCGGCGGCGGGCACGTCGGCCACCACCTGCACGCCGGGGCCATGGCACATGGCCCGGATGCTCCAGGCGGCGGAGGGGCTGCCGATCAACCTCGGCTTTTTCGGCAAGGGCAACGCCAGCCGTCCCGACGCGCTGCTGGAGCAGATCGCCGCCGGCGCCTGCGGCATGAAGCTGCACGAGGACTGGGGCACCACCCCCGCGGCCATCGACACCTGCCTGACGGTGGCCGAGGAGACGGACATCCAGGTGGCGATCCACACCGACACGCTGAACGAGTCGGGCTTCGTGGAGAACACCATCGCCGCCTTCAAAGGCCGCAACATCCACGCCTTCCACACCGAGGGCGCGGGCGGCGGCCACGCGCCGGACATCATCAAGGTGGCCGGTCTGCCCAACGTGCTGCCCAGCTCGACCAACCCGACGCGGCCCTTCACGGTGAACACGGTGGACGAGCATCTCGATATGCTCATGGTCTGCCACCACCTGTCGCCCCGCATCCCGGAGGACGTGGCTTTCGCCGAAAGCCGCATCCGGCGCGAGACCATCGCGGCGGAGGACATCCTGCACGACCTCGGCGTCTTCTCGATGCTGAGTTCGGACAGCCAGGCGATGGGCCGGGTCGGCGAGGTGATCATCCGCACCTGGCAGACCGCGCACAAGATGAAGGTCCAGCGCGGGCGTCTGGCCGAGGAGACAGGCGAGAACGACAACTTCCGCGTCAAGCGCTACGTCGCCAAATACACCATCAACCCGGCCCTATCGCACGGCATCGCCCATGTCGTCGGATCGGTCGAGGTGGGCAAGCTGGCCGATCTGGTGGTCTGGTCGCCGGCCTTCTTCGGCGTGAAGCCGGACATGGTGCTGAAGGCCGGGACCATCGCGGCGGCGCTGATGGGCGACCCCAACGCCTCGATCCCCACGCCGCAGCCGGTGCATTACCGCCCGATGTTCGGCGCCTATGGCCGCGCGATGCAGGCCAGCTCCCTCACCTTCGTCAGCAAGCTGTCGCTGGAGAGCGAGGCGCTGCGCTCGCTCGGCCTGCGGCGCGAGCTGGTCGCGGTGACGGGCGTGCGGGCCATCGGCAAGAAACAGATGATCCACAACGATTCCACACCCCACATCGAGGTCGATCCGGAAACCTACGAGGTGCGCGCCGACGGCCAGCTCCTGACCTGCGAGCCGGCGGACGTGCTGCCCATGGCGCAGCGGTACTTCCTGTTCTGAGTGTGGGGTGACTGGTTCGTGATTGGTGTCTTCGATTCCGGGCATGGCGGTCTGACAGTGCTGCGCGCGCTGGTGGCCGCCGCTCCCGGGCGTCCCTTCGTCTATCTCGGCGACCATGCCGCCGCTCCCTATGGCCCGCGCAGCGAGGAGGACATCTACCGCCTGACGGTCCAGGGGGTGGAGCGGCTGTTCGCCGAGGGCTGCGGGCTGGTCGTCCTGGCCTGCAACACGGCGGCGGCGGTGGCGCTGCGGCGGATGCAGCGGACGTGGCTGCCGGTGGCCCATCCGGGCCGCAACGTGCTGGGCGTCCTGGTGCCGATGGTCGAGGCGATCACCCGCGTGCCCTGGATGCAGGACGGTCCCGCCGCCGACTGGCGTCCGGAGCCGCGGACGGTCGGCGTCTTCGCCACCCCGGCCACCGTCGCGTCGGGCTCCTTCCCGCGCGAGATCGGCAAGCGCGCGCCCGATGTGCGGGTGGTGCAGCAGGCCTGTCCGGACCTCGTCCCGCTGATCGAGCGGGGGGCGGGGGATGCGGAACTGGCGCCCGCGGTGAGCGGCTATGTGCGGGCGCTGCTGGCGCAGTTGGATGGACGCCCGCTCGACGCGGCGGTGCTTGGCTGCACCCACTACCCGCTGGTGGCGCATCTGTTCGCGGAGGCCCTGCCGCCGGGGGTGGAGGTGCTGTGCCAGCCCAGTCTGGTCGCCCGCTCGCTGGACAATTACCTGGAGCGCCACCCCGAATACGCCCCCGCACCGGGCGAGGCGGCGGGCGCCCTTCGTTTCTTCACCACGGGAGCGGCGGAACCGGTCGGCGCCCTCGCGGGACGTTTCTTCGGCCGGCCCACACCCTTCGAACGGCTTTCTCCATGACCGACACGCTCCCCCGCGCCACCCGAGTCCACGCCCGCGGCCATTGGCCCGCCGAGCGCGAGGCCGGCACGGTGACCCTCGCCTTCGACGACCGCCACCGGCGGCGCATGGTGATGAGGGACGATGCGGGGGCCGACTTCCTGCTCGACCTGCCGCGCGCGGTCGCGCTCGACCATGGCGACGGGCTGGAACTGGGTGACGGCGCCTACCTGCGCGTGGTCGCCGCCGACGAGGACCTGATGGAGGTGCGCTGTGGCGGCGGGGCGGAGGGCTTCGCCCGCATCGCCTGGCACCTCGGCAACCGCCACCTGCCGGTGCAGATCGTCGGCGAGACGATCCGCCTGCGCCGCGACCATGTGATCGAGGACATGCTGAAGGGGCTGGGGGCCAGCGTCGCCGCCATCCACGCGCCCTTCGCGCCGGAGGGCGGGGCCTATTCGGGGCAGGGGCACGGCCATGGGCATGGGCACGGCCATGACCATGGGCATGATCACGACCACGACCACGACCACGATCATGGTCATTCGCATTCCCACGGGCATTCCCACGCGCATGGGCATTCCCATGGGCATTCGCATGACTGAGGGCGCTTGCCCCCACCCTAACCCYCCCCCGCKGGGCGGGGGAGGGGACTTGGCCCTCCCCTGCGCAGCGGGGGAGGGAGGGACCCGCGAAGCGGGGGGGTGGGGGCCCGTCTCGGCCGCCCACCTCACCAAGCTCCTCGCCTGGCTGTCGCCGTCCTTTCCGGTCGGCGGCTTTTCCTACAGCCATGGCATCGAGGCGGCGGTGGAGCAGGGTCTCGTCCGCGACCGGGACACGCTGGCGCGCTGGATGGATGGCATCCTGCGCCACGGCGCCGGGCGCACCGACGGCATGCTCTTCGTTGCCGCCCATCGCGCGGTGCTGGCGGGCGACGATGCGGGCTTCGCCTGGGCGGTCGAACGCGCCGACGCGATGCGCGCCTCTTCGGAAACCGCGCTGGAGAGCCGCGCGCAGGGGCAGGCCTTCCTGATCGCCGTGCGCGCCGCCTGGCCGCTGGAGGGGATGGAGCGTTGGGACCGGGTGATCGCCGACACCGGCCGCCCGGTCGCTTACGCCGTCGCCGTGGCGCTGGCCGCCGCGCTGATCGGCGTGCCGGAGGGACCCGCCCTGTCGGCCTATCTGCACGCCTTCGCCGCCAACCTCGTCTCGGCCGGGGTGCGGCTGGTGCCGCTGGGGCAGACGGACGGGCAGAAGGCCCTGGCGGCGCTCGATTCCGTGGTGCACTCTGCGGCGGAGGCCGCGCTGGCCGCCCCGCTCGACGATCTGGGCAGCCGCGCCATGGCCGTCGATTGGACCTCCATGATCCACGAAACCCAATACACGAGGTTGTTCCGCTCATGACCGCCCCGATTTCCAAGAGCCATGGTGGCCCCCTGCGCGTGGGCATCGGCGGGCCGGTCGGCTCCGGCAAGACGGCGCTGACCGACGCGCTGTGCAAGCGCATGCGCGACGACTGGGAGGTCGCGGCGATCACCAACGACATCTACACCAAGGAGGACGCCGAATTCCTCACCCGCTCCGGCGCGCTGAAGCCGGACCGGATCATGGGGGTGGAGACCGGCGGCTGCCCGCACACGGCGATCCGCGAGGATGCCTCGATCAACCTCGCCGCCGTCGACGAGATGAACCGCAAGTTCCCGAACCTCGACCTGATCTTCGTGGAATCGGGTGGCGACAATCTGGCGGCTACCTTCTCGCCGGAGCTGGCCGACCTGACCATCTACGTCATCGACGTGTCGGCGGGCGACAAGATCCCGCGCAAGGGCGGCCCGGGCATCACCCGGTCGGACCTGCTGGTCATCAACAAGATCGACCTCGCCCCGCTGGTCGGCGCCAGCCTGGAGGTGATGGACCGCGACGCGAAGAAGATGCGCGGCGACCGGCCCTTCGTCTTCACCAACATCAAGACGGGGCAGGGGGTGGACGCGGTCCAGTCCTTCATCGTTCAGCGGGGCGGGTTGCCGCTTCCGGGCTGACCGCTTCGCAGAAGAAGCATTCGCGGAACCTCCGTCTTGGCCGTGCTGTTTTCCCCGCGTGAGACGCACACGCACGGAAACCAAGCCGGAGGCACCCACGATGAAACGCCTGCTCCTCAGTGCCGCCATGATCGCGGGGGCGCTCGGGCCTTGGCCGGCTTTCGCCGAGACCTGCCCGGAGGGGGTGAACCGGCTGGGCCAGCGCATCGGCGCGCTGGAGGCCGCCGGCAACCAGACTCCCGCCTCCATCAGCCCGCAGGAGATCGGCCAGCTCCGCGCCCTGCGCCAGACCGCCGAGCGCGCCGGGCAGCGGGGCGGCGAGCCGGCCTGCCAGACCATCCTGGGTGAGGCCGACGCGCTTCTGCGTTCCGTCGAGCACCCGCGCGTGGTCGCCGCCGACGACCTGTCGAAGGCCAAGCTGCACAATGCCAGCGGCGAGGAAATGGGCTCCATTTCCGAACTGGTGGTCGATCCGAACACCGGGCGCGTCGCCTACGCCGTGGTCGAGGCCGGCGGCTTCCTCGGTCTGGGCGAGCGCAACTTCCCTGTTCCATGGGCATTGGTCCAGCCGGCGCAGGCCGGCGACGGTTATGTGCTGAACGTGACCAAGGACCGGCTGACCGCGGCGCCCCAGTTCACCCGCTCCAACCGTCCGGACATGTCGGACCGGCAATGGGCGATGGCGCTGCACACCTATTACGGGGTCCAGCCCTATTGGATGCGCGACGGTGCGGCCCTCGCTGCGGTTGGTATGCCGGAGGGCGGTGCAGCGGGGACGCCGCAGCTCCAGTCGGAGGTGCAACGTCTCTCGCAGGAGGTGGACCGGCTGAACCGCGAGCTGTCGCAGGCCCGCACACTGGCCGATACGGCCCGCAAGCCCGATGGGACGGCGCAGCCGGGCTCATCCGGTTCGACCGGCACCGCGCCGGCGCCGGACCAGGGCGGACACCAGGGCGGGTCCACGCCGCCCGCCCCGCAGCAGTGACCATAGAAAAAGATCGAGGAGAGCAGCGATGGCGATGACGAGCCAACAGGGCATGGGCAGCCGCAACGCGGCCCTGCCGGACGATCTCGAACGCATGATCAACGTCGGGCACACCGAACGTCTGGTGTCGCTGGTCGGGGGCGGGCTTCTCGCCGTGCTCGGGCTTCGCCGTCCGACCGTTGCCGGGGCGGCGCTGGCGCTGGCCGGCGGCGCTCTGGTCGCCCGCGGACTGACGGGCTATTGCCCGGCAAAGGCGATGATGGAGGAGCGGGGTGGCCATCACGGGGCGAGCACCCCCGCCGAGGATGTGGAACAGGGCGTCCATCGGTATTCCCGACATCCCGGTGACATCTACGACGATGCCGACGAGAAAGAGAAGGTGGACGAGGCGTCTATGGAGTCCTTTCCGGCCAGCGATCCGCCGTCCTTCACGCCCGGCGCCGTTTGATCGTTTCCGGTCCTGTGACAAAGGCCCCTCCGAAGGGTGGGGCCTTTGTCTTTGTTGCGGTCTTCTCCATGAATACGCAAGAAAGGGGCATGGAGTGCCGTTGCGGACTTCGCGTCTTCGCTGTGTGAAGGCTGTGTTACGGATAAACAAAGCGATAATGTCGGATATATTGCGACTTTAACAAGTTGCCTATGACCTTCGATTGCATTATGGTGCGTTGCACAATTCGAGTGATCCCGTCGGGCACACTCTGAATCCGGCCACCTTGCAATCCGGGAAAGCCAGCCCATGACCACGATCATCCCCGCCGCCGCCACCCTTGAAGGCAAGAAGGGCCTCGTGCTCGGCATCGCCAACGATCAGTCGATCGCGTGGGGCTGCGCCCGCGCCTTCCGCGCGCTGGGCGCGGATCTCGCGGTCAGCTACCTCAACGACAAGGCGAAGCGCTTCGTCGAGCCGCTGGCTGAACAGCTGGAGGCCGAAATCTTCGAGCCGGTGGACGTCACCGGCGAGGGTGAGCTGAAGGCCATCTTCGAGAAGATCGAGCAGAAGTGGGGCAAGCTGGACTTCGCGTTGCATTCCATCGCCTTCGCCCCGAAGGACGATCTGCACGGCCGCGTCGTCGATTGCTCGCGCGAGGGCTTCCAGATGGCGATGGACGTGTCCTGCCACTCCTTCATCCGCATGGCCCGCTATGCCGAGCCGCTGATGAAGGACGGCGGTTCGCTGTTCACCATGTCCTATTTCGGCGCCAACCGCGTGATCGACAATTACGGCGTCATGGGTCCGGTGAAGGCCGCCCTGGAAGCCAGCGTGCGCTATCTGGCGGCGGAACTGGGGCCGAAGGGCATCCGCGTGCACGCGATCTCCCCCGGTCCGATCAAGACCCGCGCCGCCTCCGGCATCGCCCATTTCGACGAGCTGATGGAGAAGGCCGCGGAGCGCGCGCCGGAGCAGCGCCTCGTCACCATCGAAGAGGTCGGCTACACCACCGCCTTCCTGGCGACGGACGGCGCCAAGGGAATCACCGGCAGCACCACCTATGTGGATTGCGGCTATTCGATCGTCGGCTGACCGAGCAGCCGTTCACAGATAAGTTGGGGCGGCCGATCATCGCCTCTTCTTCATAAAACCGGTGTGAAGGCAGGCGGAAACATGAAGTTTCCCCTGCCTTTCCGCGTCTTTGTCTTGGTGCGGCAAAATGCCATGTGACCATCGTATGCGTTCGTTTTGTAGAAAATGCGCCCATAATGCAGGCAAAGGCCGCCGGTCGCGGAGTCGGCGGTAACAAGGGTCGCGGCGTCTGGTATTTACGGTTTTTTGACGGATTGCGCACCTTCATCTTCAGTTGCGCAGGTACGGCGCGCTTCCCTTCAATGCGGTGGCTTTCGGCGGGACTGCCCGGTGGCCGCGGAAGACAGGGTGCGGAGGGTTCATGGGTGTCATTACGTGGAGGCGGCAGCTCAGCGTCGGCCAGCCGTCCATCGATGAAGATCACAAGCACCTGATCGAGTATCTGAACGAATTGGATGCTGCGCTGAACGCGCGCAGTTTCATGCCGGTGCGTGTCGCAAAGATCCTCATGAAGCTGCTGGAATACACCCAGCAGCACTTCGCCCGCGAAGAGAAGATTATGCAGGCCGTGCATTATCCGAAGTTCGAGGAGCATGTCCGCCAGCATCACGAGGCGGTGCGGACCTTGAGCGAATTGTCCGCGGTCTTCACGCGGGACCCGACCCACCAGAACGCCGAGCGAATCTACACCTTCACGGCGGATTGGCTGGTCCACCACATCATCATGCAGGACACGCAACTGACGCCCTACGTGCGGGGCGTTTGGGTCTGAGAGCCGGACCGGCCGTTACAGGAAGGCGCTGCGCCGGCGGCCGGCGGCGTTCTCCCACGCCCATTCGACGACGAGGCTCAGCAGCCGCTCCAGGGTCGGGCGCACCTGACGCGCCGTCTCCTCGCGGAAGCCGAAGGGAGCCTCCTCGTCCATATAAGTGACCTGCGACAGCTCGAGCTGGATCGAGTGAATGTTGTCGGCGGGGTTGCCGTAGCGGCGGGTGATGAAGCCGCCCTTGAAGCGCCCATTCTGCACGGAGGAAAAGCGCCCGGTGGCGGTGAGCACGTTCATCACCCGGCCGACCAACGCCGGCGAGGCGCTGGCCCCGTCCACCGTGCCCAGGTTGAAATCCTCGATCTGCCCATCGAAGAAACGCGGCACGCGCGACCGGATGGAATGGGCGTCGAACAGCACCGCCACGCCGAAGCGGTCCTTCAGCGCCTGAAGCTCGCCATTGAGCTGTTCGTGATAGGGGCGCCAATAGTCGTCGATGCGCCGCCGCACCTCCGCTGCGTCCGGCTCCCGCCCCCGCCTGTACACCGGCTGGTGATCGAACGTGGTGAGGGGGCAGAGTTCGGTGTTGCTGGCACCGGAGTGGGGGGCGTCGTCGGGAGCGCGGTTCAGGTCGATCACATAGCGTGAAACGATGGGCCTCAGGAAGCCGACCCCCAGCGCCGGGGCGAAGTGATACAGGCGGTCAAGATGCCAGTCGGTGTCCGGCACCGCCAGGGCGGCGTCGGTCATGGTGGCCGCAATGTCCGGCGGCACGACGGTGCCGACATGTGGGATGCTGAGCAGGACGGGGGTTTCCCCCGGCTGGAAGCGGAACGTCTCCATGCCAACACCCTTGGTTTCCTGGCCTCACTCGACAGACCATTCGTGCAACAACGGTTTGATGCGCCGCAGCATAAACGGAACTATGCGGCGCAACCGGCATGGCGGTCAAATCCTATTGCGGATTTGTTATAAAGGCTTCAACGGGTTGTGGCGGCCGAGGCCGCCGCAACCGCCGCAACCGCCGCGGCTTCAGGCTTCCAGGTCGCCTTCGCTTTCCTCCGCCACATGGTCGACCATGTCCGACAGGACGCGCCGGATGTGCTCGTCGGTGATCAGGTAGAAGACGCGGTTGCCGCGCCGTTCCGCCTGGATCAGCCGTCCCGCCCGCAGCAGGCGGAGATGATGGCTGACCAGGGACGGCGACAGGCCCAGCGCCGCCGCCATGTCGCCGACCGAGGTCGAGGTGTCCAGGCAGGCCAGGATGATGCGCAGCCGGCTGGGGTCGCTCATCAGGCGGAACATGTCGGCCAGTTCGGTGGTCTGGTCTTCGGACAGGCGGAGATGCGCCGGCTTGTCCTTCGGTGCTGACCCTTTTTGCATGCCGCGTTGGTTCCCGCTTGTAAGGTTTTTATCGGTTAAGGTTTTTATCGGTGGTTGCCGCTCTTACAAAGTATAGGCCGGAAGCTGCGTCAATCCCATAGGTCGGCGAAGCGAGGCCCGAAGTCGCTGCACAGCGGCCTCTTACGTATGGCCTATCGCTCGCCTGTTGACCTTGGGCGAAGGCTGGGGAACAATTCGACCATAAGCACGACGGTCTGAGATAAGGCCGCAAGGGCGCCTTCAACGATCGAATGAACGGTCGAATGAACGACCGAAACGGGCAGGATCGAGGGGGAGGACAGCCATGACGTCGCGCCGACAGGTTCTGCTGCCGCTCGCGCTGGCCCCGGTGGCCGGCTGGGTGATCTGGGCCACCAACGCCAGCGAGCCCACGCACCCCGCCGGGCCGTTTCATCTGCCATTGGACGACACGACGGCGCTGTGGCGGGATCTGGTGCAGGTTCGTATGGAAGGGCCGGCTGCCAACCCGGTCTTTCCGACCCGCATCAAGGCGTTGGAGGGAAAACTGGTGACGGTGCGCGGCTTCATGGTGCCGCTGAGCGACGCACCCGCCCACAACCGCTTCATCCTTGCCGCCAATCCCAATTCCTGTCCGGCCTGTCATCGGCCCAGCCCCTCCACGATGCTGCACGTCCACAGTCAGATCCCGGTCCGTGAATCGCAGGTCCCAATGCTGATAACCGGCACGTTGCGGCTGAATCCTTTGGAGGGATTGTTCTACCGTCTCGACCGTGCCGAGTTGCGCTACGCCTGAGAGTTGCTGATCTGATCGGTTGTTCCTTTTTTTGCTGTGTCGTGGAATGCTGTCGCCTGTTCGAGTCGGGCCGATGGCGGAGAGCGCGTGGGCGAAGAGGAAGGGGCGCAGTGGCGGGCCGCCGGGTTGTTCCTGGCGCTCGTCTTCTATGGTCTGCTGAGCGCGCCGGCCCCTGCGGAGATCCGTCCGGCGGAGGCGATGATCGGCGCGTTGTTGGTTCTGGGCATAGGGCTGTGGCGCCCCCTGTCGGTGGCGATGGGCCAGACGTTGCTGGAAGGCGATTCGCCACCGTGGGAGACGCCCGCGGTGCTGGCTCTGGCGGTGTTGTTGTGGTGCCCGCTGATGCGCGGTGTGTGGCTGGACTGGGCGCTGGGCGACATGGTGCGCGACGTGGTGCCCCTTCTTTACCTGTTCCTTCCCGTGCTTCTGGTGCCGTTGCTGCGCGCTGCCCCCGACCGGGCGGTGGGGTTGCTGGCCGGTGGTCTGGCGGTGGCCGGTGTGGGGTTCGCGTTGCGCTGGTGGAAGCAGGTGGACTGGGGCTTTGGCGCCGTCGGCGTCCGGGCGATGGCGGATGGCGGTGTCTATCTGCTGAACGCGCCGTCTGTCCTGTTCGCCGCCATCGCGCTGCCGGCCTTCGGTGTCGGGATGCTGAGGCGCGGCGGGTGGCTGCGGCGCGTCGCCGGTGTGGTCGCTGTTTTGAGTGGCTTGCTGTGTCTGGTGGCGCTGGCCGGGGCGGTGCATCGGATGGCGCTCGGGCTTGCCGCGACAGCCTTCGCCGCCTTGGGGCTGTGGTGGCTGCGCCGGGCGCCGCTGGCCGTGCTGGGGGCGGCGGGAACGGCGCTGCTGATCGTGACGCTTTTCCCCGAAGCGCTGTTGGGCGCCCTGGGACAGGTGGCCGAGAAAACCCGGCTGGCCGGGGCGAACGCCCGGTGGGAGGAGGCGGAGGCCGCGCTCGGGCAAGCCCTGTCCTCCCCGGCTGCCTTCCTGTTCGGGCAGGGCTGGGGGGCGCTCCTCGTCAACCCGGCGGTGGGCGGCTGGCGCGTGTCCTACACCCACACGCTCGTGACCTACGCCCTTGCCAAGACCGGTGTGGCGGGGTTGTGCGCGCTGATCGTCTATCTCGGCGCTCTTGCTCCGCGTGTGCTGGCGCTCCTGCGGTCCGATCCGGCGCTCGGCTGGGCGGTGTCGGCGCCGCTGGTGATGGCGCTCGGCGTGCACACCAGTTTCAAGTATCTGGACACCGGCCTTCTGCTCACCCTCGCCGCGCTGGCGGTGGAGCGCGGGAAGCGGTTGCCGACACGCTGAGGGAAATGCATACTTATGCGTGTCAAACCACCGCAGTGATCATTCTCTCGTGGATTCCCCGTCCATCCTGTTCGTCAACCGTGTGTTTCCTCCGGAGAAGGGGGCGACCGGGCGTTGCGTGTCCGATCTGGCGGAGCGGATGGCGGCAATCGGCTGGCGGGTCACCGTCGTCGCGGACGGGTGCGGCCCCAGCGATGCGCCGCCCGGCGTCATCGTCCGCCGCACGGGCGGGGGGAGCCCACCGGATGCGGGGGTGGGAGGCAGAGACGCGCGGTTGACCGCCCGCGGTTATCTCGCGGCCGCGGTGCGTCTGATTCAACGGGCGTTGCGCCTGCCGCGGCACGACGTTGTGGTAACCATGACCGATCCGCCGCTGCTGGCTTGCGCAGGGCCGCTGATCGCCGCCCGTCATGGCGCGGCGTCCATTCATTGGAGCCAGGATGTGTTTCCGGCGCTGTTGCCGGTGCTCGGCATCCGCCTGCCGGAACCGCTGATGCGGATGACGGAGGGGGCGAGCGTCCGGGCGCTTCGCCGCCATGACGCGGTGGTCGCCATCGGGCGCTGCATGGCCGGGCGGCTGGCGGCGGCGGGGGTGCCGGCGGAACGGATCACCGTCCTGCCGAACTGGCCCGATCCGCGCATTCGGCCCGTGCCGCGCGCGGACAATCCGTTCCGGCTGGAGCATGGTCTGGGCAACCGGTTCACCGTGGCCTATTCGGGAAACATGGGGCTGGCCCATCCCATGGACGCCGTGCTCGACGCGGCGACGCTGCTGGCCCGCAGCGATTCCACCATCGAAATTGTACTGATCGGGGAGGGGCGGCGGCGGGCCGCCATGGCGGAGGCGGTGGAGCGGCGTGGGCTGCCGAACGTCCGGCTGCTGCCGCTCCAGCCGCCGGACCGGCTGGCCGAGAGCCTGTCCGCTGCGGATCTGCATCTCGCGACCATGGACCCGCGGGCCGAAGGGCTGCTGGTGCCCAGCAAGGTGGCCGGCGCGTTGGCGGCTGGCCGGCCTTGCCTGTTCTTGGGACCGGCGGGCAGCGACGCGGCGGCCATGTTGGACGGCTGTGGGCAAAGGCTGGCGCCGGACGACGCGGCCGGACTGGCCGGCGCGATCCGTCGCTATGCCCTCGACCCGGCCTTGTGCGCGGAGCACGGGGCGCGCGCGCTGGCCGTCGCATCGGCCTGGGACGCCACGGCAGCGGCCCGTCGATTCGCGGCGTTGGCGGGCGCGCTGCGCCAGACGGGGCTGCGCGGCGCATCCGTCCTGCCCGGGCGGAGCCTGCCGCATGCCTGATGGAATGCCGCTGCGCCGCTCTCCGTTGGAGGCCGAGGCGGCGGAGTCGGGCCTGCGGTTGCGCCGGTTCCTGCGGATGATGCGGGAGGGGTGGCCGATCCTGTTCATCGGTGCGGCATTGGGCGTGGCGGCATCCATAACCGCCTTGCGGCTGGTGGCTCCACAGTACACCGCGGTGATGGTGATCGGGCCGACCGCCCGCGTCGGGGCGGCGGCGATGGGGGCGCGGTTGCCCGTTCTGATCGGCCGGGAAGCCGCCGCCGCCGCGTCGGAACCCGGTCCGGGGGATGAGATTCTCTCGGATTTCGCGCGCTACCTCCAGCTCTTCACCTCCATCCCGGTGGCGGAGCGGATGATGGCCGATCCGGTGCTGCTGCGCGGCCTGTTTCCCGGTCGCTGGGATGACGAGGCGGGGGGCTGGCGCCCTGCGCCCGGACCCATGGCGTCCGCCAAGCGGCTGTTCCTCGCGCTCGTCGGCCGGTCGGATTGGGTGGAGCCCGACGCGGAGCGGGTGGCGAGCGCGCTTCGGGACCGGCTGACCGTCGACATGGTCGGCAGCGGGCCGATGCGGCGGCTGCGGCTGCGCCATCCCGACCGCGCCATGGCGTTGCGGATCCTATCCGCCGCCGCCCAAGCGACCGACGCCCATCTGCGGGCGGAGGCGTCCCGGCGCAGCGCCACTCAGATCGCCCATGCCCGCGCCCGTCTGGCCGGGATCACCGTGGCGGAGCACCGCCGCGCCCTTGCCGACCTGCTGTCGGAGCAGGAGCGGATCGCCATGATGATCGAGGTCGATCTGCCGCTGGCGGCGGACGCCATCGAACCACCGGCCGCGGCGCAGCGCCCGGATTGGCCGAATCCTCTGACGGTCGTTCCCATGGCGGCGCTGGTTGGTCTGGTGGCCGGGGCGCTCGTCGTCAGTCTGCGGCGCCTGTGGCGGGCGGGTGGGGAGGCGGCTCCGTGATCCCCGTGTCGGTCGTGGTGATGACCCGCAACGAGGCGGCCAACCTTCCCCGCTGTCTGCCCGAGTTGGAGCGTTTCGCCGAACGCTTCGTGGTGGACAGCGGCAGCACCGATGGAACGCCGGCCATCGCCGAGGCGGCGGGCGCGTGGGTCGTGCCCTTCCGGTGGGACGGGCGGTACCCGAAGAAGAAGCAATGGTGCCTGGACCGACTGCCGTTTCGTCAGGATTGGGTTCTGTTCGTCGATGCGGACGAGCGACTCGGCGGCGCGCTGGTGGAGGAGATCGCCGCGCTGATGACCGAAGGGCCGCGGCATGCCGGGTACTTCATCGATGGACATCCGGTGTTTCTGGGGCGGCGCCTGCGCTTCGGCGCGCGCAACCGGAAACTCGCCCTGTTCGACCGCAGGAAGGCGCACTTCCCGATCGTGCCCGACCTCGACGTCGCCACCATGTGGGAGGTCGAAGGCCATTACCAGCCGATGATCGCCGGCACCGTCGGACGGCTGCGCCACAGCCTGGACCATGCGGACGACAAGCCGGTCGCGACGTGGTTCGACCGACACGCCCGTTACGCCGACTGGGAGGCGGCGCTGCGGTCTGATGGGAGGATGAAGGATCTGATCGCTCGGGAATCCGGAGCGCGCCGATGGCTCAAGACTTGGTTCGGCGTGGTGCCGGCCCGTCCGCTCCTGGTCTTTCTCTACGGGTATGTTTGGCGCCTGGGCTTCCTGGACGGTGGTCCGGGGTTCCAACACGCTCTGGCGCGGGCCTTTTACTATTGGCAGATCGGCGTGAAGATCGCGGACGCGAGGCGGCGTGCCGAGCCTCCCGCGTCCACCGATGACTGAGGGTCGGTCGAGGGTGCCGTGCCTTACACCGCCTCGTCCAGAGCGCGCTCGCCGCCCAGCGCTTTGAGAAGGTCGAAGGTGCGCTTGCGCACGGAGGAGTCTTCGATCCGGTAATAGGCCCGGACCAGTTCCAGGGTCTCGCGGCGGGCCATCGACTCGAACTCCTCCGTTTCGGACGGCGGAAGGTCGGGCGACGGGGTGGCGATGTGCTCCGGCGACGGCATGTCCTCGAAGAAGTAGCTGACCGGGACGCCCAGGACCTGCGACAGGTTGAAGAGGCGGCTGGCGCTGATGCGGTTGGACCCGCGCTCGTACTTCTGGAGCTGCTGGAAGGTGATGCCCACCGCCTCGCCCAGCTTTTCCTGGCTCAGGCCGAGCAGGGTCCGGCGCAGGCGCAGCCGGGCGCCGACATGAATGTCGATCGGGTTTGGCCCCTCGCCACGGCGTGACAGTGTGTGGGCGGGTGATAGCTTGGATTTCGTGGCACTCATAATAGACCCTCAGTATGGAGGTGGTTCGCGCCACCAGGGAAATTGGTTAGGTCAGAAAGTAAATTCTATGCAACTTTTCGTGCGCATCAATAGCTAGATGCGTGGAACAGTCGACAAAGCTTATGAAAGAAACGATCGTTCATTTGCTGAGAAACGATATTTCGCATAAAGCCATGGAATTGTCTGGCGCAGGGTAAGAGCAAGCCATTGTAATCCCCATAATGTTGCGTTGGCCGTCCGGCCCAGCCCAAGCAGCTCGCGGCGGATGATCGCCTGCTCCCGCCGGCCGCGCGCCGGGTCCTGCTGGGACCGCCCGTCAGCGGCGAAAATGCATACCGCAAGTGGCAATCGGTGGGCCGGGTCCCCTTGCTTGAGGACGGTCAAGGTGAACGCATAGTCGGCGGCCAGCGCGTGGCGCAGATCGAATCGGACGTTGGACAAGACCGCCGACCGGTAGACCATGGCTTGGTGATGCGTGAACATGCCCAGCAGGGCGCGACGGTGCGAGCGCGCCGGCTTCACAACCAGCCGCCCGCCGGGAAGCTCCTCCAGCGCATCCCCGTAGAACAGGCCGGCGTCCGGACGCGCGGCCAGGATGGGAAGAAGCCGCTCCAAAACCCGGTCATCGGCCAGCCGGTCGCCGGCGTTGAGGAACAGGACGTGGCTGCACGGAGGGCCGCAGGAGAATGACCGTTCGGCAACGGCATCCAGCGCGACGTTCATGGCGTCGTACAGGCCGCGGTCGGGCGACGAGCGCCACCAAGCCGCCTCATCCCCCTGGTGGGCCAACCATGCGGCTGTCCCGTCGGTGGAAGCACCATCCGCCACGAACCAGTCGTAGGCCGCCACGGTCTGGGCACGCAGGCTGGCGCGGGTGGCGAGGAGGCCGGGCAGGTCGTCGCGGACCACGGTGACCACGGCCAACCGGACCTGTCCCGCTTTACCCGTCACTCGGAGATCACCGCGATGGCCGCCGCCGAGATGGCGAGTTGGCCGAGAATGGTGCCCATGTTCTTGGAAAACTCCATCAGATCGAACGGCTTCGGGTCGCGCGGCACCACGATGGACGAGCCCGGCGGGATCGCCGTGACGGTGTGGTTCCAAGAGGAGAGGGACAGCGGCTGCGCCCGCCCGTCCGGCAGAACCAGGAAGATGCGGGCGTCGTCGGCGTTGCGGCTCGCACCGCCCGCCTCCCGGAGATAGGCTTCGGCGGTCTTGCCGCTGACGAACTGCGCGGCGGTCGGATGAAGCACCTCGCCGGTCACGGTGACGGTGAGGGGACGTTTCGGAATCAGGATGCGGTCGTCCGGCTCCAGCAGCACGTCCAGTTCCGGTCGCTGGCGCAGAACCAGGGGATCGGCCTCGATGACGATGCGGCCCAGCGGTTCCACGCCGCGCAGCTGGGTCGCGAGCTGCCGGGCCAGCCCGACCACGTCCGAGCGCGCGGCCTCGCCCTTCTCGACCTCCTGCACCATCCAGCGCTCCAGGTCGCGGGCCTGCTGGTCGAACCAGGCGCGCTCGCGCTTGCGCTCGCTGTCGCGCAGGAAGCTGGTCCCGGCGGGATAGGCTTCCTCCGTCAGGCCGCCGGCCCGGTCGATCAGCGACGACAGCGTTTCGCCGCGTGCGACATCGTAAGCGCCGGGACGGCGCACCGCGCCGGAAATGGTGACGGCCCGCGCCTCCAACGCCTGGGGTTTGGGGTTGACGCGCAGGCTGTCGCCCGGACGCAACGCCGTCCGGGCCGACGCGCCGTCGTTGAGGTCCAGGCGGCGGCGCTGGCCGGTGGCGGTGGTGACCTCCAGGCTGGCGAGATCGGCGGTCGCGGCGGGGCCGCCGGCGGTTGCCAAAAGCGCCTCGACGGTCGCCATCTCCGCCACGGGATAGGTGCCGGGGGTTCGCACGGCGCCCCGCACCTGCACCCCGCGTTCCCTCACCAGTTCCGCGATGTCGCCGGGGAGCGGCGGTTCGGTGTCGGATGGTTCGGCGTCCGGCGGTCCGGTGTCGGTCGGTGGCGTCTCCGACTTGCGTTCCTTGTCCGGGGACCTCGCCAGCGAACGGACCTCGGCGGTGGAGAGCAGGCGCACCCGATCTCCGTCGGAGAGCGCGCGGTTGGCCTGTCCGGACGCCACCTCCTGCGGCGAGAAGGGAATCAGTCGACGGGCGAGGGTGCGGCGGTCGAAGCGCTCGATCACGCCCAATAGGGGATAGACGTCCCGATTCAGCGCATCGCCGCCGGTCAGCGCGTCGCGCAGCGTGGAACCCCCGGCCAGCGGACGGACGCCGGGGCGGCGGGCGTGGCCGGTCAGCTCGTAGACGGGATCGTCGGGTTCCACGATGATCCCCGCCGCCGCCGGACGGTGTTGCGATGCTCCGCCGAAGGCGGGCGCGTGAGCGCCGGACTCCGGCCCGCCCGCGGCAAGCGCCAGCTCCGCGGCGCTGCCCCGCCCGGTGGAGGGGTAGAAACCGGGGCGGGGGACACCGCCCATCAGCAGGGTGGAATGCTCCAGCGCAAAGACGAGCAGGTCGGGAACGGCTTCGAACAGGGGTGGGCAGGGGGTGCGTCCGCCGGTCAGCCGCGCCGCCGCCCGTGCCTTGGGGCCGTTGGCGAGCGGTCCGTCCGGCTGGGCCGTCAGGGCGCGGGCAAGGACCACCAGGCCGCGGCACGCGTCCTGTGCCGGCTCGCGCGCCCCGCGCAGAAGCTCCAGCACTGGTTCGGAGGTCAGGAAATCCACATCGTCGGCGCCCAGCACGTAAAGAACATCGTTTTCGGCAAGGGGGCGGCGGTCACGGCCGGCGAGCACGGCCCCCAAGTCGACCGGTTGCAGGACGCGTGTGCGGTTGTCCGGATGAATGGAGGCGAGCACCGCGAAGGGAAGATAGGGCGCCGCCCCCAGATCGGCCGTTGAAACCAGAGTCCCGATGGTCGGGGTCCGCTCCAGCGCCCGGGCGCCGGGGCGCAGGACATGGCCGTCCAGACGCAGGTCGCCGCGCCGGTCCTCCCGGCGGGGCGCCAGCAGCAACAGGTCGCCGTCGCCCAGTTGGGCGGTGTCCGTGTCGGCCAGCTCCTCCGCCCGCTCCTCGCCGTTCGGGCCGATGGCGTAGCGGAGCGCCCGATGCGCGCCGGGCCGCAGCAGGCCCCCGGCCATCTCCTTCACGACGGCGATCGGCAGGCGGTCCTCGCCGGGGGGAAGCTCGTAGACGCCGGGGCGCTTCAGCGGGCCGGCCAGCGCCACCGTCGGGCCGAGCGGCGGCACGAAGACGCGGTCGCCGTCGCGCAACCGGATGCCCGCGTTCGCGCCGTCCCCGGTCATGAACAGGTCGTACAGGTCGATGGGCAACCCGGTCGAAGGGGCGTTTGCCGCGGCGTGCGCATGAAACAGGCGGATGCGGCGGAGCGAGCCGCCGCGGGTGACACCGCCGGCGGCGGTCAACGCGTCGAGCAGCGTGGCGAAGGCACCGATCTCCTGACGGCCTGGACGCGCCACGGCGCCGGTCACCAGGACGCCGATTTGCCGGATTTCCGTCACTGAGACATACACCTCGGTGTTCGGGAAGGAGGCCGTCACGGCGTCGGCCAACTGGGCGCGCAGTTCCGCCAGGGTCAGTCCCTGGGCCACGACGGGCCGTACGTCGTCGACGGTCAGCAGCCCCGCCCCGTCGATGAGGTGGCGCTTGCTGATGGATTTCTGGCCGCGCAGGGACACCAGAAGCTCGTCGCCCGGACCCAGCGTATAGTCCGCCTGCACGCCGCCCGATCCGTCGCGCCGTGGCGGGTCCTGGCCGAACTGGTCATAGCCGAACTGAAGGAGGACGGAGCCCGCCCGCTCGCTGTAGGCAGCCTCGATCGGTGACAGGGAGTCCCAGGCGGGAGCGGGACGGGTGGTGCCGCCGCGAGGCGGCGGGATCGCCTGGGAGGGTGGCGCCGTATTGCGCGCGTGCAGCACCGGAGATGCCGGCTCCGCGGCGGACACGGCGAGCGCCCAGGCCATCAGCGCCGCCAGCGGCACCAAAAGGGCGAGAGTTCTGCGCGCGGAGTCACACATCGATGGTGCTGGCACCGTGGTTTGGTTCCGTATTGGCCGTCAAAGTCTGATGCAATGAATACTAATGCGTGCATGAATCGGAAAAGGCAACGGCCAAGCTGCGTTGCCGCGCCGCCATGCTGCGTGTAGACTGACGGTCATCGCGTGGAACGCGCAGGAGCCGCGGGCATGGTTGCCGGTGTATCGTCCAGTGGCGTTTACGGCGTGCCGCTTCGGCGGCCAGGCCAGGCGGCGCGTGACCGGGCCCCGGACAGCGCTCAGGCCGCCGAACAACCGGGAACGCTGACTGACGATCAGCAGCGGCAGGTTCAGGAACTCAAACGCATCGATGCCAGCGTCCGCCAGCACGAGGCGGCGCATCAGGCGGCGGGCGGCCCTCACGCGGGTGGAGCTTCCTTCACCTTCACCCGTGGCCCGGACGGCAAAAACTACGCAACCGCCGGCGAAGTGCAGGTGGACGTCGGCGCGGAGAGCGACCCCGAAGCCACCGTCCGCAAGATGGACACGGTCAAGGCGGCGGCCTTGGCGCCGTCCGACCCCTCGGCCCAGGACCTTCGCGTCGCCCAGCAGGCCGATGCCGCCAAGATGCAGGCGCAGCAGGAGTTGCAGAGGAAGGGTTCAGGGCCGGGCGCACGGAGCGGCGGTTCATCCGATGGGCAGTACGCTGGAGAGGACGGCGCGTCGCCAAGCGACTCCGCCGCGCCGGCGCTCGCGGCGCGCGGCGCGGCGGCTTATGCGTCGGCCTTCGGGATCGGCCGGCGGACCGGCACCGCCGGCATCATGGTCTGACGCCGGACGGTCCGGTACCGATGCTCAGCGGCGGACGGGGGACTCGCCGTCGAGGGTCAGCAGCGGGCCGTAAAGTTCCGGCCGGCGGTCGCGGAAAATGCCCCAGGACGCGCGCTGGGCGGCGATGCGGTCGAGGTTGAAGCTGGCGGTCAGGACCGTCTCGCTGTCGCAGTCGGCCTGCGCGACCAGTTCTCCGGTCGGCCCGGCGATGAAGGAGGAGCCATAGAAGGTGATCCCGCAGGTGTCTCCCTCTTCCCGCCCGATGCGGTTGGAGGCGACCAGCGGCATCAGGTTGGCTCCGGCATGGCCCTGCATGACCCGCGTCCAGTGGGCTTGGCTGTCCAGCGAACCGTCCTGCGGCTCGGACCCGATGGCGGTGGGGTAGAACAGGATCTCCGCACCCTTCAGTGCCATGGCGCGGGCCGATTCCGGGAACCACTGGTCCCAGCAGATCGCGCAGCCGATGGCGGCGTAGCGGGTCTCGTAGACCTGAAAGCCGGTGTCGCCAGGGTTGAAATAGTATTTTTCCTGGTAGCCGGGGCCATCCGGGATGTGGGACTTGCGGTAGACGCCAAGGACCGTGCCGTCCGCGTCGATCATCGCCAGGGAATTGTAATAGGCGTTCCGCGCCCGCTCGAAGAAGCTGGTGGGAATGACCACGGAGAGCTCGCGGGCGAGCGCGCTCATCCGAGCGATCACCGGGTGATCCTGGACCGGGTGGGCGAGGGCGAACAGGTCCTGCTTCTGGTCCTTGCAGAAATAGGGCGTTTCGAACAGTTCCTGCGGCAGGATGATCTGAGCGCCGCGCGCCGCCGCTTCGCGCACGAGGCGCTCGACGCCGTTCACATTGGCGTCGCGGTCCCAACCGCAGGCCATCTGGGTCGCCGCGACGGTGACGGTGCGTTCGGTGGTGGGGCGCATAAGCTGGTGCTCCTGTGCTCTTGCGTGTGCTGTGCCGTGTTAATGGGCGGACGGCTGGGCGCGCAACCCCATCTCCGCCCTGTCACAAACGTTTCAGATTCATCCACGTTTCCAGGCCGGGCAATTCCCAGCCCCTGCCCGATGTCGGTGCAAAACCTGAAAGTCATACGCATAAATACGAAAATCTCCCCGAGAGATCTCGGGATGGTTATGTGATATATTATTTCACGTACAAGAAATTTAAATCCGCAATTGCTTTGCGATTTTTCCGAGAGGCGGTATGATCGGGCAAGTTGATTTCGTCCGCTGCACCGCACCACGGCCTGACGGACGCCTGCCGAGAGATCGTCGTCATGGTTGGGCGTTTCAAGAGACAGGAACCCATTGTCGCTGAGCCGCAAGGGGAGGACGCCGACGCGCTCCCCCCGTTTGTCATGACCTTGCCGCGGGCCGTGCGGGAGGTGCATCGCGCCATCGCGCGTGCGCTGCAGATCCGCATCGCCGACCACGGCGTCAGCATGGGGCAATGGTATTTTCTTCGTGCCCTATGGGAGGAGGACGGGCTGACCCAGCGCGAATTGAGCCAGCGGGTCGGCATGATGGAACCCACTACGGTGACGGCGCTGAACAATCTGGAACGCTGCGATCTCGTCCAGCGGGTGCGCAACCCCCACGATCGCCGCAAGGTGAACATCTACCTGACGCCGAAGGGCAAGGCGTTGCGGGCCGACATCCTGCCGGGAGCGGAGGAAATCGAGGAAGCCGCCACCCAGGGCATTTCGCCGAGCGAACTGGAACTGACCGTCAGCGTGCTGCGCCGGGTGGCCGCCAATCTCGGCGGATTGCCGCCCGTCGGCGGGGACGATGATCTGGGGTAGGGGGCGCGGCAACCAAACGAGTCCCGCGCCGATCGTTCCGGTCAGTCGTCCGGATCGGGAGGGGGCGGCAGGCTGGCCCCGGTCAGGTTGGCGCCGGTGAAGCGTGCGTCGCGGATGTTCGCGTCGCTGAGTATAGCCCCGGTCAGGTCGGCGCCGGAGAAGTCGCAGCCGGCCAGATTAGCCCCGCGCATGTTGGTGCGGACGCAGGACGCTCCGGTGAAGTTGCTGCCGGTCAGATTGGCCGCCCAGAGCCGCCCGGTCGGCCGTCCGTCCGGACCCTTTATGTCGACCCAGCCGATGCCCGCCCCGTCGAAGCGGGCGCCGGACAGGTTGGTGCCGCGAAGCGTCGCCCCGTCGAGGATGGCGCCGCTGAAGTCGCTGTCGGTCAGGTCGGCGGCGGAGATGTCGCACATGATGAGCAGCGAATCGCGCATCTTGGCGCCGACCAGCCGCACACCGCGCAGGTTCGCGCCGGACAGATTCACGCCGTGAAGGTCGATGTGCGACAGGTCCGCTCCGCTGAGGTCGGCGCGCGATCCCATGGCGCCGTTGGTGTTGATCCAGGTGTAGTGATTGTGAAGCGCTTCCTGGATTTGAATCGAGAAATTCTCGGCGGAGCGCGCCATGTTGGCGCCGGTGGTGTCCGCCCCGGCAAGGTCCGCCCCCTCCATCTTCGCTCCCTGGAGGTCGGCGTTGCGCAGGTTGGCGCCGGCCAGCACCGCGCCGTTCAGGTTGGCGTCGCGCAGGATGGCGCCCTGCAGGTTGACGCCGGACAGGTTGCAGCCGCGCAGGTCGGCGCGGGCAAGGTTGCAGTTCTTCATGGTGGAGCGCATCAGCGTCGCTCCCGCCATCAGCGCGCCTTCGCAATCCGCCCCGTTCATCGACACGTCGGTCAGGTCGGCGCCGGACAGGTTGGCGTTCGACATCATCGCGTCGTCCATGTCGCTGCCGGATAGGTCCGAGCGAACGAAGTCCAGGCCCTTGCTGCCGTTGGCGCCGTTCCCGCCATACAGCAGCGCGCCGCCGCGCAGGTCGGCTTCCTTCAGGATCGCCCGCTTCAACTTGGCGCCGCGCATGTGGGCGCCGCGCAGATCCGCCCGGTAAAGGTTGCAGCCGGTCAGGTCGGCCTTGGTCAGATGGGCGGCGAACAGGTCGGCGTGGCTGAGATTCGCGTTGGACAGGTCGCAATGGGCCATGTTGGCCCCGGACAGCTTGCCCTGCGTCAGTTCCACCCCGGCGAGATTCGATCCCTCCAGGTTGGTCATGGTCAGGTTGGCGCGATTGCCGCCCGACCGGTTCTTCAGCCAACGCTCGTGCTTTTCCAGCACGGCGACCAACTCATGTGGCGTCATGACCCCGTCCGACAATCGGCCCGTTCCCGGCACGGCGCAGGGGGATGGGCGCGGTTACTCCAGCGCGTTAGCAGTGTCATAAGATAATCTGGTTTATTTGTTAACATGCTGTTCCGCTGCCGGGCGCGATGCAACGATGGACCGGTGCTGTGTGGCGAAGCGACAAAGGGAGGGGGGCGGAATGACCGGCGGACATACGGTGGCGGCGTTCGATGCGGAACTGGCGCGCCTGCACCAGATCATCGTCACCATGGGACGGCTCGTGGAGGAGCAGTTCGCCGTCGCGCTTGAGGCCATCGCGGAGCGGGACGCCGGCAAGGGTGCACGGGTGATCGAGGCCGACGCCGAGATCGACCGGCTGGAACTTGAACTGGAAGCGTTGTGCGTGCGGTTGCTGGCCCTGCGTCAGCCGATGGCGAAGGATCTGCGCGACGTCGTATCGGCGCTCAAGATCGCCTCGAATCTGGAGCGCATGGGCGATTTCGCGAGTTCGGTCGCCAAGCGCGCGGTCACCCTGGCGGATCTGCCGGTGGAACCGCCCGTCGCGTCGCTGTCATGGATGGGCGAGACGGTGCTCGGCATGATCCGCGACGTGATTGGGGCCTATGACGGTCAGGATGCCGAGCGCGCGATGGCCGTCCGCAACCGGGATGGGCAGGTGGATGCGGCCTACACCAGCCTGTTCCGCGAGTTTCTGACCTACATGATGGAGTCGCCGGCACAGATCACCGGCTGCACCCACCTGCTGTTCGTGGCGAAGTCCATCGAGCGGGCCGGGGACCACGCCACGAACGTGGCCGAAAACATTTGTTACATCGTTCAGGGGCGACTGCCGTCCGAGGAACGAACCAAGGGTGACCTCAGCAGTTTCACCGTGGTGGAGAAGGAGTGACGGCGCATGCGGCGCGCCCAGGGGTGACGAGCCCAAACGGAACCGTGACGCCTCAATGTTTGGGGCGCCACCCGCTGCCGTCCGGTTCGTAACGCCGCCGCACCGCGGCCCAGGCGACCTTATGGGCCAACAACTCGCGCTGCATGGCGTGGCGAGCCTCCGGTGACCGGCAGCCCTGCCAGGTGTGATTGAAGGCCGACCGGTAGATATCCTGCGCGGGCGGCGGCAGGCATCGCTTCACCGATTCGGGCAGTTCGGTGTTCTTGCGGAAGGTCATGGGGCGTTCCTCCGGCTTATGATTGCCTTGTTCCCACCATTATAGCCGCTATTCCAATGAAGGCCGTAGGGCTTTTTCCAGTGGCGTTGGAGGTAGGTGGCACCTGCGGACGTCCTAGGTCGAACGACCTGTAACGAATGATCGTGGGTATGAAAAAGGCCCCTCCCCAGGCGATGGGGAGGGGCCTTTCGGTAACCCAAGCAGTGTTGCGAAAGACCCGTTCTGGATGGCCCGGTCTTACGGTGTGCGGCGTGCGGTGCGGTGCGCCGGGATCGGAATGGGCCGGAGCGCCTGCTCTTCGCGGCGGCTGGCCGACATGTCGATCTCGATGCGGGCCAAGGCCTTGCGCAGCTCGTGCACCGCTTCCGACAGCGTCTGGATCGACGCTTCGCCCGGCTGTTGGCGCCAACCGCGGTATGCGTTCAAGCAGCCGCGTGCCGTGTCGCGCAGCCGCGCCTCGACGGCGTCGATCGGCGGAGGGTTGGTGCCGGCGGGGCGGCTTCCATCCGCGGCGGCGGGCTGGGATGCGGGCTGGGCAGGCGTCGCTGTCGGTTGGCCCGCTGCCGGTTGAGCAGGGGCCGGTTGAGCAGGGGCCGGCTGGGGAGCCGGCTGCGGCTCCGGCCGGTTGAGGCGCAACGTCTCGGTCTGTGCCGGCGCGGACGGCTGAACCGGCGTTGGCTGGGGTGCGGCAACCGGTGTTGCCGGCGGAGCCGCGTTTTGGGAGGCCTGAGCTGGGGCCGTGGCCGTGGCGCGGCGCGCCAGCTTGGCTGGTGCCGGAGCGTCCGGAGCGGGCGGCGGTTCCTCCGCCAGCGCGTCGCCGGCCGGCGCTTCCGCCGTGGCGTCGTCGGCGGCCTCGGTGGGCGCGCCTTCTTCGACCGGGGCATCCTTGTCGCTGGCCGCCTCGGCCTTGCGGATGATGTAGGAAATGGCGCTCGGCGTGCATTCGAATTCACGCGCGATCGCCGAAAGGGTTGCGCCGGAACGGTAACGCTCAAGAATCTGCGGCCATGCCGACTGGGGGATTCGTCCGCGCTTCTTCGGAGCCTCCGGTTCGGACCCGGTTTCTGCGTTCATTATGTCGCTCGGTTGCCAAAGTGAATTTTGAGTCATGCGTACGCTGCTTGGGCCGTATCGCGCGCCTACTGACGCATCGGCACGCGGGCGCGTGCACAAGCATCACGTCAGGAGCCGTTTTTGCGTGCGATGTTGTCGGTACGGATGAATATCGGGAACTTGCTGGGAAAATGCCAGAAGAACTTTGCGCCACATGGAAAAATTGCGCTTAGGCGGAATGCCGGAGCCTCAGTCCGAAAGCTGGATTGCCTTGTGGCGGCTGCTTGCGCGGACCGCATAGGAATATCCGCGGGCGAAAATTTTAAAAACTGTATTTCACGAACCGGTCGTACAGGAAGCGGTTGCAAAGAGGTTTGAAAAACCATGGCGGTCCGGAATGCGTTGCGGAGCGTTCTGTTGACATGAGGCGCCCATCGCTAAGGCGCGCGCTGTCCGACTGGCGGAGTTTCCTACATGCCGCATTCCATCGATCGATTCCGGCCCTTGTCCGGCTTCGTCCAGCGCCAAGCCGGATTGATGTCCGGATTGACGTTTGGATCCGCATCGCGATTGGCGGCGTCCGCCGCGCCCGCGGGTCTTGTCACTGTCCTTCTCGTCTTGGCGGCACCGGCGTTTGCACAGGATGCGGGTGGAGCATCACCGGCGCCGGCGGCACCGCCGCTGGCGTCCGCTCTGCCGCCCAACGCCCCCCCGACCTTCGCCGAACTCGCCGAGAAGCAGTTGGACGCCGTGGTTTTCATATCCACCACCCAGGCGGCGCCGCAGGACGGTCCACAGGTGGGACCGCGCGGACCGGAGCGTCCCGGATTTCCGCCCGGTTCGCCTTTTGAAGAGTTCTTCCGCGAGTTTCGCGACCGCCAGCGCGGCCAGCCGCAACAGCAGCAACAGGCGCCGCGCCCGACCGCGGCGTTGGGGTCCGGCTTCATCATCGACCCGGCGGGCTTCGTGGTCACCAACAGCCACGTGGTGTCCGAGGCGGCGGAGATTTCCGTCACCATGCACGACGGTACGAAACTGCCCGCGAAACTTGTCGGCGTGGATGGGCCGACCGATCTCGCGGTCCTCAAGGTCAACAGCAAGAAGCCGTTGGTTTCCGCCCCCTGGGGTGACAGCGAGGCGCTGCGGGTCGGCGACTGGGTGGTCGCCATCGGCAATCCCTTCGGTCTCGGCGGATCGGTGACGGCGGGAATATTGTCCGCGCGGCAGCGCGACATCCAGCAGGGGCCGTACGACGACTATTTGCAGACCGACGCCTCGATCAACCGCGGCAATTCCGGCGGGCCGCTCTACAACCTCAACGGCGAGGTGATCGGCATCAACACGGCCATCTATTCGCCGACCGGCGGGTCGGTGGGCATCGGCTTCGCCATCCCATCCTCCGTCGCACGTCCGGTCATCGAACAGTTGCGCGACCATGGGCAGGTGCGCCGCGGCTGGCTGGGCGTCCAGGTGCAGGGCGTGACTCCGGACATCGCCGAGAGCCTGGGCATGCAGGAGCCGGCGGGCGCCCTGGTGACCAGCGTGTCTCCGGATGGCCCGGCCGGGAAGGGCGGCGTCCGCCAAGGCGACGTCATCACCCGTTTCAACGGCGAGTCCATCGAGCAGATGCGCGAACTGCCGCGCGTCGTCGCGGCGACCAAGATCGGGTCCGCCGTGCCGCTGGAACTGGTGCGCGAGGGCAAGGCCGAAACCCTGACCGTGACGGTGGGCGAGTTGGAGCCGCAGGAGCAGGTCGCGTTGTCCGGGTCGAGCGGGGCGCCGCGTCCGGAGACGACGGTCGACACCAAGCAGGTCCTCGGCCTGACCCTGTCGCAACTGACCCCCGGCCTGCGCGACAGCTTCTCCATCAATCCCGATGTCGACGGCGTGGTGGTGACCGAAGTCGGCGATGCCAGCGCCGCCAGCGAGCGCGGGATCGAGGCCGGCGACGTCATCGTGGAGGCCGGGCAGGAACCGGTGAAGACACCGGAAGATCTGAACCGTCTGGTCGACGACGCGCGCAGCCAGGGTCGCAAGACCGTGCTGATGCTGCTCAGCCGCGACGGCGACCTGCGCTACGTGCCGATGCCCATTGAGGACCGTAGGGGCTGAGGGCAGCCGGAGGCTGTCCCCAGGGCCTGTCCCAACCTTTTCCTCTACCGTTTGCCGGGCGGCGGGAGTAATTTGCCCGCCACTTGGCGAATGGGATTAATCCAGTGAGCGTAGATTCCGAGGGCCGTCCGCCCGTGCGGCTGTCGGTCGTGGTTCCGGTCTTCAATGAGGCCGAAAACGTCCTTCCCCTTCTCGAAGAGATCGAACGTGCGCTGTCGCCCGCCGACGTGCTGGGCCGCGCCTTCGAGGTGATCTATGTGGACGATGGGTCCAGCGACGACACGCTGACGCGCCTCGCCCCCGTGGTCGCCGCGGGTCGTCTGCGGCTGGTCCGCCATGTCCGCCGGTCCGGGCAGAGCGCGGCCGTGCGCACCGGGGTCAAGGCGGCGCGCGGGGAGTGGATCGCCACCCTCGACGGCGACGGCCAGAACGACCCCGCCGACATCCCCGCCCTGTTCGCCCTGGCCGCCAAGGGCGGTCCGGACGCGCCGGTGCTGGTCGGCGGCCTGCGCAAGAAGCGGCAGGACACGCTGTCCAAGCGGCTGGCCTCGCGTTTCGCGAACGCGGTGCGGCAATCCTTCCTTCAGGACGGCTGCACCGACAGCGGCTGCGGGCTGAAGCTGTTCCGCCGCGACGCCTTCCTCGATCTGCCCTTCTTCGGGGCGATGCACCGCTTCCTGCCCGCCCTGTTCCGGTCGCACGGCCATCCCGTGGCCTACGTGCCGGTCAATCACCGCCCGCGGGAACGCGGCGTGTCCAAATACACCAATTGGCGCCGCGGACTGATCGGCGTGGTCGATTTGCTGGGCGTCTATTGGCTGAAGCGGCGCACCGCGCTGTCGCCCGCGGTCGAAGACCGCTAACCCCTCCTCCGTCCGGACCGGTCGCCGCCCGATGCTCGAACGCGCCATCGCCTGGTACCAGAGCCAAAGCACCGCCGACCTGATCTGGGTCGGCGTCGGTTTTTTTGCGCAGGCGCTCTTCATGATGCGCTTCGTCGTGCAATGGATCGCCAGCGAGCGCGCCCGGCGCAGCATCGTGCCGGACCTCTTCTGGTATTTCTCCATCGGCGGCGGGGTTCTTCTCTTGGCCTATTCGATCCAGCGGGGTGATCCGGTGTTCATGTTCGGGCAAGGGCTGGGCCTCATCATCTATTTCCGGAACCTCTATTTCGTCTTGAACAACCGCCGGAACGGCGGGTCGGACGGCAACACGGCGGGCACACCGTGAGCGCGGTGCCGAAGGCCTCGGCCGGCCGCCTGCCGGTCCTGGCCTATCTGGCCCTGGCGGTGCTCAGCGTCCTGCTGTTCCTGCCCGGTTTCTTCGATCTGCCGCCCTTCGACCGGGACGAGGCGCGCTTCGCCCAGGCGTCCCATCAGATGCTGGAAAGCGGCGACTATGTCGACATCCGCTTCCAGGACGAGGCGCGCCACAAGAAGCCGGTGGGCATCTACTGGCTGCAGACCGCGGCGACCCGGCTGGTCGACGGGCCAAGCGGGATGCCGAAGGAAATCTGGACCTTCCGCATCCCCTCGCTGATCGGCGCGGTGCTGGCGGTTCTCGCGACGGCCTGGACCGGGGCGCGCATGTTCGGCGGCACGGTCGGGTTTCTCGCCGGACTGATGATGGCCTCCTGCGTCGTGCTGGGCGTCGAGGCGCGCATGGCGAAGACCGACGCGGTGCTGCTCTCGACCATCGTGATCGGGCAGGCGGCGCTGGCCAGCCTCTATTTGAACCGCCATGCGGAGCGGTCCGGCTGGGCGGCGCCGCTCGCCTTCTGGATCGCCGCGGGCGTGGGCATTCTCATCAAGGGGCCCATCGTCCTGCTGGTGTCCGGCACGACGGCGCTGGTGCTGGCGGTGCTCGACCGCCGGGCCGGCTGGCTGAAGCGGCTGCGCCCGCTGGTCGGCCTCGCCATCGTGGTCGCCATCGCGGCGCCCTGGCTGATCGCCATCACGGTCAAGACCAAGGGCGCCTTCTTCGCGGAATCGGTCGGCCACGACATGATGGGCAAGGTGGTCAGCGGGCAGGAGGCGAAAGGCCTGCCGCCCGGCTATTACCTGGGCACCTTCTGGGTGACCTTCGCGCCCTGGTCCTTCATCGCGCTGCTGGCCGTCCCCTGGGCGTGGCGCCATCGCAAGGGCACCGGGCCGGTGGCGGACGCCGTGCGCTTCTGCGTCGCCTGGATCATCCCGAGCTGGCTGGTCTTCGAGGCGGTGCCGACCAAGCTGCTGCACTACACGCTGCCGGTCTTCCCGGCCATCGCCATCCTGACCGCCGCCGCGGCGCGCGAGCATTTCCTGCGCCGTGCCGACGCGCCGCGGTGGGGTCTGTTTTCGGTCGCCACCGCTCTCGGGGCCGTTGGCTTCGGCGCCCTGACGGGCGCGGTCGCGGTGATCCCCTATCTGGTGGACGGGCGCGTCGATCCGGTGGCGGTCGCCATGCTGCCGGTGGTGCTGGTGCTGTACGCGCTGGCCGTACGCCTGTTCGCCCAGCGTCGCGAGACGTCGGCTTTCTCGGCGGGGTTGGCGGCGGCGGCGGTGCTGTACGCGGGCACCTACGGTGCGGTCCTGCCGGGCATCGACGGCGTGTGGATCAGCCGGCAGGCCGCGCGGACGGTCGCGGCGGTGCGCCCCTGCACGGACAGCGTGGTCGCCTCCGCCGGCTATTCGGAACCGAGCCTCGTCTTCCTGCTGGGAACCGACACGCGCCTGACCCATGGAACGGGCGCCGCCGCTCATCTGGCGGAGAACCCGTCCTGCGGGCTGGCTCTGGTGACGGACCGGGAGGAGGCGCAGTTCCGCGCCGCTCTGAAGGGGGCGGAGCCGGAGCCGCTCGGCCGCTTCACCGGCTTCAACTACAACACCGGCAAGCGGCTGACCCTGACGCTTTACGGCGCGGCACGGCCCTGAACGTACCGGAATGGGGTGTCCTCCGGGTAGAGGTTGCCGGATGGGGGTGCGGGCTGAGTAACCCGCCTCCTCCCTGGACATGAGCGGCCGCATCCGGCGGAATCCGTCCTCCACACGCAAAAGGATGGAAGGCCGCCGTGTCATGCTTCGAACGATGACTGTAGCGACCCTCGCGGTGCTGGCCTTTGCCGCACCCGCCGAAGCGCAGAGGCAGGAATACCCCTCCTGGGTGTATGAGGAGATGGTCCCGACCGGCCCCCACATGCGCCGCATGGAAGAGGCCCAACCGATTCCCGGGGCGCGGCCGTCCCATTGGGGCGCCATGGGCAACGGCGAGCAGTTCCGCGCCGGCTCGCGCGGCTACGGCACCGATCCGGCCCGCGCCACCCCCTCCTACTCCCGGACCAACTCGCTGACGCCCCCGGTCCGCGACGGGCGCGGCGCGGCAACGGCGGCTCGGCGTGGCGGTGGCGGCGACAATGTTCCGGGCACCCCGCGCGAGGTGACGCTCAATCCGGAATACACCTTCGAGCGGTAGCCGCGGCCTCCTCGGGCCGCCACAGCCAGGCGGCCCCGCGGACTCCGCTCGAATCGCCGTGGGCGGCCCGGCGGACCGGCGTGTCCACGCTGTCCGAGAAGGTCCAGCGGGCGATGGCCGGGGGAAGGGCGGCGTAGAGGAAGTCCAGGTTGGACAGGCCGCCGCCCAGCACGATCACGTCCGGGTCCAGGACATTGACGATCCCCGCCAGCCCGCGCCCCAGCCGGTCCACCAGCCGGCCGAGGGTGGCGCGGGCGGCGGCGTCGCCGCGCTCCGCCTGAGCGGCGATGGACTCCGCCGTCAGGTCCGCCCCGGTGACCCGGCGGTGGTCGGCGGCGACCGCGGGGCCGGACACGAAGGTTTCCAGGCAACCGGACTTGCCGCAGTAGCAGGCCGGGCCGGGCCGCTCGTCGTCGGTGGGCCAGGGCAGGGGGTTGTGCCCCCATTCGCCGCCGATGGCGTTGCGGCCGCCCAGCGGACGGCCGTCCACGACGATTCCCGCCCCGCAGCCGGTGCCGAGGATCGCCGCGAAGACCACGCCGCAGCCGGCGCCGGCCCCATCCGCCGCCTCCGACACGGCCAGACAGTTGGCGTCGTTCTCGATCCGCACCGGCCGCTCGAGCGCCGCGGCGAGATCGCGGTCGAACGGCTTGCCGATCAGCCAGGTCGAGTTGGCATTCTTCACCAGCCCGGTCGCCGGGGAGATGGTGCCAGGAATGCCGACCCCGACGGTGGCGCCCGCCGATCCCGTCGCGCGCTCCAGTTGCGCCACCAGATTGGCGATGGTCCGCACCGTCGCGTCGTAGTCGCCGCGTGGTGTGGGGACGCGGAAGCGGGCGCGCTCCTCTCCGGCCGCGCCGAGGGCGATCCCCTCCGTCTTCGTGCCGCCGAGGTCGATGCCGATGCGGATGAGCGAAGGGGGAACGTCGGTGCGCTTCATGGGGAAAATTGCCCTGATGTGTGGCCCGCGTCACAGACGGACGCCGGGACTGTTGCAATACTGGGAAAGACCGGCGACCCGCAAGCCAAGCAACCATCCGACCTCTCTGGCGACTCTCGCGCCACAGGCTGGGACAAATGGTCTTTGCTCCGGCGATATGGGTTGACCGTATGTCGGGATCTTGTAGAACCAGCGAAGGAGAGGGCGTGATCCGTCGGATTCCGCCCGTCAATCAGGGCCACCGGAGCCGGACCAACGATGAATCGCCAGCGCGCCGCCCATCGCATTCCTTCCTTCACCTTGCGCAGCGCCGCCGCCGTCGGCCTCGCCGTGCTGTTCGCCGGCACCGCGCTGCCGGCCGTCGCCAAGGAGGCGGCGAAGCCGGCTGCTGAAAAAACGGCTGCGAAGGCCACCGCGAAGCCGGCCGCCGCGAAAAGCACGGCTGCCAAGAGCGCCGCGACCAAGCCCGGCGCCTGCTACAGCCGCGCGGAGCACGCCGCGGAGCAGACCATCCGCATGCACACCGAGATGATGGTGGTCGGGCTGACCTGCCAGCAGGTGAATCCGGACAAGAAGCCGTTCAACCTGTACCAGGACTTCACCATCAAGAACCGCTCGTTGATCTCCAATTCGGAAGCGTCGATGATCGACCACTTCCGCAAGAAGGGCGGCGGCAACGCGACGCGGCAGTTCGACATGTTCCGCACCGAACTGGCGAACGAGGTCAGCCGCCGCGCCGCGGTGATCGGCACCGGCCTCTATTGCGCCAACTTCGTGGACCGTTCCAAGGCGGCCATGGACCTGTCGGCGGACGACATCCGCGTCCTGACTGGCGATGAAAAAAGCGCCGGCCTGATGCATTTGTCGTCAAAGCCGCTGTGCGACGTCCAGGTCGTCAGCAATCCCGACGTGAATTACGACGTCGCCCAGGCCCCGGCCTCGCGCGGCGGCAGCGCGGCGGCGCCGTCCAAGTCGACCGGCAAGGCGACGGCCAAGGCGCCTGGAAAGCCCAAGGCCCCGGCGAAGACCCAGGTGGTTTCCGCCAAGCGCTGACCGGCCAGTATCGATGGTGATGCCGGAGGTCATAGGCGATCCGGCATCATGCATCGCAGCAGTGGCACAGTTGTTGCGAAGCCCTCTTCACCATGGTGGAGAGGGCTTTTTTCATGCGAAGCATTCGCTATGGTAGAAGGCAAGCGCAAACTTCACGGAACTGACATGAATCGATATTGCAAATTCTCGGAAAATTGGTATTACCGCATATAGAGTGCGGGTTTGCCCTCTTGCTCTGTTGAGAGCCGCTGGGCTAACGTTCCGCTCACACAACAATCTTGGCCCCGCGCTCAAGAGCCCGGGTAAGCCAATTCGGGGAGTGGCACTTCACGTGACTGGTGTACGAGCGCGCTTGTCTCGCTCGCCGAAGCCTGCGCATCGCGCCGAGGCGAGGTAAGACAATGGAATATTTTCTTCAGCAGTTGATCAACGGCCTGTCGCTGGGCGCCATCTACGGCCTCATCGCGATCGGATACACGATGGTGTACGGCATCATCGGCATGATCAACTTCGCCCACGGCGAGATCTATATGATCGGCGCCTTCGTGGCCCTCATCACCTTCCTGGCCATCGGCAGCCTGGGGATCACCTGGGTTCCGCTGGCCCTTCTCGTCATGCTGGTCGCGTCGATGCTGTTCACCGCCGTCTACGGATGGACGGTGGAACGCATCGCCTATCGCCCGCTGCGCAGCTCGCCGCGTCTGGCGCCGCTGATCTCGGCGATCGGCATGTCGATCTTCCTGCAGAACTACGTCCAGATCCTGCAGGGCGCCCGCAGCAAGCCGCTGCAGCCGATCCTGCCGGGCAACCTGACCATGATGGACGGCGCGGTGTCGGTCAGCTATGTGCGTCTGGCGACGATCGTCATCACGATCGCGCTGATGTACGGCTTCACCCAGCTCATCACCCGCACCTCGCTCGGCCGCGCCCAGCGCGCCTGCGAGCAGGACAAGAAGATGGCCGGCCTGCTGGGCGTCAACGTCGACCGCGTCATCTCGCTGACCTTCGTCATGGGCGCCGCCCTGGCCGCCGTGGCGGGCATGATGGTCCTGCTGATCTACGGCGTGATCGACTTCTACATCGGCTTCCTGGCCGGCGTTAAGGCCTTCACCGCCGCGGTGCTCGGCGGCATCGGCTCGCTGCCGGGCGCCATGCTGGGCGGCGTGGTCATCGGCCTGATCGAGGCCTTCTGGTCGGGCTACATGGGCAGCGAATGGAAGGACGTGGCGACCTTCACGATTCTCGTGCTCGTCCTGATCTTCCGTCCGACCGGCCTGCTGGGCCGTCCGGAAATCGAGAAGGTGTGAGGCCATGACCGCGATTTCCATGTCTTCGCCGCGGGCCATCGCTTGGCCCGTGATCCTGAAGGAGGCGGCGATGACCGCCTTCGTCGCCCTTCTCCTGACGATTCCGCTGGTCGGCCTGCGCACGGTGGACCGTCCCACCGGCCTCGGGCTGGAGACCCGCTGGAACGAGGTGGCCGCCGCCGTCGGACTGGTCTTCCTCGGCCGTCTCGGCCTCTGCCTGATCCGCGAGGGCCATGCGGTCACCGTCTTGGTCCTGGCCGCCGCCGCCACCGCGGCGGGCTTCTTCATCGCCATGCCGACGGAGGCCCTGCGGGTCATCCTGATCGCCGGTGGCGCCGTCATCGCGATCCGCGCCATCCTGGCGATCCGCACCGGCCGCTCCAAGCTGTCGCAGGCGGAGCGCGACAAGCGGATGGACCACATCGCGGCGCAGGTGCAGCACGCTTCCCGCTGGCTCGGTCCGATCGCCGTCGTCGTCGCGCTGGCCTTCCCGTTCACGCCGCTGGCCGACCGCCAGCTGCTGGACATCGGCATCCTGCTGCTGACCTACATCATGCTGGGCTGGGGGCTGAACATCGTGGTCGGCCTCGCCGGCCTGCTCGACCTCGGCTATGTGGCCTTCTACGCGGTGGGCGCCTATTCCTACGCGCTGCTGGCCCATTACTTCGGCTTCAGCTTCTGGGTCTGCCTGCCGCTGGCCGGCTTCCTCGCGGCGATGTCGGGCGTTCTGCTGGGCTTCCCGGTCCTGCGCCTGCGCGGCGACTATTTCGCCATCGTGACGCTGGGCTTCGGCGAGATCATCCGCATCATCCTGATCAACTGGTACCAGTTCACCGGCGGCCCGAACGGCATCTCCGGCATCCCGCGCCCCAGCTTCTTCGGCCTCGCCGACTTCACGCGGACTCCGGCGGAGGGCACCGCGGCCTTCCACGAGATGTTCGGCCTGGAGTTCAGCCCGCTGCACCGGATCGTCTTCCTCTATTACCTGATCCTGGTGCTGGCCCTGGTGGTGAACCTGTTCACCATGCGCGTCCGCAAGCTGCCGCTGGGCCGTGCCTGGGAAGCGTTGCGCGAGGATGACATCGCCTGCGCCTCGCTGGGCATCAACCGCACGAACATGAAGCTGGCGGCCTTCGCCATCGCGGCGATGTTCGGCGGTTTCGCCGGGTCCTTCTTCGCCACCCGGCAGGGCTTCATCAGCCCGGAGAGCTTCACCTTCATCGAATCGGCGATCATCCTCGCCATCGTCGTGCTGGGCGGCATGGGCAGCCAGATCGGCGTCGTCGTGGCGTCCCTTCTGGTCATCGGCCTGCCGGAAGCCTTCCGAGAACTGGCCGACTACCGCATGCTGGCGTTCGGCATGGGCATGGTGCTGATCATGCTGTGGCGTCCGCGCGGCCTGCTGGCCCACCGCGATCCGACCATCCTCCTGCACGGCCGTCCCAAGGGTGGAGCCGGTGGCCCCGCCGCGGGCACCGCCGCCGCCGGCGGCCAGGGCATCGCCGGGGGGAGCGCGAAGTGATGACGACACAACCCATGACCACCACGCCCCTGCTGACGGTCGAACACCTCACCATGCGCTTCGGCGGGCTGGTGGCGGTCAACGACGTCTCCTTCTCGGCCAACAACGGCGAGATCACCGCGATCATCGGCCCGAACGGCGCCGGCAAGACCACGCTGTTCAACTGCATCACCGGCTTCTACACCCCCACGGTGGGCCGGCTGACGCTGCGCCACGCCAATGGTAAGGAGTTCCTGCTGGAGCGGATGCCGGGCTACCGCATCTCGCAGAAGGCCAGCGTCGCCCGCACCTTCCAGAACATCCGCCTGTTCGGCGGCATGAGCGTCCTGGAGAACCTGATCGTCGCCCAGCACAACAAGCTGATCCGCGCCTCGGGCTTCTCCATCGCCGGCCTGCTCGGCCTGCCGTCCTACACCAGGACGGAGCGGGAGGCGGTCGATCTGGCCAAATACTGGCTGGACCGCGTGCGCCTGCTGGAGTTCGCGGACTGGGAGGCGGGCAATCTCCCCTACGGCGCCCAGCGCCGGCTGGAGATCGCCCGCGCCATGTGCACCGAGCCGGTGATGCTCTGCCTGGACGAGCCGGCGGCCGGCCTCAACCCGCGCGAATCGGGCGAACTGGCCGACCTGCTCACCTACATCCGCGACGCGCACAAGATCGGCGTGCTGCTGATCGAGCATGACATGAGCGTGGTGATGAGCATTTCCGACCATGTCGTGGTGCTGGATTACGGGCGGAAGATTTCCGACGGCGATCCGGCCTTCGTGAAGAACGACCCGGCGGTCATCCGCGCCTATCTGGGCGAGGAGGAGGACGAGGAGCTGCCGCCGGAGATCAAGGCCGACCTGCCGGAGGTCGCCAAGCGAGCCGGGGAGGGGGCCTGAGCCATGCTGAAGGTATCGGGCGTCCACACCTTCTACGGCGCCATCGAGGCGCTGAAGGGGGTCGATATCGAGATCGGGGCCGGCGAGATCGTCTCGCTGATCGGCGCCAACGGCGCCGGCAAGTCCACGCTTCTCATGACCATCTGCGGCAGTCCGCGCGCCCGCATGGGCCGGATCACCTTCGAAGGGCAGGACATCACCCAGATGCCCACCTACGAGCTGGTCCGCCTGGGCATCGCCCAGTCGCCGGAAGGCCGCCGCATCTTCCCGCGCATGAGCGTGTTGGAGAACCTGCAAATGGGCTCCATCACCGCCAAGCCGGGCAGCTTCGCCAACGAGCTGGAGCGGGTCCTGACCCTGTTCCCGCGGCTGAAGGAGCGGATCAGCCAGCGCGCCGGCACCATGTCGGGCGGCGAGCAGCAGATGCTGGCCATCGGCCGCGCGCTGATGAGCCAGCCGCGGCTGCTGCTTCTTGACGAACCGTCCCTGGGCCTCGCCCCGCTGGTGGTGAAACAGATCTTCCAGGCGGTGAAGGACATCAACCGCGAGCAGAAGATGACCGTGTTCATGGTCGAGCAGAACGCCTTCCACGCGCTGAAGCTCGCCCACCGCGGCTATGTGATGGTCAACGGCAAGGTCACCATGTCGGGGACCGGTGCCGAACTGCTGGCGAACGAGGAAGTTCGCTCGGCCTATCTGGAGGGAGGTCACTGATGGACGGCGTTCTCGGGTCCTCTCTGCCTGTGTTCCTGGGCCTGACGGTCCTGGTGTTCGGCGGCTGCGGCGTTCTGACCGGCCAGACCCTGGCCGAAGGCTGGAAGCCGCTGTCGAGCGCGATCGCCTACTCCATCCTGCTGGGGCTGGGCGACCGGTTCCTGGTCTGGGGCCTGTTCGGCGGCCAGCTCCTGTCGGTGTATGGATTCGTGGTGCACACCCTGGTGATCGGCGCGATCACCCTGACCACGTACCGCATTTCGATGGCGCGCCGGATGGTGTCCCAGTATCCTTGGCTGTATGAGCGTTCCGGACCCTTTGGCTGGCGCGAGCGCGTCGGCGGAACGCTCGCTGAATGATTGCGAATTCCATGGGTCCGATCGGGACTGGGACGCGGGTGAAACTGTCGCACTTGGCGATGATCGGACTATAGTGGAACCTTGTCGGCACCGGCGCCCCCAGCCCTTGGGGGACCGGTGAAAAGGCCCCGGCGGGGCCGGCGTACGACTCATAACAGGGAGCCAACGAAACTATGAACTACAAGCTTTCCCTCCTCGTTGCGGTTGCGGCGACCGCTATGACCGCCTCGGTGGCGAAGGCCGACATCGCGGTGGCGACCGCCGGCCCGATCACCGGCCAGTACGCCACCTTCGGCGAGCAGATGAAGAAGGGCATGGAGCAGGCGGTTGCCGACATCAACGCCGCCGGCGGTGTCCTGGGCCAGAAGCTGAAGCTGGAAGTGGGCGACGACGCCTGCGACCCGAAGCAGGCCGTCGCCGTGGCGAACCAGCTCGCCAAGGCGGGCGTGAAATTCGTCGCCGGTCACTTCTGCTCGGGCTCCTCGATCCCGGCCTCGCAGGTCTATGCCGAGGAAGGCGTCCTGCAGATCTCCCCGGCCTCGACCAACCCGAAGCTGACCGAGCAGGGCCTGAAGAACGTGCTGCGCGTCTGCGGCCGTGACGACCAGCAGGGCCAGATTGCCGGCAAGTATCTGCTGGACAACTACAAGGGCAAGAACGTCGCGATCCTGCACGACAAGTCCGCCTACGGTAAGGGTCTCGCCGACGAGACGCAGAAGGCGCTGAACGCCGGCGGCCAGAAGGAGAAGGTCTACGAAGCCTACACGGCGGGTGAGAAGGACTACTCGGCGCTGGTGTCCAAGCTGAAGCAGGAAGCCGTCGACGTCGTCTATGTCGGTGGCTACCACACCGAAGCCGGCCTGCTGGCCCGCCAGATGAAGGATCAGGGCCTGAACGCCCCGATCGTGTCGGGCGACGCGCTGGTGACCAACGAGTATTGGGCGATCACCGGTCCGGCCGGCGAGAACACCATGATGACCTTCGGCCCGGACCCGCGCGAGATGCCGGAAGCCAAGGAAGCCGTGGAGAAGTTCCGCAAGGCCGGCTATGAGCCGGAGGGCTACACCCTCTACACCTACGCCGCTCTGCAGATCTGGGCGGAGGCGGCCAAGCAGGCCAACTCGACCGACTCGGCCAAAATCGCCGACGTTCTGCGCAAGAACAGCTACAACACGGTGATCGGCAAGATCGGCTTCGACGCCAAGGGCGACGTGACCTCTCCGGCCTATGTCTGGTACCGCTGGAACAACGGCCAGTACGCCCAGGTCAAGTAAGCCGGGGTCAAGTAAGCTGGGGTCAAGTAAGCCGGGGCCAACGTCCCGGACGTACGATCTGGTTTCCTCAGGGAAATGAAGTCGTGCAAAGGCCCGGCGGGAAACCGCCGGGCCTTTTGCGTGGCGTGGTGCCTGCGGTGTGGTTCAGAGGGGCGCCGGCTGCGCCGTCATCGAAGGAGCCATTGGAGGGGATGTCGGAGGAGGGGCCAAAGCCGGGGAGCGCTCCGCCAGAAGCCTCTCCGAGGTGTTCATCACGTCGCGCCAGAAGGCGGCGGCGCGCAGGTTGTTCGCAGCCGTGAGTTCGACGAGGCGGACGCGGCTGATGCGGATGGCGGACTCGCCCAGTTCTTCCACGAGGCGGGTCGCGAACAGGAGCACGTCGTGATCGATTTTCATGACGGCATCAACACGGCGGGTCGGCGGTTTGTTCCGCAGGTGCGAAGACGGTTGTTGCAGCACCGCTACATCCCGGCTTCGGTATGCGTGGCGCGCACAACGGACACTCGCCAACCGGGGGCGGTTTGGTGTTTGAATGGCCTGCCGTATCCGCAAGGTTGGCGGGTTTGACGTTTTTGGGTTTTGGAGATCGGATATGCGCAGAAAGCGCGAAGTCGTCGAAGGCCAGATGTTCCGCAAATTGGGCCCCGGCGGTGGCGTCTGGCAGGTGATCGCCATCCGCAAGGATGGGCTGGGCACCCAGCACGCCCAACTTCAGCGGTCCGACGATCACAAGACCCTGAAAACCCTGGCGGTTTCCGCCCTTCTTGACCCCACCCAGTTCGAAATGGTCGCCGAACCGCAGGACTGAGCGGGACGCCGGCGCCGGTTCCGCCGGCTTCTTGCCAGTGACACCGTGAGTGTGCTGCCCCTGCCGAAGGCGGGGTGCTTTCGTGTGTCTGGATTGTTTGTGCTAACTGCAAAAATACCCCAAAAGTCATGCGCCCCACCCAATGGGATTAGGAAGAATTCGGCGAGCGATTGCTTTGTTCTCGAAGGAATATGAAGAGTGTGACGAACGTTCGGGTAATGCAGAAATGCAACATCTCTGTTCATCTTGTCGCAGAGGACTTGTGACGGTGGGTGGTTGCTGATATCTCGAAGTCATGACGTTTCAACCGCCGACGGAATGCGGCGGGCTTGCCCGATGAAGGCCGGAGTCTTCAGACACCCGCCTTTCGAACGGTTCGCTTCGACAGCCCCGGCAACGCTGTGCACAAAGGAAAGAAGAAAATGACTCTGCGTGGGATTCTGCTCGGAACGGCGCTCGCGGCGATGCTGCCGACCGCCGCCATGGCCGCGACCGAGGGCTTTTACGTCGGCGCCGGCGCCGGCGTGAACTGGACGCGCGACGCCGATCTGCGCTTCGAGAACACCCCGACGGACGCCAGCACCAGCTTCAAGCTGGGCGGCATCGGCGATATCTCCGCCGGCTACGCGACGGCCGCCGGCCCGCGCGCCGAGCTTGAGTTCGCGTGGCGCTGGCGCAACGCGATCGACAGCACCGACAGCGCCAACGCGGCGGTGAACGGTCTGGGCGGCAAGGCCAGCTCGCTCGCCTTCATGGGCAACGTCCTGTACGACATCAACACGGGCACCGCCTTCACGCCTTACATCGGCGTTGGCGCTGGTATCGCCCAGGTCCGTCTGGACCTCGGCGGTTTCGATGACCGCGACTGGGTGTTCGCCTACCAGGGCATCGCCGGCGTGTCCTACGCCCTGAGCCAGAACCTGGCCCTGACGCTGGATTACCGCTACTTCGCGACGCTCGATCCGAAGTTCGACCTGGGCGGCCCGGCCGGCCTCGCCAGCTCCACCGTGAAGGGCGAATACCAGAACCACACCGTCATGGCCGGTCTGCGCTACACCTTCGGCGCCCCGGCGGCGGCCCCGGCGGCGGCGGCCGTCGCTCCGGCGGCGCCGGTGCAGGCGCAGCCGCAGTCGGAGTATCTGGTGTTCTTCGACTGGGACAAGGCCAACATCACGGCGGCGTCCGACAAGATCATCGGCGATGCCGCCGCCTCCGCCGGTCAGGTGCGGGCGGTCAGCATCCATGTGGTCGGCCACACCGACACCTCGGGCTCGCCGGCCTACAACCAGCGGCTCTCGCTGCGCCGGGCCGACGCGGTGAAGAACGCGCTGGTCGGCAAGGGGGTCGCCGCCAACCAGATCACCGTCGAGGGCAAGGGCGAGACCCAGCTCCTGGTGAACACCGGTGCGAACGTCCGCGAGCCGTCGAACCGCCGCGCGCAGATCCTCATCCGCGTGCAGTGATCCGGCGGGCCGCCGGCTTCCATCGGGGCCGGTTGGCGCGATCAGGACCGAGAGAAGGGCGCCGCCTCCGCGGCGCCTTTTTCGCATCTGCGGCAGAAGTACGCGCGGCATTGCGGAATCATGCATCAATTGTGGCATGAAACCTCCCGTCGGCGTATGAGGTTCATACCGGAAGCCGCACTTTGGTTTGAGACGACCGAGTCCGGCCCGGTCCCAGCGGACCCTGTCCCATTGGGTCGTCCCCACCAGCCGCCTCCGCCGAAGCAGGGTTGTCATGCAGGTATTGATCGCCGACGATCACTCCATCGTTCGCAGTGGCCTGACCCATCTGGTCGGGGAGCTGAACGAACAGGCCAGCGTGGCGGCGGCGACCAGCTTCGGTCAGTTGATCCAGCTGCTGGACCAGGGACCCTACGACCTCATCATCATGGATCTGCGCATGCCGGGCCTCGGTGGGCTGGACGATGTGGAGGCGGTGGTGAAGCGGGTGGCGCCGGTGCCGGTCGTCGTCTTCTCGATGATCGACTCGCCGGACGAGATGCGCGCCGTGCTGTCGCGCGGGGTGCGGGCCTTCATCCCGAAATCCACAGACGACGTGCTGGTCGTTAACATCCTGCGTCTGGTCATGGCCGGTGGCTCCTACGTGCCGCCGGTGCTCGGCATGCCGGGAATCGCCCAGGCACCGGCCATCGCAAAGCCGCATGAGCCGAGCGTCTTCGACGGCATGACCCGCCGCCAGTTGGAGGTCCTGGACCTGTTGGCTCAGGGCCTATCGAACCAGGAAATCGGGGAGCGTCTGGGCCTGAACCTGTCCACCGTCAAGACACACGTCACAGGCGTGCTGAAGGCGCTCGGGGTGGGCAGCCGGACCCAGGCGGTGCTTCTGGTCAAGGAATCAGGCCGCGACCGTCTCGTGTAGGCTGGGGACCAAGGGGACCCCCACGGAGAACACCGTTCCGCGCCCCTCGACGGAGCGAAGCTCCAGCGGATGGCCGAGCAGCCGGGCCAGCCGGTCGACGATGGCCAAGCCAAGCCCGATCCCCTCGCTGCGGTCGCGGTCGGGCCGGTCGAGCTGGACGAACTCCTCGAAAATGCGTCGGCGGTCGGCTTCGGCGATGCCCCGGCCCGTGTCGTAGACCTCGATCCATGCCGTGCCGCCGCGGCGCCGGCAACCCATCAGCACGCCGCCCTGTTCGGTGTAGCGCACCGCGTTGGTCAGCAGGTTGCGCAGAATACGCTCAAGGAGAAAGGGGTCCGTCCGCACCGACAGATCCGTCGGCACGACGCGCAGCCGCAGACCCTTGTCCTCGGCGATCCCGGTGAACTCCGCTTCGAGTTGGTCGAACAGGGCGGACAGCGCGACGTCGGCGGGCTTCGGCTCGACCACCCCCGATTCCAGCTTCGAGATGTCCAGGATGGCGTTCAACAGGTCGTGCATGGACCGCTGGGCCAGCCGCAAATCCTTCACCAGCGCCAGGGCGCGGGGCTTGTCGAGCTGCCGTTCCAGCATGCCGGTGAACATGTTGATGGCTTGGAGGGGCTGCTTCAGGTCGTGCCCGGCGTGGGCGAGGAAGCGCGACTTCGCCAGATGGGCCTGTTCCGCCGCCACCTTGGCCGTGTGCAGCTCGGCGGTGCGGGCGCGCACCTGGGCTTCCAGCGTGACGTTGGTCTGCTCCAGCGCCTGGGTCATGCGGGTGATGTCCGCGAATTGGCGCTGCACCTGCCGGACCATCGGGCGGAAGATCACCAGCACCTCGGCGCACAGGGTCAGCAGCGTTAAGATGAGTGCGGCGAAGCCCAGATTGTGCAGGGTGGCGAAGCCACGCTCGCCCGCCTCCTGGTAGCGCGCCACCATGTCCTCCAGCCCCGCCAGCAGCGGGCCGAGCGCCTGATGGGTGACGAGGTCGGCCTCGGGCATGGCCCGGGGCAGGCCGGCGGGGCCGGCGGCGATCACCGCACGGAGCGCGGCGATGTGGCGGAGCACCAGATCGTTCAGCGGTTCCGGCCCGTCGAAATAGAGCCGCCGCACGTCCTTGCCCATCGCCGGCCCCTCGTCGGCGCCGGTCAGCCGCCGATGGGCGTTCTCGAACATGTCGGTCGCCTCGGCCAGCCGAGCGGTCAGCGCGCGCCGCTCGGCGTCGGTCGGGGCGTTGCGGAGCTGCTCCGCCAGCAGGGCGGTACGCTGGGACAGCATGCGCTGGCGTCCCGAAATGTTCACGACCTCCAGCATGTCGGCGTGCTGGTCGATGACCCGCTCGGTCATGATGAAGCCGGCCAGCGTGCACAGCGCGATCACCCCGAGCGCCAGCCCGTAACGAAGCGTCATCCAGCGCGCCGTGGTGTTGCCGATGGGGACCATGCCGTCCTTCCTTCCGGTGCGGTGCGGACCTTGACGACGGTCAAGGTCGGGTGGTGCACGAAAGGTCAGTGTACCGCCATCGCCGATGCTCGGCATTCGCGAATGCAGCAAGGACGACACAGCGGAAAAGGAAGGGGAGGGCGGCCATCATGGCGGTCAGTCGCGCGGATCTTTTCCGAGGGCGCTTCCGGTCCGAACCGGCGAGGCCCCAAACACCATCGGCGGCACCGCAAGCGTTGGAGGCGCGCATCGGCGCGGCGTGCCTGTCCTATATCGGGACCGATTGCCGGATGTGCGGCGACCATTGCGACCGCGGCGCGATCCGTTTCCGTCCGCTGGGGCGCGGCCGCTGGCTGCCGATCGTTGAGGAGGGTGGCTGCTCCGGCTGCGGCGACTGCGTGGGCGTGTGCCCGGTCAAGGCCGTGACCATGGAGGCGGTGACCGCCTGAGACTGCGGCCGAATTAAGGGAACGCTGCTTCCAAACCCTCTGTTGGTAAGGCGGTTTCATCCCCTGTCTGCCAACGGAGAGACACATGTGGTGGCGCAACGTGACGCTGGTCTATGCCGCGGCCTTTACGGCCATCGGCATACTGGGCTTCATTCCGACCTTCCTGAGCCCGCCCCCGGAAGGCATGACGCTCGCCGTCGAATCCTTCCATGGCTATCTGCTCGGGCTGTTCCCGGTGAACCTGCTGCACAACATCGTGCATCTTCTGTTCGGCCTGTGGGGCTTCTTCGCCTACTTCTCCAGCCGCCTGGCCTCGCGCAGCTATCTGCGCAGCGTGGCCGTGGCCTATGCCGTTCTGACCGTCCTTGGCTTCATTCCGGGTCTGAACACCCTGTTCGGGCTGGTGCCGCTGCACGGCAACGACATCTGGCTGCACGCAGTCCTCGCCATCGTGGCCGGCTATGTCGGCTTCATGGTGCACGAGACGGAAACCGGCACGGAGAAGCGTGCCGAGTGGCGGGCGTAAAGGCCCGGCGTCCCGGACGTCAGGCGGGGTCGTCTCCTTCGAAACCGCAGGCGGCGAGCGCCGCGCGCATGTGGGGCGGAACCGGCGCCACCGCGCCGACCGCCTCGCGGGAGGGGTAGAGGGGCAGCGAAATGGCCCGCGATTGCAAATGCAGCGGGTGCCCTTCCGGACCGCCATATTGCGGATCGCCCAGCAGCGGGCAGCCCAGCGCCGTGGCGCAATGCACGCGAATCTGATGCGTGCGCCCGGTGTGCGGCTTCAGCTCCAGCCATGAGATGCCGTCGCCGCGGCCGAGGAGCCGGTAGTCGGTGACGGCGCTCTGCCCATCGTCGGCCACGACGATCCGCCAGCCGCCGGTGCGGTTGCTCACCTTCTTCAACGGCAGTTCGATCCGCCCCTGCTCATCCGGCGGATTGCCGGCGACGACCGCCCAGTAGGTCTTGTCGACCTTGCCGTCTTGGAACAGCTTCCCCAACTTGCGCAGGGCCTTCGGATGCCTCCCCAAAATCAGGCAGCCCGAGGTGTCGCGGTCCAACCGGTGGGCGAGGCCCGGCGGCTTCGGAAAGCCGAAGCGCAGGGCGTCGAAATGGCGTTCCAGGTTCGGACCGCCGCCCGGCCCGGCGTGAACGGGCAGGCCGGCGGGCTTGTCGATGATGAGCATGAGCCCATCGCGGTAGAGCACGCGGGCCTGGATTTGTTCGGGTGTCATGCCGGGGTCAGCCTCAGGCGCGTGAAAAAGGAGAGATCCGCAAGTCACCCCTGTGCCGACACCACCTCGCCGTGGCGGGTGCAGGACGCTTCCGCCAGCGCCACGAAGGCTTCGGTCACGTCGTCGGGCTGGGCCAGCTTGGTCTGGTCCTCGCCGGGGAAGGCCTGCATGCGCAGCTTGGTCGCCACGATGCCGGGATCGACCAGATTGACGCGCAGGTTCGACGAAGCGATTTCCATCGCGTAGGTCTTCACCATCATCTCCAGCGCCGCCTTGCTGGCTCCGTACGGGCTCCAGTAGGGGTAGGGCGCGTTCGCGGCGCCCGACGTCACGAAGACGGCGCGCCCCGCATCGGACGCGCGCAGCAGCCGGTCGAAGGAGCGGATCAGCCGGAAGTTGGCGGTGACGTTCACGTCCATCACGCGCTGCCACAGCTTCGGATCGTAATGGGCGACCGGCCCCAGCGCTTCCAGGACGCCGGCGTTGCTGACCAGGATGTCGAGCTTCCCGAACCGTTCGAAGATCGAGTAGCCGAGCTGGTCGATCTTGTCGAACTGCCGCAGGTCCAGCGGGACCAGCGTGGCGTTGCGGCCGGTGGCCTGGAAGATCGCGTCGTCGGTCTCCTCCAGTCCGCCGACGGTGCGGGCGGCGAGGATGACGTGGGCGCCTTCGGCGGCGAAGCGCTTGGCGACGGCGGCGCCGATGCCGCGCGAGGCGCCGGTGATGAGGGCGGTGCGGCCGGAAAGACGGGACATGGCGGCGACTCGACGATGTTCGGTAGCGGGATTGGCGAACGGGCCGGTCCGCTGGGTTGCGGCCGGCCCGTCGCGGCGGTGGTCAGGCGGTCAGGCGCGGATGCGGACGTTCGCCTCGACCGGCGGGTGATCCAGCGCGTCGGTCAGCGCGATGGGATAGTCGCCGGTGAAACAGGCGTCGCAGAAGGTCAGATTCTTCGGGTCGCGGCGCTCCGCGCCCATGGCCCGGTAGAGGCCGTCCAGCGAGATGAAGGCGAGGCTGTCGGCCTGGATGAACTCGCGCATCTCCTCCACCGACATTCGGTGGGCGAGCAGCTTGCTCTGCTCCGGCGTGTCGATGCCGTAGAAGCAGGGGTGCGAGGTCGGCGGGCTGGAGATGCGCATGTGCACCTCCTTCGCCCCGGCGGCCCGCACCATCTCGACGATCTTCTTGGAGGTCGTGCCGCGCACGATGCTGTCGTCCACCAGCACCACCCGCTTGCCCTCGATCATGGCGCGGTTGGCGTTGTGCTTCAGCTTCACGCCCAGATGGCGGATCTGGTCGGTCGGCTCGATGAAGGTGCGGCCGACATAATGGTTGCGGATGATGCCCAGCTCGAAGGGCACGCCGCTCTGCGTGGCGTAGCCGAGGGCCGCCGGCACGCCGCTGTCGGGCACCGGGACCACCACGTCGGCGTCGATGCCCGATTCGCGGGCCAGTTCGGCGCCGATCCGCTGGCGCGCGTTGTAGACGGAGGAGCCCTCCATCACGCTGTCGGGCCGCGCGAAGTAGATGTATTCGAAGATGCAGAAGCGGCGGCCCTGCGGCTGGAAGGGGCGCAGGCTCTGCACACCCTGGTCGTTCAGCACGACCATCTCGCCCGGCTCGACGTCGCGCACATAGTCGGCGCCGACGATGTCCAGGGCGCAGGTCTCGCTGGTCACGATGTAGGTGTCGCCCAGCTTGCCGAGAACCAGCGGACGGACGCCCAGCGGGTCGCGCACGCCGATCACCTCGTTCGGGGTCAGCGCCACCAGGGAGAAGGCGCCCTCGACCTGCCGCACCGCCTCGATCAGCCGGTCGACCGGCGAACCGCCCCGGGCGATGGCCATCAGATGGACGATGGTTTCGGTGTCGGTGGTGGACTGGAACAGGCAACCGCGGCGGACGAGCTGCCGGCGCAGCGTGTGGGCGTTGGTCAGATTGCCGTTGTGGGCCAGCGCGAAGCCGCCGAACTCGAAGTCGGCGTAGAGCGGCTGGACGTTGCGGATCGTCGTGTCGCCCGTGGTGGCGTAGCGGACGTGGCCGATGGCCTGCGGGCCTTTCAGCTTGCCGATGATCGCTTCCGACGAGAAGTGATCGCCGACGAGGCCGAGCGTGTGCTCCAGATGGAAGCGGTCGCCGTCGTGGCTGACGATGCCGCAGGCTTCCTGGCCGCGATGCTGCAGCGCGTGCAGGCCGAGCGCGGTGATGGCCCCCGCCTGCGGATGGCTGTGGATGCCGAACACGCCGCACTCCTCGCGCAGCTTGTCGTCGTCGAACGGATGCGTCGTCAGCATCGGAAGATCCTCGTCATACACAGCATCACCAAAGGGCATTGCCCCGGCGGCCTCTTTGCCAGCGGGGCGTTACTCACAGGCACTCTGCACCATGCGGCGTTCAGCGTGCGTTCTGGATCAGTCGCTCAAGGTCGCCGCGGTCCCGGTCCTTATAGCCGGTATCGGACGGCGAAGCACCACCGGTCTTCGGCGCGCCGGGAACCGGCGTGGACAGGCGGTCCAGCGCCTGCTTGGCCTCCACCGCCTGCCGCGCGCGCTCCCGCGCCATGTCCATCTGGCCCAGCCCATCCTTGCGCAGCGACTCCGGCATCACCTCGTAAATCATGGCGGCCCCGGAGACCAGCATCGGCCGGGTTTTGGCGCTCTGCAGCCACGCCGGATGCTCCGCCGGGTTCGGCACCAGCCAGGCGAAGAAGAGATAGGCGACGGAGGCGAGGATTGCACCCTTCAGCAAGCCGAAGACGAAGCCCAGCGAGCGGTCGAGCGCCGAAAGGCCGGAATTCTGCACCCCCCGCGACACGACGCGGCCCAGGATTGTCAAAACCACAAGGCTGACGACGAACAGCGCCACCGCCGACGCGGCGTAGGCGGCCATCTCGACATGAATGTAGGTCTGCGCGATGGGCAGAACGTGGGGCAGGGCGTTCAGCGTGATCAGCGCCGCACCGACCCAGGCGGCGACCGACAGCACCTCGGCCACCATGCCGCGGGTGAAGGCCAGCAGGGCCGCCAGCAGAAGCACCACGATGACGGCCAGATCCGCCGGATTGATCGGGAATGTGTCCATAACGCCGCTTTACGCCTCGTGCGCTTTCGCTTTGGATGCTCGTGTCAAATCAGACGCTCTAGTCCCGGCCGCGCGGCGGTCGGGTTCCCGATCCGGCCTGGAACAGCGGCAGCAATTCGCTGAGCTGCTGCAGTTCGACCGATTTCAGGCCGCTGTCGCCGCGCCCCGGCTTCTTGCCGTTCCGTCTAGCCGGAAAGATCGCCGTTGAAAACCCCAGCTTCGCGGCTTCCTTCAGCCGGGCGTCGCTCTGGCCCACGGCGCGCACCTCGCCCGACAGGCCGACCTCGCCGAAGACCACGGCGTCGGCGGGCACCGGCTCCCCGGTCAGCGAGGAGACCAGCGCCGCGGCGACCGCGAGGTCGGCCGCCGGCTCGGTGATGCGCAGCCCGCCGGCCACGTTGAGATAGACGTCGTTGGCGCCGATCTGCACGCCGCAGCGCGCTTCCAGCACCGCCAGGACCATGGCGAGCCGCGCCGAGTCCCAGCCGACCACCGCGCGCCGCGGCGTGCCGAGCGGGGAGGGGGCGACCAGCGCCTGGACCTCGACCAGCACCGGGCGGGTGCCCTCCATGCCGGCGAAGACGGCGGCCCCCGACACGTCGCCGCGCCGTTCCGCCAGGAACAGGGCGGAGGGGTTGGCGACTTCGCCCAGCCCGCCGTCGGTCATCTCGAACACGCCGATCTCGTCCGTCGCGCCGAAGCGGTTCTTGACTGCGCGCAGGATGCGGAACTGATGGCCGCGCTCGCCTTCGAAATAGAGAACCGTGTCCACCATGTGCTCCAGCACGCGGGGGCCGGCGATGGTGCCTTCCTTGGTGACGTGGCCGACCAGCAGCAGGACGCAGCCGCGCCGCTTGGCGACGCGGATCAGCTCCTGCGCGCTCGCCCGCACCTGGGCGACGGTGCCGGGGGCGCTGTCCAGATTGTCCACATACATGGTCTGGATCGAGTCGATAACGACCACCTCCGGCCCGTCGGTGCCGTCGAGCGAGGCGACGATGTCGCGCACGCTGGTCGCCGAGGCGAGCTGGACCGGTGCCGTGGCGCAGCCCAGACGGACGGCGCGCAGCCGCACCTGGTCCACCGCCTCTTCGCCGGAGACGTAGGCGCAGCGGTGTTCCTGCGACAGCCGGGCCATGGCCTGGAGGAGAAGGGTCGATTTGCCGATTCCGGGGTCGCCGCCGATCAGGATCGCCGATCCGGGGACGAGGCCGCCGCCGCAGACGCGGTCGAACTCCTCGATGCGGGTCATGCGGCGCGGCGGCGCCTCGCTGGACCCGGCCAGTCCCACGAAGTCCAGCCGGCGTCCGCGCGCCACGCCCAATCCCTTGGGGGCGGCTTCCGGGGCGGCTTCCTCGACGAGGGTGTTCCATTCGCCGCAGGCGTCGCAGCGTCCCGCCCATTTCGGGAAGGACGCGCCGCAGGCCTGGCAGACGTAGCGGGTGGTTGGCTTTGCCAAAGGTCTAGCGATTGGTTGGAGCGGCAGCGCCCCACATATAGCAAGGTGACGTTCTAAATCCTATGGCAGAGGTGATAAAAAGCTGGGGCTTTTCTCGGCTGTTCCGGTGGTAGGTTCTGTACCGGAATCACGATGAACAACGGATGTGAGGTGACACGGTGGCGGACAAGGACGCGCGGAAGATCCCGCTGCACGGCCCGGAGGAGTTCGAGGCACTTCGCAAGGCCGGGCGGTTGGCCGCGGCGACGCTCGACCACATCACGCCCCAGGTGGTGCCGGGAGTCAGCACGGGCCATCTGAACCGTCTGATCGAGACCTTCATGCGCGACAACGGCGCCATCCCCGCGACCCTCGGCTATCACGGCTATCCGGCGGCGAGCTGCATCTCGCCGAACCATGTGGTGAACCACGGCATCCCGTCCGACGACAAGACGCTGGTCGACGGCGACATCGTGAACATCGACGTGACGGTGATCCTGGACGGCTGGTACGGCGACACCAGCCGCATGTTCTTCGTCGGCGACAAGATCGGGGTGAAGGCGCGCAAGCTGGTGGACATCACCTACAAGGCCATGATGGCCGGCATCGCGCAGGCCAAGCCGGGCAATCACCTGGGCGACATCGGCCACGCCATCCAGACCTTGGCCGAATCCCACCGTTACGGCGTGGTGCGCGACTTCGGCGGGCACGGCATCGGCCGGGTGTTCCACGACGCGCCCCATGTCGACCATTTCGGCAAGCGCGGCACCGGGGTTCTGCTGGTTCCGGGCATGGTCTTCACCATCGAGCCGATGCTCAACGCCGGAAAGCCGGACGTGAAGATCCTGTCGGACGGCTGGACCACCGTCACCCGCGACCGCTCCCTGTCCGCCCAGTTCGAGCATCAGGTCGGCATCACCGAAACGGGCTGCGAGATCTTCACCCTGTCGCCGGCCGGCTACGCCCAGCCGCCCTACGAAACCGCGGCCGGAGCCGCTGCGGCATGAGCGGGGACGACCTGAAGCCCTGGACCGTGCTGGACCGCCGCACCCTGCTCGATGCCGGCCCCTTCGTCCGGGTGCACGCCGACACCATCGAGACCCCGGACGGCCAGCGGGTCGAGAACTTTTACCAGGTTGAACAGGGCGACTTTGTTCAGATGTTCGTCGAGGACGCGGATGGGCGTGTCCTGATGCTGCGCCAATACAAGCACGGCCCGCGCCGCGTCACCCAGACCTTTCCGGCGGGCGGGATCGATCCGGGGGAGGCGCCCCTGGCGGCGGCCAAGCGGGAACTGCTGGAAGAGACGGGCTATGTCGCGGAGGAGTGGACCGCGCTCGGCTCCTACGTGGTGCAGGCCAACCAGCGCGGCTGCGTCTGCCACCTGTTCCAGGCCCGCAACGCCCGGAAGGTGGCCGAGCCGGATTCCGGCGATCTGGAGGAGATGCGGCTGGAGTTGCTGACCCGCGCGGACCTGATCGCCGCGGCGGCAGAGGGCGACTACGCCCTGCTGCCGGTCATCGCCCTGCTGGGCGCCGTCCTGCTGCCGGAGCTGCGCGATAACCTCGCGCGGTCGGCGGCGCGTCCGGCGCCGTGACGGTCACTTCCCGTCGGTCGGGCCGGCGAAGAAGTGAGCCAGCGCGTCGGCGGCTTCGAGCGACAGCTGGTTGTCGTTCTTGAGGAGCTGCTCATGGGCGTTCTTGATGGTCTGCACCGTCTCTTCGTTGGTCAGCAGCCCCTTGGCCTGGAGCGTCTCCAGAATCTTGGCGCTCAGCATGAAGCTCGCGAAGGCCAGTCCGTTCGTGGTGATGTCCGCCATACTCGTCTCTCCGATGGGGCGCCGGCCCGTGGTGGCCGGCGTGCTTTGTGGCCGACCCTACCGGGCGGCAGGTTAATTTTGCACGAACCGGCGCTGTGGCGCCTTACAGCGCCCGCACCTGCATCTTGATCGGCCCTTCGCCCCGGCCGTGGACGAACTGGTCGACGTAGGGGTTGCCGGAATGGTCAATGTCGTTGGCGTGGCCGGTCCAGATGATCCGGCCCTGGTAGATCATCGCGACGCGGTCGGCGATCTTGCGGGCCGAGGCCATGTCGTGGGTGATGGTCACGGCGGTGACGCCCAGATCCTTCACGCACTTTACGATCAACTCGTTGATCACGTCGGCCATGATCGGGTCGAGGCCGGTCGTCGGCTCGTCGAAGAAGATGATCTCCGGCTCGTCGGCGATGGCGCGGGCGAGACCGACGCGCTTCTGCATGCCGCCCGACAGCTCCGACGGGAACAGTTCCCCGACCTCCGGGCCAAGGCCGACCGCGCCCATCTTGGCGATGGCAATGTCCTTCGCCTTGGCGCGCGGCATGTGCTCGCCCTGGATCAGGCCGAAGGCGACGTTCTCCCAGACCTTCAGGCTGTCGAACAGGGCCGCGCCCTGGAACAGCATGCCGAACTTGTGCAGCAGCTTTTCCCGCTCGCGCGGGCGCAGTTTCGTCGTCTCCTCGCCATCGACGCGGATGGAGCCGCTGTCCGGGGACAGAAGGCCCAGGATGCACTTCAGCATCACCGACTTGCCGGTACCGGACCCGCCGATGACGACCAGCGACTCGCCGCGCCCGACTTCCAGGTCGATGCCGTTGAGCACGACCTTCGGTCCGAACGCCTTGTGCACGTTCTTCAGCGAAATCTTCGGCGGATGAGCGGGGGGAACCTGCGACATGGACTCGCTCATTGCTCTGCGCTCACTTCGTCGAGAAGAAGATGCCGGTGATGAGGTAGTTCCACACCAGGATCAGGATGGAGGCCGACACCACCGCGTTGGTCGTCGCCGCACCCACCCCCTGGGCGCCGCCACGCGAATGGTAGCCGTGGTAGCAACCCATCAGCGACACCATGAAGCCGAACACCGCCGCCTTGACGAGGCCGGAGATCACGTCCACCGGCTCCAGGAACTCCCAGGTCCGGCCGATGTAGGAGGCCGGGTTGAAGTCCAGCCGGTAGACGCCGACCAGAAAGCCGCCGAACACGCCGATGATGTCCGCCACCAGCACCAGCAGCGGCAGCATGGCCAGCCCGGCGATCAGGCGGGGCGCCACCAGATACTTGAAGGGGTTGGTCGACAGGGTCGACAGCGCGTCGATCTGCTCTGTCACGCGCATGGTGCCGATCTCGGCGGCCATGGCGGCACCGATGCGTCCCGCGACCATCAGGCCGCCCAGCACCGGCCCCAGCTCCCGCGTCACCGACAGGGCGACCACCGTGGCGATGGCGCCCTCCGCCTGGAAGCGGGAAAAGCCGGAATAGCTCTGCAGCGCCAGCACCATGCCGGTGAACAGCGCGGTCAGCCCGACCACCGGCAGCGAGTAGTAGCCGATGTCGATCATCTGGCGGAGGATCTGCCGCGGGTAGAACGGCGGACGCACGCAATGCGACAACGCGGCGCCGGTGAACATGGCGAGCTTTCCGGTGGCTTCCAGAAAGATCAGGAAGGCCCGTCCGGTGGCGGCAAGGAAACCCATCAAGCGACCTCAGGCGGCGGCGGGTCGCGGTAGACCCTGTGGTAACGCGCGCCCAGCGAGGTCAGGATCTCGTAGCCGATGGTTCCGCCCTCGCTCGCCACGGTGTCCACCGGGCGGTTCGGGCCGATCAGTTCCACCAGCCCGCCGGGCGTCACCGCCTCGTCGGGAAGGTGGCTGACATCCACCGTGACCAGATCCATCGAAACGCGCCCAACCACCGGAGCGGCCACGCCGTTGACGAAGACATGGCCGCGCCCGCTGAGCGAACGCAGATATCCGTCGGCATAACCCACTGCGATGGTTGCGATTTTTCCTCTCGCCGCAACGCGGTGCGTGGCACCGTAGCCAACGGTCATAGGGCTGTCAACGTTGCGCACCTGAAGCAGCCGGGCGTCGAGCCGGATGGTGCCCCGCATCGGGTTCACGGCACCGGGCGTCGGGTTGACGCCGTAGAGCGCGCAGCCGGGCCGCACGAGGTCGAAATGGAAGGCCGTTCCGTGGAAGATGCCGGAGGAATTGGCGAAACTCGCCGCGGCCGCGGGCAGGCGCCCGATCGCCGAGCGGAAGCGCCCGAGCTGCTGGCTGTTCATCACCGAGTCTTCGTCGGCGCAGGCGAGGTGGGTCATCCACACCCGGACATCCACCCCGTCCAGCCGGGAAAGGTCGCCGACGAGCGTGTCCAGCTCGTCCGGACCGAGCCCGAGTCGGTTCATGCCGGTGTCGAGGTGGACGACGGCGGGCAGGGCCGTTCCCTGCGTCTTGGCGTGGGCCCGCCACCCGGCGATGTCGCCCAGATGGTTCAGCACCGGCAGGATGCGGTGGGCCGTAAAGTCCGGCGCGGTGCCGGCGGGCAGGCCGCCCAGCGACAGCACGCGGGCCTCCGGCGGCGCCACCGCGCGGACGGCCAGGGCCTCCTCGAACTGGGCGACGACGAAGGTCCGGCAGCCGGCGGCAGCCAGCGCCGGCACGACGCGGTCCACCCCCAGGCCATAGGCGTTCGCCTTGACCACGGCGGCGCATTCGGCGGGCGCCACCCGGTCGCGGAGCTGCGTCCAGTTGGCGACCACCGCGCCGAGATCGATGGTCAGAACGGCGCCAGCGCGGGCCAGCGGATCACTCAGTGGGGCCGAAGTCATGGGTCGTGTCGAGGTCGCCGAATCTGGTGAACTGGCCGTCGAAGAACATGCGGACGCTGCCGATCGGGCCGTGACGCTGCTTGGCGATGATCGCCTCCGCGGTGTTGTGAACCTCGGCAGCGCGCCTCTGCCAGTTGGCGTAGCGGTCGTTGTACTTGTCTTCGGACTCTTCCGGCCGGCGGGCCGGCTCGGCACGCTCAAGATAGTACTGTTCGCGGTAAACGAACATCACAACGTCGGCGTCCTGCTCGATGGAGCCCGATTCGCGCAGGTCGGCGAGTTGCGGCCGCTTGTCCTCGCGCATTTCCACCGCGCGGCTGAGCTGCGACAGGGCGAGCACCGGCACCTCCAGCTCCTTGGCGATGGCCTTCAGGCCGCGGGTGATTTCCGAGATTTCCTGCACGCGGTTCTCGTTGCCCTTGGTGGAGCCGCCGCGCAGCAGCTGGAGATAGTCCACCACCACCATGCCCAGCCCGTGCGTGCGCTTCAGCCGGCGGCAGCGGGTGCGCACCGCGGCGATGGTCAGGGCCGGCGTGTCGTCCACGAAGAAGGGGACGCGGCTCAGCTCCTGGCTGGCCGCCACGAACTTGGGGAAGTCGCTGTCCTTGATCTCGCCGCGGCGGATCTTGTCGCCCGACACCTCGGCCTCGCCGGCCAGGATACGGGTGGCGAGCTGCTCCGCCGACATTTCCAGCGAGAAGAAGCCGACCGGCGCTCCCTCGCCGCCGTTGGTGCGCATGTGCGCCTTGGCGGCGTTGAAGGCGATGTTGGTGGCGAGCGCCGTCTTGCCCATGGAGGGGCGCCCGGCGAGGATGACGAGGTCCGAGGGGTGCAGGCCGCCCAGCTTGCGGTCGAGGTCGCGCAGGCCCGTGGTGACGCCGGTGACGTGGCTGGACCGGCGGAAGGCCGTCTCCGCCGTGGCGATGGCTGCCTTCAGCGACTCGGAGAAAGCGATGAAGCCGCCACGCACGTCGCCGGTCGAGGCGAGGTCGAACAGCTGCTTCTCCGCCGTTTCGATCTGGTCCATGGCGTCGATGTCGAGGTCGTGCTGGTACGCCTCGTTCACCATGTCCGTGCCGACCTCGATCAACTGCCGGCGCAGGAACAAGTCGTGGATCGTCTTGCCGTAATCGCCCGCGTTGACCACCGTCACGACGTTGGCGGCGAGCTGCGCCAGATAGCCGGCGCCGCCGTCCGGCGCCAGTTCGACGTCGTTGTCGAAATAGGCCTTCAGGGTCACCGGATTGGCGATCTGGCCGCGCTCCACCATCTTGGCGATGGCCGAGTAGATGCGCTGGTGCGCCGGGTCGTAGAAATGCTCGGCGCGCAGGAACTCGCCGACCTTCTCATACGCCTTGTTGTTCACCAGGATGGCGCCGAGGAGCGCCTGTTCCGCTTCCTCGTTGTGCGGCGGCGTGCGGTATTCCGCCGTCGGCTTCGCGGCACCGGCACGGGACAGCCCGCCGTCGAGGGGGCGCGGCTCGAAAAGCTGGGTGGTCTTGTCATCCATGGCGGCACTTTAGCAAAGGGCGGCACGCAAAGCTGTGCGATCGGGTTAAGAATACCCACAATCCTGTGAGTAACTTTCATCCACAGCCGGTGAAAGCTGGGGGCAACAGCAAATTCAGACGCCATATCAAGGTGTTGGACCTTGGCAAACTCTGTGTGTCGATGTGGCGCGAACGCCGCTGGTCAAGCGTTGTTGGCGCCGATGGTCCGGCCGGTGCGCAAGGGTGGCGGCACCGCATCGGCCAAGGCTGCTTCAGTGCGATGCATGTAGTCGCGAACGAGCGGAACGGCGCCCAGCGAGCGGGCCAACTGCATCTGGAAAACCATGTGTCCCTGGTGGCGGAAGCTGATTTCCGCCCCGGCCAGATAGAACTCCCACATTCGGCAAAAACGTTCGTCGTACATGCCGACGACCTCCTTCCGCCGGGCCGCAAAGCGTTCCCGCCAGTGGCGCAGGGTCTCGGCGTAGTGAAGGCGCAGAATCTCGACGTCGGTGTTCCACAGCCCGGCCTTTTCCACCGCCGGGATCACCTCCGACAGGGCGGGCGAGTAGCCGCCGGGAAAGATGTATTTGCGGAACCACGGGTTGGTGGACCCCGGTCCATCCGACCGTCCGATGGCGTGAAGCAACGCCACCCCGTCCTCGGCCAGCAGGTCGCGCAGCTTTGCGAAGAAGGCCGGATAATGGGGCACCCCGACATGCTCGAACATGCCGACCGAGACGATGCGGTCGAAGCGTCCTTCCATCTGCCGGTAGTCGCGCAGCTCGAAGCGGACCTGACCGGCCAGCCCGGCATGGGCCGCCCGCTCCCGCGCCACGGCGAGCTGCTCGTGGGACAAGGTGATTCCGGTGACCTGGGCGCCGGTCATGCGGGCGAGATAGAGCGCCATGCCGCCCCAGCCGCACCCGATGTCCAGCACCCGCATGCCGGGCCGAAGCAGCAGCTTCGCCGCCACGTGCCGCTTCTTGGCCTCCTGCGCCTCCTCCAGCCCGGCGTCGGTGGTGGGGAAGTAGGCGCAGGAATATTGCAGGTCGCGGTCGAGAAACAATTCGAAGAAGGCCCGCGACAGATCGTAATGATGGGCGACGTTGCGCCGCGACCGCCGCAGGGGATTGCTCTGCTGGAAGAGCCGCAGCGCGGGGGAGAGGGCTTCCCGGATCATGCCCAGCGCACCCTGGACATTGTCCGGCCCGGCGCACAACAGCGCCAGGAAATCATAGACGGAGCCACCCTCGATGGTCAGGCGGCCGTCCATGTAGGCTTCGCCGAATCGAAGCCGCGGATTCACCACGAGGTCGCGGTGCAGCGCCCTGTCGTGCAAGCGCAACGTGAGGGACGGGGTGCCGACCCCGACCCGGTGCCTCCGCCCATCGGCACCGACGATGTCCAGAGCACCGGTGGTCAGGGCCGGGCTGAGCAGGCGGGCAAGCAGCATCGGGCATCTCCACGTCCGTCGAACGCGACTCGGTCCGGATGTTCGCCGCAAGCGAATCAACCGGGAACGAGAGTCGGAGTTCGGAGCGGGGAGAGGCAACCCGCCGGACGGGGCAGGGGACGGGGCGTCGGGCGCATCCGGATGGGGGAGGGCCGGATGATGCGGGGCGCCGAAAGCGGAAAAGCCGCCTCGCCCCTTTCGGGGGCGGGCGGCTTCCGGACGAGCGGACTGGTCTCGTTGAGCGGGCGGTCAGCCCTCCTCGGAAACCTCGGCCTCGGGGGCCTCGGGGGCCTCCTCGATCTCGTCCTCGTCCTCGTCGTCGCGCAGGTCGGCCGCGGTGACCATGCCGCCGCGGGAACGCTGGAGTTCAGCCTCTTCCTGCGAGCGGGCGACGTTCACCGTGACGGAGATGCTCACCTCGGGGTGCAGGACGACGCGCAGCTTGAACAGGCCCAGCGTCTTGATCGGGGTCTCGATCGACACCTGCTTGCGGTCGACCTTGTAGCCGGCGGCGTCAAGGGCGTCCGCGACGTCGCGCGGGGTCACCGAACCGTACAGAACGCCGGTCTCGCCGGCCTGACGGATCACGACGACCGACACGTCGTTCATCTTGGTGGCCACCTGCTCGGCGTCCTTGCGGCGCTCCAGGTTGACGGCCTCCAGATGGGCCTTCTGCTTCTCGAAGAACGCCATGTTCGCCTTGGTGGCGCGCATGGCCTTCTTCTGCGGCAGCAGATAGTTGCGGGCGAAGCCGGGACGCACCTTCACGACCTGGCCCATCTGGCCGAGCTTCTCGACCCGCTCCAGCAGAATAACTTCCATCACTCGTCCTCCTGATCGGGGCCGGCGGGCCGGAGACGGCGACGCAGCCCAATCCATTGCTCGATCATGCCCAGACCGACCATCAGCACGATCGGCCAACCGAAAAGAAACAGGAACATGTAGAACCCGACGAGGATCGGCAGCTTGGCCGATCGGCTTCGGGCGAACACATGCACCACCGAAAGCCCGGCAAAGGCGAATGGCAGGGCCAGGATCAGCGCAGCGTTGACCGCGAGGAACCCGACCGGGTCCGACGCCAGCGAGGCCGCCACCATGGCCAGCAGGAACGCCGTGGCGAGCCACCGCGGCAGTTCCAGGTCGTCCAGCCGCATGGCGGGGCGCTTGTTGCGGCCGAACCGCATCAGGACGCCCTGCGCCAGGGCTCCGTTGACGATCGTCATGACAAGCCATGAGATCACCGCGAAGCCCGGCAACACCTCGGCCATCCAGATGTCCTGCGGGTCCGGGGCCTGCTGGCCCTGCGCGGAGAACATCTGGTCCGCCATGCGGCCCAGCGTTTCCCGCACCGCGCCCTCCAGCCCGCCGGGCTGATCGAGCGTCAGAACCGCGGCGCCCAGAAGGCCCGCCAGTCCCATTCCGGTCAGCGCCATCAGGAGCCGGCCCGGAGGATACCATTCCACACTCCCGTCGGGAGCCGCCCGCGCCAGCAGCGCCTGCCGCACCACCAGGATGACCGGGACAGCCGCGGTCACCAGATAGGCGAGAGACACCAGAAGGCTGGACGACACCGCCAGGACCGCCACCGTCCCCGCCGCACCGGCGAGAAGGGAGGCGGTGGAGCCGAACCACAGTCCCGCGAGGAACAGCGGCAGCGGCGCCAGGTAGCCCAGGATCAGCGCCCCGAACCCGCCGAACAGCACGGCGAGGTAGAAGAAAGCGCTGACCACGCCGACACCGATGGCAGCCGCCAGAGGGGCGGCCAGGGGCGAGGCCATGGGATTGCCTTTGCCTGTTGTCCGCTTCGGGTCCTTACTTCACCACGTAGGGAAGCAGGGCCAGGAAACGGGCGCGCTTGATGGCGCGGGCGAGTTCGCGCTGCTTCTTCGCGGAAACCGCGGTGATGCGGCTCGGCACGATCTTGCCACGCTCGGAGATGAAGCGGGACAGGAGCTTGACGTCCTTGTAGTCGATCGCCGGGGCGTTCGCGCCCGAGAACGGGCAGGTCTTGCGGCGGCGGAAGAACGGACGGCGGGGACCGCCACCGGTGCGGGCCGGAGCGCCCGAGGTCTGCTTGTCGGACATTTAAGCGTTCTCCCCTTCGGCAACGGTGGGCTCCTGGCGGCGCGGCGGGCGCGGGCCACGATCCTCGAAGCGGCGCGGGCCGCGGTCGCCGCGATCACCGCGGTCGCCACGCTCGCCGCGGCTCTGCATCATCACCGACGGGTTGGCGTCCAGCGCATCGACGCGGACGGTCATGAAGCGCAGCACGTCCTCGTTGATGCCCATGTTGCGCTCCATCTCGAGGACGGCGGCGGCGGGGGCGTCAAGGTTGAACAGGGTATAGTGACCCTTGCGGTTCTTCTTGATCTTGTAGGTGAGCGTCTTCAGACCCCAGTATTCGGTCTTGGCGACCTGGCCGCCGTTGTCGCGAATGATCTGGGCGAACTGCTCGCCGAGCTGTTCGGCCTGGGCGGCCGAGATGTCCTGGCGCGCGATCAGCACGCACTCGTAAAGAGCCATTATACTCCCCATGGCTGTTCATGGTCCGGCGCTGCGCCCCATCCCCTATGGACAGGATCAGCCGCCCGGGCCTAGCCGACGGCACGCGAGCCACCGGCAAGGAGTTATGAAGCGGCGCAGTATGCACAAAAGCCCTATCCCGACAAGCGGAAACATCGGCCGGCCCGCGATTCCGGCGATGTCGTCTTCGGCAGGCCATGGACAGGCCGTCCTCTCCGTTCGTCTTTGCATTGCAGCAATGAAAAAACGCCGGAAAAGCAACAGAAAGGCACCAATTCCAGCCCTTCAACGTTGAGCATCGCTTGACTTGCCCGAAAGGCCGGGTATGACTGTCGCCGAATTCAACGGCAGCGCCGCGGGTGGCGCGCCTTTTTACTAGGGTTTCCAGACAGCATGACCAGGGCGTTCGTCTTTCCGGGCCAGGGCAGCCAAGCCGTCGGCATGGGCCGTGAGCTGGCCGAGGCGTTCGAGGTCGCGCGGCTCACCTTTGAAGAGGTGGACGACGCGCTGAACCAGCGCCTGTCCCGCCTGATGTTCGAAGGCCCCGAGGCCGACCTGACGCTGACCGAGAACGCCCAGCCGGCCCTGATGGCCGTCAGCGTCGCGGTCATGCGGGTGCTGAAGGAGCAGGGCGGGCTCGACCTGAGCAAGCACGCGGCCTTCGTCGCCGGCCATTCGCTGGGCGAGTATTCGGCCCTGTGCGCCGCCGGCGCCTTCACCCTGGCCGACACCGCGCGCCTGCTGAAGCTGCGCGGCCAGGCCATGCAGAAGGCCGTGCCGGTCGGGCAGGGCGCCATGGCCGCCCTGCTGGGCGCCGAGTTGGAGCAGGCCCAGGCCATCGCCGCCGAGGCCGCCAAGACCCCCGCGGGGCAGAACGAGGTCTGCACCGTCGCCAACGACAACTCGTCGGGGCAGGTGGTGATCTCCGGCCACGCCGAGGCCATCGAGCGCGCCATCGTGATCGCCGCGGAGCGCGGGCTGAAGCGCACCGTGCGCCTGCCGGTCAGCGCGCCCTTCCATTGCCCGCTGATGCAGCCCGCCGCCGACGCCATGGCCGAGGCCCTGGCCAACGTGACGATCAACGCGCCTGCGGTTCCGGTGGTCGCCAACGTGACCGCGTCGGCCGTGTCTGACCCCAACGAGATCCGCCGCCTTCTCGTGGAGCAGGTGACCGGCATGGTTCGCTGGCGCGAGAGCGTGCTCTATATGAAGGAGCAGGGCGTCGACACGCTGGTCGAGCTCGGCTCCGGCAAGGTGCTGTCGGGTCTCGCCAAGCGCATCGACAAGGAGTTGGCCGGCACCTCCGTGCAGGGTCCGGCCGACGTCGAATCGTTCCTGAAGACCCTGTGAGGCATTCTATGTTCGACCTGACCGGAAAGAAGGCGCTGGTCACCGGCGCCTCGGGTGGTATCGGGGCGCAGATCGCCCGCGCGCTGCACGCGCAGGGCGCCACCGTCGCCCTGTCCGGCACCCGCGTCGCCCCGCTGGAGGCGCTCGCCGCCGAACTGGGCGACCGCGCTCTGGTGGTGCCCGGCAACCTCGCCGACGCCGCCGGGACCGAGCAGCTCGCCAAGGACGCGGAGGCCGCGCTCGGCCAGATCGACATCCTGGTGAACAACGCCGGCCTGACCCGCGACCAGCTGGCCATGCGCATGAAGGACGACGACTGGCAGTCGGTGCTGGACGTCAACCTGACCGCCGCCTTCCGCCTGTCGCGCGCCGTGCTGCGCGGCATGATGAAGCGCCGCTGGGGCCGCATCATCGGCATCACCTCGATCGTCGGCGTCACCGGCAACCCCGGCCAGGCCAACTACGCCGCCTCCAAGGCCGGCATGATCGGCATGTCGAAGTCGCTGGCCGCGGAGGTCGCGTCGCGCGGCATCACCGTGAACTGCGTCGCGCCGGGCTTCATCACCACGGCGATGACCGACGCCCTGAATTCCGAGCAGAAGGACAAGCTGCTCACCGCCATTCCTTCCGGCCGCATGGGCGAGCCGGGGGAAATCGCCGCCGGAGTCGTGTACCTGGCGAGCGATGAGGCCGCCTATGTCACCGGCCAGACGCTGCACATCAACGGCGGCATGGCCATGATCTGAGGCGGATTCGCTGCCTGAACCACAGGTTCGGACCGGCTCCCGCGGGCGCTGGTCAAGGCTGTAAAAATGTGTTATCGGACGGGGCTTTTTGTGGCAGGAAGGCACGCAGCCGCGTGTTGAGCCGGCCGAATTCGCCCGAGCGGTCTCAAGGATTGGAAGGTCTTAAAAAATGAGCGATGTCGCCGAGCGCGTTAAGAAGATCGTTGTGGACCACCTCGGGGTCGAGGAGTCGAAGGTGACGGAGAACGCCTCCTTCATCGACGATCTCGGCGCCGACAGCCTCGACACGGTCGAGCTGGTTATGGCTTTCGAGGAAGAGTTCGGCTGCGAGATTCCGGACGACGCCGCCGAGAAGATTCTGACGGTGAAGGACGCCATCGACTTCATCAAGGCGAACGCCGCCGCCTGATCAGGCGCTGGCGCAAGAGGGCCAGGCAGCTTTCCAAAGTGGCCTGGCCGTCGCTGAGTTTTCCGAGGAAAGGTCAAGGAATACCCCATGAGACGTGTCGTCGTTACCGGCCTTGGTCTGGTCACGCCGCTCGGTGTCGGCCACAGGCTCAACTGGGAGCGTTTGACCGCCAGCCAATCGGGCATCCGCGCCATCACGGGTTTTGACGCCTCCGATCTGGCCTCGAAAGTTGCCGGGCAGGTTCCGCGCGGGGATGGCGACGGGTTGTTCAACCCCGATGCCTTCGTTCCGCCGAAGGACCAGCGGAAGATGGACGATTTCATCATCTTCGCCATCGCCGCCGCCCACGAAGCGATCAAGGATTCCGGCTGGGTTCCCCAGACCGAGGAGGAGCGCGAACTCACCGGCGTCATGGTGGGCTCGGGCATCGGCGGTCTGCCGGGCATCGCCGAGGGTGCCGTCACCCTCGCCGAGAAGGGCCCGCGACGCATCTCTCCCTTCTTCATTCCGGCCTGCCTCATCAATCTGGCGTCCGGTCACATCTCCATCCAGCACGGCTTCAAGGGTCCGAACCACGCGGTGGTCACGGCCTGCTCGACCGGCGCGCACGCCATCGGCGACGCTTCGCGTCTGATCATGCTGGGCGATGCGGACGTGATGGTCGCCGGCGGCACGGAAGCGGCGGTCAGCCGCCTGGGCGTCGGCGGTTTCGCCGCCATGCGCGCCCTGTCCACGAGTTTCAACGACACGCCGGAGAAGGCGTCGCGTCCCTACGACAAGGACCGCGACGGCTTCGTGATCGGCGAGGGCGCCGGTGTCGTCGTCCTCGAAGAGTTGGAGCACGCCAAGAAGCGCGGTGCCCACATCTACGCCGAGGTGGTCGGCTACGGCATGTCCGGCGACGCCCACCACATCTCCGCTCCGGCGGAGGACGGCAACGGCGGGTTCCGCGCCATGCGCAACGCGCTGAAGCGGGCTGGGATGGACCCGTCGGACATCGACTATGTCAACGCGCACGGCACCTCGACGCCGCTCGGCGACGAGATCGAGCTGGGCGCGGTGAAGCGTCTGTTCGGTGCTGCGATGGACAACCTCGCCATGTCCTCCACCAAGTCGGCCATCGGCCACCTGCTGGGGGCCGCCGGTGCGGTCGAGGCGATCTACTCGATCAAGGCGATCAACCACAGCCTGGTTCCGCCGACGCTGAACCTTGAGAACCCATCGGAGAGCTGCCTCGGCGTCAACCTCGTTCCGAAGGTTGCGCAGGAGCGCCGCGTGCGGGCTGCGCTGTCGAACTCCTTCGGCTTCGGCGGTACCAACGCCTCCCTGATCTTCAAGGAGTTCGTCTGAACGGCGAAGCATCGCGGAGACCGCCGATGGGTTGGGGCCTCCGATTCGCGGCGGGGGCGTTGACCGTCCTCACCGCGGGCAGCGGGTTGGTGTTCTGGGGTGCCCTCCGTGTGATGGCCCCCGGACCGCTCGAGCATGCCGAAACGGTCATCATTCCGCGCGGAAGCGGCCTGGAAGCGATCGCGTTGACCCTGGAGGACGCGGGGGTCGTCGAGTCCCCGATCCTCTTCCTGTTCGCCGCAAAGCTCCAGGGGCCGCTGAAGGCGGGCGAGTACGCGTTCCCGGCGGGCATCAGCGTCGACGGTGTGCTTGAGATGCTGCGGCAGGGCAAGACTGTAGTCCGCCGCTTCACGGTGCCGGAAGGGCTGACCTCCGCCCAGGTGGTGGCGCTTCTCGATGCCGAGCCGGCGCTGACCGGCGAGGTGAAGACGGTTCCGAAGGACGGCGCCGTACTGCCTGAAACCTATCATTATTCCTACGGCGATTCGCGCTCGGCCCTGGTCGAGCGGATGCAGCACGCGATGACCCAGGCGCTGAACGACGCCTGGAAGAATCGCGGTCCGGACCTGCCTTACGAGACTCCGCAGCAGGCGCTGACCATGGCGTCCATCGTGGAGAAGGAAACCGGCGTCGCGGCGGAGCGCGCCAAGGTGGCGGGCGTCTTCGTCAATCGTCTGGAGACCGGCATGAAGCTCCAGTCGGACCCGACGGTGATCTACGCGTTGACCGACGGCAGCGGGGAACTGGGCCGGGCCCTGACCCGCAACGACTGGAAGTTCGAGTCACCCTACAACACGTACGTCACGGCGGGGCTTCCGCCGGGGCCGATCGCCAATCCGGGGCGGGCGTCCATCCAGGCGGCACTGCATCCGGAGAAGCACGACTTCCTGTATTTCGTCGCCGATGGCGGCGGCGGGCATGTCTTTGCGAAGACCTTGCCGGATCACAACCGGAATGTCGCCAAGTGGCGCGAGGTGCAGCGTCGGCAGTCCGGTGGGACGGGCAACGGGGACTCGCCACAGGATTAGCGGTCCCCTGTTCCCGATCGAAAGTCCGCCGAACGGAAGGCCTGTTGGTCAGGCGGCGTTCGACGCCACCACCTCCAGCGCAACGACACCGCCCAGGGCGCCGTAGCTCTTGCGGGCGGCGCGCATCTTCTCCAGCGATTCCATGAGGCTTTCCTCGGCGAAACCAGGGGCGAGCTGCGCCAGTTCCTGTTCCGTCAAGGTGATGAAGGCGTCTAAAAGGCGCGCGTGGATGCGGCACGCCTGGCGGACTTCATCGGCGACCATCGGTGCTGGCATGGTAGGCTCCCAATCACGGAATAAAGAGAAACACGGTCCGTCCGTGCATGAGAATTCTGTCGGCTTGTGGTTAATAGAGAATTAAATGCAATTCATCTTCCGGGTAGGAAGAAGAGTTACCACTTCAGACGAAAAAGACGAAATTCGGACGATTTCGATTTTGGTATGTGACAGAGATAAGCCGGCTTTTGGGACTTTCGAATATTCGGCTTTGATCGAAGCGTATGGATCCCTCTCCAGCCCAGGGAGAGGGATCGTTCGCCACTTACCGACGGATTTCCTTGTCCAGATTCAGCTCCGCCTTGGCGCCCTGGATGCGCGCACGGTAGACCAGCATGGCCTCCATGACCCGCTGGACGTAGTTGCGGGTTTCGTAGATCGGGATCAGCTCCAGCCAGTCCACGGCGTCGATGGCTTCGCCCCGCGGGTCGCCGTAGGTGTCGATCCATTGACGCACGCGGGTCGGGCCGGCGTTGTAGGCGGCGATGGCCATGATGTAGGAGCCGTTGAAGCGGTCGATCATGTCCGCCAGATAGGTCGAGCCGAGCCGCACATTGTAGTCCGGGTCGCTGATCAGCTTGGCATTGTCGTGCTTGACGCCGAGCTTGCTGGCGACCAGCTGCGCCGTTCCGGGCATGAGCTGCATCAGGCCGCGCGCCCCGGCCGACGACACCACGCGGGTGTTGAAGGTGCTCTCCTGCCGGATGATGGCGTGCACCAGGGCGATTTCCGGGGCGGACGGCCGGCTCTCGATCATCGGATAACCGGCTTCCACCAGGAACACGTCGTTCTGCGCGGCGTCCTTCGCGGCGGCAACAGCGAGGTCGCGGCGACCGACCTCGCGGGCCAGCTTGGCGGCCAGCACGTAATCCGCCGGCTCCTTGGCGTCGAGACTGATGCGGCGCAGGAAGGCGGTCACCCGCTCGTCGGTGTTGCCCTCGATCTCCGCCAGCAGCTTGGTCACGCGCACCACCTCCCGCCGCTCGAAGGCGGTGGCGTCGGCGTTGGACACCCGCGGTTCGGCGGGCAGTGCGATGCGCCCGTTGCCGGCGTGGCGGGCGGCGAGCTGGCCGTAGAAGGTCGTCCCGTACTGGGCAGCCTTGGCGTACCAGTCCTTGGCCTGCGCCGTCTGACCAAGCGCCTCCGCGGCGCGCCCGCACCAGTAAGCGCCGCGCGCCTTGCTGATCGGCGCGCCGACGGAGCGGTAGAGTTTGTGGAAGTGGTTGAAGGCGCTCGACGGATCGTCGAGGAAGCGCAGCGCGAGGAAGCCGGCGAGGAATTCCGCTTCCGCCGCACCGCTGCCCTCGGTCTGTCCATGCGCCGTCACCAGCCGGTAGGCGAGGTTGTGGTCGCCGTTCACCATGGCGCGGCGGGCCAGGATGTGGCGCTCCGTCCACCAGGCCTGCGGGCGGCCCATGTCCTTTGGCGCCTGCGCGATGATCTCCAGCGCCCCCGCGTCGTCGCCCTTGCGGCGGCGGTAACGGGCGCGGTCGAACAGCAGGCCGGGGTCGTTGCGCAGGGAGGCGGGGACGCGGGCCAGGGCAGCGTCGGCGTTCTTGGCGTCGCTGTCCAAAGCGATCCGCGCCTCGATCAGCACGTCGTAGGCTTCATCGAAGAAGGGCAGCATGCGGCGCACCGCGGCCTCCTGCCTCTCCCATAGCAGCCGGTCGATGCGGGCCTTGTGTTCCGGCGGGCGCAGGTGCGAGCGGTAGCGGGCGAGGAACTGCTCCTCGTCGGAGGATGTGAAGTTCGCCTCCACCCAGCGGTCGCGCACCATCCGCACCGCCCGCTCGGCATTGCCGGTCGCCAGCAGCGTGTCGGCGTGGCGCATGAAGCCTTCGTTGGACAGCGGCGGGTACTGCTTGAACCACGCCAGCACCCGGTCCTCGTCCAGGTCGATGGGCATCGCCTTTTCCGCCTGACGGCGAAGCTGCGCCTGGTTGGGCCAGTCGCCGTTCTCGCGGATGAAGGCGGCGATCTCGTCGAAGCTGCCGCCGCCGGGAGTCGCCAGGGCCATCCAGCGGATCACCTTGGCCGGCAGCTTGTTCGACGCCTGGGCGGCGAGGCGCAGCGCCTCGTCGTGGCGGTCGTTGTCGGCGGCCTTGAAGGCCTGCCGGTAGACGGCGAGGTCCTGCGCCGTCAGGCTGGCCGCCCCGGCGGGCTGGGCCAGCACGATCAGCCCCAGCAGGGCGGCGGCAATGGCGGAACGGGTGGCGGAACGGGTGGCGGAACGGGTGGCATGTCGGATGATCATCCGGGCGCTCTTGCTCGGGGGAACGGGTGCGGCTAAGGTGCGCGACACTTTTCTTGTAGTCCGTCGGAGGTGGCAGGCATGTTGTACGGTTCCATCGTCGCTCTTTTGACCCCGTTTAAAAACGGGAAAGTGGACGAGGCCGCCTTCCAGTCCTTCGTCGAGTGGCAGGTTGCGCAGGGCACCCACGGTCTCGTCCCGTGCGGCACCACGGGCGAGTCGCCCACCCTCTCCCACGAGGAGCACAATCGGGTCGTCGAGCTGTGCATCGAGGCCGCGGGCGGGAAGGTTCCGGTCGTCGCCGGCACCGGGTCGAACTCCACCGAGGAGGCGATCTCGCTGACCCAGCACGCCAGGAAGGCCGGCGCCACGGCGGCGCTGGTCGTCACGCCCTATTACAACAAGCCGACGCAAGAAGGTCTGTACCAGCATTTCAAAGCGATCCATGACGCGGCGGATTTGCCGATCGTTATCTACAACATTCCCGGCCGCAGTGTCGTGGATATGTCGGTGGCAACGATGGCCCGCCTCGCCAAGCTGCCGAACATCATCGGCGTGAAGGACGCCACGGCGGATCTGGCCCGCCCGGTCCGCCTGCTGCAGGAGGTCGGCCCCGACTTCATCCAGCTCTCGGGCGAGGATGCGACGGCGCTGGCCTTCAACGCGCAGGGCGGCGTCGGCTGCATCTCGGTGACGGCGAACATCGCGCCGGCCCAGTGCGCCGCGATGCAGGACGCTTGGCGGAAGGGCGATCTCGCCACTGCCTACAAATACCGCGACCTGCTGACCCCGCTGCACGATTCCATGTTCGTGGAGACGAGCCCGGCCCCGGTGAAGTACGCCGCCAGCCTGCTCGGCAAGTCCTCGGACGAGGTTCGCCTGCCGCTGGTCGCCGCGTCGGAAAGCACGCGGACCACCGTCCGCGACGCGATGAAGAAGGCCGGGCTGCTGTCCTAAGGGACGGCAGCACCCCGCCCCAGGGAAGGAGGATACGTGGCCGCCCGCGAGCCCGAACCAAGGCGCATGGCGGCACAGAACCGCCGCGCACGCTTCGACTATTTCATCGAAGACACCCTGGAGGCCGGTCTGATCCTGACCGGCACCGAGGTGAAGTCGTTGCGCGGCGGCCGTGCCAGCATCAACGAGGCGTACGCCGGCCTCAAGAACGGGGAGCTGTACCTGTTCAACGCCTACATCCCCGAATACGGGCAGGCAGGCCGCTGGCTTCAGCACGAGACCAAGCGCCCGCGCAAGCTGCTGGTGCACCGCCGCGAGCTGAGCAAGCTCATGGGCGCCATCAAGCAAAAGGGGATCACGCTGATCCCGATGACCGTCTACTTCAACGACCGCGGCATCGCCAAGGTCGAGGTCGGCCTCGCCACCGGCAAGAAGAAGCATGACAAGCGCGAGTCCGAGAAGGAACGGTCTTGGCAGCGCGACAAAGCGCGCCTGATGCGCGACAAGGGTTGAGGAACCAGGGAATAAAGGGAAAGAGCTTGTGAGCCGATTGTCCAACCGCGCGACCGACCGCGATTCCACCGTGGCCGGCGTCGCCGCGGAGGCCCTGGCCGAGCGCCGCCCGCAGGGCCGCATCCTGGTGGCCGGCGACACCGACGGCGCCATGGAAGAGGCCCTGGCCGACGGAGGGGCGGAGGTCGTCTCCTGGCACCGCTTGGCGCTGGACGGCAAGCCGGCCACGCCCTGGCCGGCGGACGGCGCCTTCGACGGCGCGGTCCTGCGCCTGCCGCGCGGCTGGGCCGCCTTCGAGATGGCGCTGCACGCCCTGGCCGCCCGCTTGCCGGCGGGGGCGCCGCTGTGGATCGCCGGCAGCAACGACGAGGGCATCACCTCCGCGCCGAAGCGCTTCGACGGGCTGGCGGAAGGCGTGGAGACGCTGACCATCAAGCGCCGCGCCCGTCTGCTGGAAACCCGCCGGACCAGCGATTCGGCCAAGGGCAATCTGGAGGATTGGCGGCAGACCGTCGCCCTGCCGCTGCCGGGGCGCGACGAGGTGTTGGATCTGGTGTCCTACCCCGGCCTGTTCGCCCATGGCCGTCTCGACACCGGCACGGAATGCCTGCTCCAGGTTCTGCCGGAAATCGCGGCGGGCACCGCCGTCCTGGATTTCGGCTGTGGCGCCGGGGTGATCGCGCGGGCGGTGCGGGAGCGCACGCCGGACGCCCGGCTGACCCTGCTGGACATCGACGCGGTGGCTCTGCACGCCGCCCGTCAGAATGTGCCGGACGCGGAATGCGTGCTGAGCGACGGGCTGGCCGGACTCGGCGCGCGGGAGCGCTTCGGGCTGATCGTTTCCAATCCGCCGCTCCACCGCGGCAAGGACGAGGATTTCGGGATGCTGGAGGCTCTGGTCGCCGGCACCAAACAGTATCTGAAGCTGCGCGGCTCGCTGGTCGCCGTGACCCAGCGGACGGCGGGGGTGGGGAAGCTGTTCAAGACGGCCTTCGGCCACGCCGACCTGCTGCTCGAAACGCCGCAGTTCCAGGTGTGGAAGGGCACCCCGAAGTAACGGACGGGGCGGGGCCGTGCCGCAGCGCGGCCCCGCGCGGATGGGTCAGCCCTCCTGCAGTCGCCGCGCCGCGTCCACCGCGCCATAGGTCAAAATCGCGTCGCAGCCGGCGCGCTTGAAGCCGGTCAGCGTCTCCAGCAAAGCCTTGTCGTAGTCCAGCCAGCCGTTCTGCGCGGCGGCGCGCAGCATCGCGTATTCGCCGGAGACGTGGTAGGCGAAGGTCGGGACGGCGAAGGTGTCCTTCACCCGGCGGATGACGTCCAGATAGGGCAGGCCCGGCTTCACCATCACCATGTCCGCCCCTTCCTGGAGGTCGAGGGCGACCTCGTGCAGGGCTTCGTCGGTGTTGGCGGGGTTCATCTGGTAGGTCTTCTTGTCGCCCTTCAGGAAGCCGCCCGAATTCACCGCGTCGCGGAAGGGGCCGTAGAAGGCCGAGGCGTATTTGGCGGCGTAGGAGCACAGCCGCACCAGCTCATGCCCATGGCCGTCCAGCCGGTCGCGGATCAGGCCGATGCGCCCGTCCATCATGTCCGACGGGGCGACGATGTCCACGCCGGCGTCGGCCTGCGACAGCGCCTGCCGGGCCAGCACCTCGACCGTCTCGTCGTTCTGGATGTAGCCGTCGCGCATCAGCCCATCGTGGCCGTGGGTGGTGTAGGGGTCCAGCGCCACGTCGCCCAGGATGCCGACATGCGGCACCGCGGCCTTCAGCGCGCGGATGGCCCGGTTCATCAGGTTGTCGGGGCGGTAGGCCTCCGCCGCGTCCTCCGACTTGCCCTCGGCGCCGACGACCGGGAACAGGGCGACGCAGGGGATGCCGAGGTCGCCGGCCGCGGCCACCGCCTCGGTCAGCAGGTCGATGGTCAGCCGCTCCACGCCGGGCATGGAGGCCACGGGCACCCTCTGGTTCTGCCCCTCGATGACGAAGACCGGCCAGATCAGGTCGTCCACGGTCAGGCGGTTCTCGGCGACGAGGCGGCGGGTCCAGGCGTCGGCGCGGTTGCGGCGCAGCCGGGTGCGCGGGAAGGACGCCGGGGACCGGAAATGCGAAGCGGACATGCGGGGGACCTGATGTGCTCTTAAAACTTGCGGCGCGATCCTACGCCGCATGGCCGCCGTGACTCAAGCCGCACCGCTCACAGGTCTGAATCCCGAGTCCTGCATCTCCATGACCCAGCGGTGCCCGTCCTTGCGCCATTGCGAGACGAGGCCACCGGTAAAGGCCGCCCCCTCCCAGGACCGCACCTCGAAGGTGACGCGCGGCGGCTCGATGGCTATGAGGTTGTAGGCGTTGGCCTCGTTGCGCAGGCGCGTGGAGGTCGCGGTTGAGGCCTGGGCGACCAGGATGGAGCGCGCCACCTGGGTGTGGTGGGTCATGATGTCGCCGGAATAGGCGCGGTGCAGGTGCCCAGCCAGCAGCAGGTCGACCCCGCAGCTCTCCAGCGCCGGCAGGGCCAGCCTGTGCCGCCCGACCAGCTTCGTCTTCGGCGCGTCGGGCGGCGGCAAGAAGGGGTGGTGGGTGAACAGCACCTTGAAGACGGTGTCGGGCACCTCGCAGAACACCTCGCGCACGCGCTTGATCTGGGCCTTGTTCATGCGCCCTTCGGAAAAATCCGTGATGACCGAGCGCGCCGTGTTGATCCCCAGCACGGCGATTTCCGAATCGATGTGGAAGGGGCTGAGGTCGGTGGTGATGTAGCGCTTGTAATTGCCGAACGGGTCGAGGAAGCGGCGCACCACATTGTAGACCGGGATGTCGTGGTTGCCCGGCACCACCAGATAGGGGAAGGGCAGCTTCTCCAGGAAGGCCCGCGCCTCCAGGAAATGGCGGGCCTTGGCGCGCTGGACCAGATCGCCGGAGATGACGATCAGGTCGGGCCGCGCCGCCGTCAGATCGGCCAGCAGGCCGTCGACCACCAGAGGGTCGATCCGCCCGAAATGCAGGTCCGAGATGTGGGCGAGCTTCTTCACGACACCTCCCCGGCAGTCATTCCCGTCACGCGCCGTCCGCCGTGCCGTCGCTTTCAGCTGCTGCCTTGGGCAGCAGGACCTTCAGCGCCTTGGGGCGGATGCGGTAGTTCAGCGGCGGCTCCATCTGCAGGATTTCGCCGTCGTTGACCATCTTCAGCCGCCGCCGCCGGCTGTGCACCGTCAGTTGCGTGGCCGTCAGCGTTTCCAACTCCTCATCCTGCTGCCAAGTTCCGAGCACGGTGCGCCCCATCAGCCGCAGCAGCCCCCAGGGGTCGCGCTGCCGCGCCACATAGACGCCGAGCTTTCCGGAATCGAGCCGGTCCCGACGCAGGAGCATGCTGCCCGCCTCGCCGTCGAAGGGGTTGTTGGAGACCACCAGAATCGGGGTGCGCACGCGGCGCGGCCCGTCGCCCCAGTCGATCCGCACGTCGAGCAGGGGCAGGCGGCGGAAGGTGCGGACCATGGCGAGCGCCATCGCCGGCCATTTCAGCAGGCGGTGCCGCTTGCGCTTCTCCTCGCGCTCCTGCACCACCTGGGGATAGAAGCCGAGGACGGAACTGTTCAGGTAGACCTCGCCGTTCACCTCCGCCACGTCGATGCTGCTCACCTCCCCGCCGGCCAGGGCCTCGTACGCCTCGTCGAGGTCCAGTGGCGTCTTCAGATCGCGCGCCAGCAGGTTCATGGTGCCGAGCGGCAGGATGCCCAGGATCTTGCCGGTGGGCAGGATCATGTTGACCGCGGTGTGGATGGTCCCGTCGCCGCCGCCCACGATGACCAGCTCCGCGTCGGAGTCGATGGCCTTGCGGATTTCCGCCTCGCAGTCCGTCGGCTCCACCGCGGTCAGCGACACCTCCGCCCCATGCCGCTCGAAGGCGCTGCGGATCGCCACCACCGTGTCGTCAATCGGCTGTCCGGCCAGCGTTCCCGCGGACCGGTTGAGGATGATGGCCGTTTTGCGGCCCGGTCCCTCCCGACGTGACGCTTGCGCTGCTGAGGCTGCCATCATGGAACTGTCCCGCTCATGACTGTGGGTGCGGCAACGGCTGAGGCCGGGGCGGTGTTCCGCGACGCTGCGCTGCGAAACCGCGGTTTGACACGCCGCCCGCCGCCCGTATCATCGCCCGAAACCGATAAATTCGCCCCACAAACGAACAAATGGAAACGACCGGAACCATGAGCGAACCCGCTGAGATCCTGTTCGAACGCCGCGGCTCCATCGGGCTGGTGACGCTGAACCGCCCGAAGGCGCTGAACGCCCTGACGCTGGGCATGATCCGCCTGTTCGATCCGCGGTTGCGCGCCTGGATCGCCGATCCCGAGGTCAAGGCCATCGTCGTGCAGGGCGCCGGGGAGAAGGCCTTCTGCGCCGGCGGCGACGTGGTGAACCTGTACGAGACGGGCAAGGCCGCCAAGGCGGGGCAGGACGACGGCGCGTCCATCCGCGCCTTCTTCAGTGAGGAGTATATCCTCAACCGCCTGATCCATAATTGCCCGAAGCCCTATGTGGCGCTGATCGACGGCATCAGCATGGGCGGCGGCGTCGGCCTGTCAGTGCATGGATCGCACCGAATCGTGACCGAGCGGACGATGTTCGCCATGCCGGAGACGGGCATCGGGCTCTATCCGGACGTCGGCGGCACCTACTTCCTGCCGCGCCTGCCCGGACAGGTCGGCGTCTGGCTGGGCCTGACCGGTGACCGTCTGAAGGCGGCGGACATGATCGAGGTCGGCGCCGCCGACGCCTTCGTCCCCAGCGCCAAGCTGGAGTCCCTGATCGCCGAGCTGGCCGACGGCGTGCCGGCCGACGAGACGGTCGCGCGCCACCGCGAGGAGGCCGGCGAACCCCCGGTCGCCGCCAACCGCGAGGCCATCGACCGCTGCTACGCCCACAACGAGGTGGAGGCCATCGTCGCCGCCCTGGAGGCCGAAGGCACGGAGTGGGCCGCCGGCCAGCTCGCCACGCTGAACCGGGTGTCGCCGACCAGCCTGAAGGTGACGCTGGAGGCGCTGCGCCGCGGCGCCAAGCTGGACTTCGACGGCTGCATGATCCAGGAGCTTCGCCTCAGCCTCGCCTTCCTCGCCCACCATGATTTCTACGAAGGTATCCGCGCGGCGCTGGTCGACAAGGACCGGAATCCGCGCTGGTCGCCAGCCTCTTTGGCCGAAGTGACGGCTGAAGAGGTGGCCGGTTACTTCGCCGAGCCCGTTGGCGGGGATTTGCACTTTACCGAATGAAGAGGCCCGCTCCCCTTTATTGCACTCTGAACGTGCACGGATACGGGCACATTCCGCGCGTTTCTGCGTTAGTATCGGGGAAATCCTTGCGGGACTTGTCTCAAACCTGACCGTTGTTGTGGCCTGACCATTGTTGTCAGGGGTCGGATGAGACGGGTCGGCTTGCCGCCCGGTTCGCCGGGCGGGAACGCCGCCAGGGTGCCTGGATTCCAGGCACATCTTGGCACGCGACGGGGCTTGGCACGGCAGGACGGGGGTATTCCGCAGAGCCAGGCTGTTCTACAACCCGGGCTGTGCTTTTGGGGCATTATTGAGGTGATTGCCGGACAATGATCGGTTAATCTCCCCTTAAGGACCCCGGAAAGGCCACAGGTCGGCCCATGTCCGGTACGAGCCAAAGGAGACCGCGGTGCGCAAACCCTATTATGAAAGCATCCTCTTGATCGAACGGCTTCACCGCCACTTTCTCGAGGTGCTGAAGACCGAGCTTGACCGGCTCGGTATCCAGGACATCAACAACGTCCAGAGCCTGATCCTGTACAACATCGGCGAAGACGAGATGACCGTCGGCGAACTGACGGCGCGCGGCTATTATCTCGGCTCCAACGTGTCCTACAACGTGAAGAAGATGGTCGAGAACGGCTATCTCGGGCAGGAGCGTTCGCCGCACGACCGCCGGTCGGTGCGCGTCCGCCTGTCGGAGAAGGGCCTCGATCTCCGCGAGAAGATCAGCCGCATGTTCGAGCGCCACCTGACGGCGCTGGAGAAGGCCGGCTTCAGCGACGAGGAGCTGGTCAAGGCGAACGAGACCCTGCGCAAGCTCGAACGCTTCTGGTCCGCATCGCTCGACTACAGCGGCTTTCCGCTGACCTCGGCGGCCTGATCCGCGACCGCCTGAGTCGTATCGGTACCGCGGTTTCCGGCTCCTGCGTCGAAAGAGAAAGGCACGCCTCCGGCCTCGGGTCCGGCGGCGTGCCGCGAGTCGGTGTGCGGCCCTGCGTGGCCGCTTTTTTCATGTCCGCGTTTCGGCCTCCTACGGCCCCCTTTTGCCGACGGTTCCGCCATCCGGCCATGCTTTGTCACGTCTTCGATGCTTCCGGATGGACGGGATTAAGTTCTTTCCGTAAGCTGTACGTGTGACAGATTGCTGATAACCTGAACCAAACAACGGGCGGTCTCGCGGAAGGCTGCTGAAAACAGGGAATGGGGAGGATATGGCAAGTGACGTCATTCTGGAGACGCGCGGACTGACCAAGGAATTCCGGGGCTTCGTCGCCGTCCGCGACGTCAGTCTGCGGGTGAAACGGGGGTCCATCCATGCGTTGATCGGTCCCAACGGGGCCGGAAAAACGACCGTTTTCAATCTGCTCACCAAGTTTCTTCAACCCAGCAATGGGAACATCCTGTTCAACGGGCGCGACATCACCGCGGTGAAGCCGGCGGACGTGGCGCGCCTCGGCATCATCCGCTCCTTCCAGATTTCGGCGGTGTTCCCGCATCTGTCGGTTCTGGAGAATGTGCGCGTCGGGCTGCAACGGCCGCTCGGCAACTCCTTCCACTTCTGGAAATCGGAATCGGTGCTCGACCGCCTGAACGGGCGGGCGATGGAACTGCTGGAGGATGTCGGGCTGGCCGGCTATGCCCACCGGCCGGCGGCGGAGCTTCCCTATGGCCGCAAGCGGGCGCTGGAGATCGCCACGACGCTGGCCCTGGAACCGGAGATGCTCCTGCTGGACGAGCCGATGGCCGGCATGGGGCACGAGGACATCGACCGCATCGCGGCGCTGATCAAGCGGGTCTCGGCCAACCGCACGATCCTGATGGTGGAGCACAACCTGTCCGTGGTTTCCAACCTGTCGGACTGGATCACCGTGCTGGCCCGCGGCGAGGTCCTGGCCGAAGGCCCCTACGCCGAGGTGTCGCGCCACCCGAAGGTCCGGGAAGCCTATATGGGGAGCGGTCATGCCTGACGGCGCTGCGGTGAAGACCGCGATGCTGGAGGTCTCCGATCTCCAGGCCTTCTACGGCGAAAGCCATGTCCTGCACGGGGTGAACCTGGAGGTCCGACAGGGCGAGGTGGTGACCCTGCTGGGCCGCAACGGCGCCGGCAAGACGACCACCATGCGTTCCATCATGGGCATCGTCGGCAAGCGCACCGGCGCCATCCGTTTCCAGGGGCAGGAATTGATCGGCATGGCGCCGCACAGGATCCCACGCCTCGGCATCGGCTATGTGCCGGAGGAGCGCGGCATCTTCGCCTCGCTCAACGTCGATGAGAACTTGACGCTTCCGCCGGTCGTGAAGGATGGCGGCATGACGGTCCAGCAGATTTACGAGCTGTTCCCCAACCTTCAGGGCCGGGGCTCGACCCAGGGCACCCGCCTGTCGGGCGGGGAGCAGCAGATGCTGGCCATCGCGCGCATCCTGCGCACCGGCGCCACGATGATCCTTCTCGACGAACCGACGGAGGGGCTGGCGCCGGTGATCATCGAACAGATCGGGGTGGCCGTCCGTAAATTGAAGCAGCGTGGCTTCACCGTCCTGCTGGTGGAGCAGAACTTCCGCTTCGCCGCCACCATCGCCGACCGCCATTACATGATGGAGGAAGGTCACGTGGTGGACATGATCCCGAACAACCAGCTCGCCGCGAACATGGAGAAGCTGCACACGTATCTGGGTGTCTGAATCAACAAGCAGAAACGTTCGAATTCGAACCGGGAGGAATGGAATGATTGCACGTCTGCTTGCCGGAGCGGCGCTCGCCGCAATGGCCGTCGGTTCCGCGCAGGCCCAGCAGGGCAAGGTTTCGGGCGACGTCGTGAAGATCGGCGTCCTCAACGACCGCTCCGGCCTCTACGCCGATCTTGGCGGCGAAGGCTCAGCGATCGCCGTCCGCATGGCGGTCGAGGAGGTGGGCGGCAAGATTCTGGGCAAGCCCATCGAGGTCGTCGCGGCCGACCATCAGAACAAGCCCGACATCGGTTCCAACCTCTCCCGCGAATGGATCGACCGCGACGGGGTGGACGTCATCGTCGATGTGCCGAACTCCGGCGTCGCTCTGGCGGTGCAGGAGGTGACGCGCGAGAAGAAGAAGATCTTTCTGATGCAGGGTCCGGCGACCTCGCGCCTGACCGGCGACGCCTGCTCGCCCACCGGCTTCCACTGGGCCTATGACACCCGCGCGCTGGCCGTCGGCACCGGGCAGGCCATCGTGAAGGAGGGCGGCAAGAGCTGGTTCTTCCTGACCGCCGACTACGCCTTCGGCCACCAGCTCGAAACCGACACGGCGGCGCAGGTCAAGAAGGCCGGCGGCACGGTCGTCGGCGCCGTGCGCGCGCCGCTGAACACGGCGGACTTCTCCTCCTTCCTGCTGCAGGCGCAGTCGTCGGGCGCGCAGGTCATCGGCCTCGCCAACGCCGGCGGCGACACCATCACCTCGATCAAGCAGGCGTCGGAGTTCGGCCTGACGCAGAGCGGGCAGCAGAAGCTGGCCGGGCTGCTGATCTTCCTGTCGGACGTGCACGCGCTGGGGCTCCAGGTCGCGCAGGACCTCGTCCTGACCACCGGCTTCTACTGGGACATGGACGACGAGAAGCGCGCCTGGTCGGAGAAGTACAAGGCGAAGACCGGCAAGATGCCGACCATGGTGCAGGCCGGCAGCTACTCCTCGGTGAAGCATTACCTGAAGGCCATCGAGGCGGCGGGGACCGACGACGGGCCGACCGTCGCCGCCAAGATGAAGGAGATGCCGGTCAACGACATGTTCGCCAAGAACGGCAAGATCCTGCCGAACGGGCGCATGGTCCACGACATGTATCTGGCCCGCGTGAAGAAGCCCAGCGAGTCCAAGGGGCCGTGGGATTATTACGAGATCATCCGCACCATCCCCGGCGACGAAGCCTTCGCCACCCTGGCGGAAAGCGGCTGCAAGCTGCCAGGCTGATCCCCGCCCGCCCCGGCGCCCGGTTTCCCGCCATCGCGCGGGGCCGGGGGCCGGGGGCCGGGGCGATCACACGCCGCGCAAAACGGTCGGAGAACGGCCGGAGGCGAACCACACATGTCCACCATCTTCGGCATCCCGCCCCAGGCGCTGTTCGGGCAGCTTCTGCTGGGGCTGATCAACGGGTCCTTCTACGCGCTGCTCAGCCTCGGGCTGGCGGTCATCTTCGGCATGCTGAACGTCATCAACTTCGCCCACGGCGCGCTCTACATGCTGGGGGCCTTCGTGGCGTGGCTGCTGCTGACCACGGCGGGGATCGGCTACTGGTGGGCGCTGCTGCTGGCGCCGCTGGTGGTCGGCGCCTTCGGCGTGCTTTTGGAAAAGACGCTGCTCAGCCGCCTCTATAAGCTCGACCATCTCTACGGCCTGCTGCTGACCTTCGGCCTCGCGCTGATCGTCGAGGGGATTTTCCGCCACTTCTACGGCGTGTCGGGCCAACCCTATCCCATTCCCGACCTGCTGCGCGGCGGGCAGAATCTGGGCTTCATGTTCCTGCCCAACTACCGCGGCTGGGTCGTCGTCGCCTCGCTGGTCGTCTGTCTCGCCACCTGGTACGCCATCGAGCGGACGAAACTCGGCGCCTACCTGCGCGCCGCCACCGAGAACCCGGTTCTGGTCCAGGCCTTCGGCATCAATGTGCCGCTGATGATCACGGCGACCTACGGGTTCGGCGTGGCGCTGGCCGGGCTGGCCGGCGTGCTGGCGGCGCCGATCTATCAGGTGTCGCCGCTGATGGGCTCCAACCTCATCATCGTCGTCTTCGCCGTGGTGGTCATCGGCGGCATGGGGTCGATTCTGGGGGCGGTGCTGACCGGATACGGTCTCGGGCTGTTGGAAGGCCTGACGAAGGTGTTCTATCCGGAGGCGTCCAACATCGTCGTCTTCGTCATCATGGCCGTGGTGCTGCTGATCAAGCCCGCCGGCCTGTTCGGGCGGGAGAGGTGACCCATGGCGACCGAGATCCACGCCGTCCGCCGCGACACCGCGGCTCCCGCCACCGGACGACCGGCCATGCCGGGTCTGCTGGCCCTGGCCGTGCTGCTGCTGGTCCTGATCGCCGCGCCCTACGTGCTGTACCCTGTCTTCGTGATGAAGGTGCTGTGCTTCGCGCTGTTCGCCTGCGCCTTCAACCTGCTGATCGGCTTCGCTGGCCTCTTGAGCTTCGGCCACGCCGCCTTCTTCGGCGGAGCGGCCTACATCACCGCCCACACGGTGAAGGTCTGGGGGCTTCCGCCGGAACTCGGCATCCTGCTGGGAACGGCCTTCTCCGCGACGCTCGGACTGGCCTTCGGGGCGCTGGCGATCCGGCGGCAGGGCATCTACTTCGCCATGATCACGCTGGCCCTGTCGCAGATGGTCTTTTTCATGGCCTTGCAGCTCAAGTTCACCGGCGGTGAGGACGGCATCCAGGCGGTGCCGCGCGGGCATCTGTTCGGAGTGATCGACCTCAGCCAGCCGATGGCGATGTACTACACCGTGCTGTCGGTGTTCCTGTTCGGCTTCGCGGTGGTCTGGCGCACCGTGCATTCGCCCTTCGGGCAGGTCCTGAAGGCGATCCGCGAGAACGAGCCGCGCGCCGTGTCGCTCGGCTACCGCGCCGACCATTACAAACTGATGGCCTTCGTCCTGTCCGCCGCGCTGGCCGGTCTGGCCGGGGGCACCAAGGCCATCGTCTTCCAGCTCGCCACTCTGACCGACGTGCAGTGGCAGATGTCCGGCGCGGTGGTGCTGATGACCCTGCTGGGCGGCATCGGAACGCTGTTCGGGCCAGTGGTCGGGGCGGCGCTGGTGGTGGCACTGGAGAATTATCTGGCAGCGAGCAACCTGCCGGTGCCAGTGGTGATCGGCGTGATCTTTGTCGCCTGTGTGCTGCTATTCAGGCGCGGAATCGTCGGAGAGATCGCTGCCCGCTTCGGCGGAAAACGCCCATGAGCCAGGAGATGATTGCAGTTATTCATTTTGGAGCACCCAATGGCTGAGACGGTCCATCCATTTTACGAGGATCACCGCGGCGCGATGGAGGCCGCCATGCGCCATCGCCTCGATCTTGCCGAAGCGATGTTGGGCGAGCACGTTCATCCATCCAGCATTGATGGGATCAAGCGGGAGGTGATGGACGAGTTCGACATCGTGCTCACGCAAATGCCCTATGTCGGGGGCGCGGACAGTCGCATGAGCGATTTCTTCATGCGTCTCCTTGGTTTCATGGCCATCAGCCGGGTGCTCCGGCGGCACGGCGTGTCGCTGCTCGTGATCGGCGACATCGAGCGGGAAACCTACAAGGCCCAGCTGCTCACCGTGCCCGAAGCGGAACGGCTCGCCGCGGGCGAACAGTTCCTGTCACCGGAGAATCAGGCGTTTCTACACGAGCAGGCGGAGAAAAGTCGTCAGGAGCAGTTTCCCGAGGATTTCGTCTACGACTTCGTCGAGCCGGGACCGGGGGATGATTTCACGTTCGGCATCAACTACAAAGCCTGCGGTTTCTGCAAATTCGCGGCCCGTCATGGCGACAAGGACCTTTTGCCGAACATCTGCGGCCTTGATTTCGACGCTTACGCGACACGCGGCATTCACTTGGAACGAACGCAAACCCTGGCCGGCGGGGCCAGCCACTGCGATTTCCGATTCTCGCGGCTGCGGTCGGCCTGAACGCCGGTTGCGGAAGGGGGCGATGGCGTCGCCACCCTCCGGGAACAGAATTTACAGCCCTAACGCCTCTTCCGACGGCTGGTAATCCAGCCCTTGCGCATCGGCCACCGCCTTGCAGGTGACCGCCCCGGCGTGGATGTTCAGGCCGGCCCGCAGATGCGGGTCGCGAGCCAGCGCCGCGCGGTAACCCTGGTCGGCCAGCGCCAGCGTGAAGGGCAGGGTGGCGTTGTTCAGCGCGAAGGTCGAGGTGCGCGCGACCGCCCCCGGCATGTTGGCGACGCAGTAATGGACCACCCCGTCCACCAGATAGGTCGGCTCGGCGTGGGTGGTGGGGTGCGACGTTTCGAAGCAGCCGCCCTGATCGATGGCGACGTCCACCACCACGGCGCCCCGCCGCATCCGCTCCACCATCGCCCTGGTGACCAGCTTCGGCGCCTCCGCCCCCGGCACGAGAACCGCGCCGATGACGAGGTCTGCGTCGAGCACATGCTCCTCGATCGTGTCGACGGTCGAATAGAGCGTTTGGAGCTTGGCGCCGAATTGCAGGTCCAGCTCTTTCAGCCGGGGCAAGGATTTGTCGATGACGACCACCTTCGCCTCCAGCCCCATGGCCATGCGGGCGGCGTTGGTGCCGACCACGCCGCCGCCCAGCACCACCACCTTGGCCGCCGGAACCCCGGGCACCCCGCCGAGCAGGACGCCGCGCCCGCCCTGCGCCTTCTCCAGGCAATGGGCGCCGGCCTGCACCGACATGCGGCCCGCCACCTCGCTCATCGGCGCCAGGAGCGGCAGGCCGCCGCGGGGATCGGTCACCGTCTCGTAGGCGATGGCGACGGCTCCGGAATCCAGCAACAGCTTGGTCTGCTTCGGATCGGGGGCGAGGTGCAGATAGGTGAACAGGATCTGACCCCGGCGCAGCATCGCGCATTCCTGCGGCTGGGGCTCCTTCACCTTCACCACCATGTCCGCACGGGCGAAGACGGTTGCGGCGTCTGGTACGATTTTCGCCCCGACGGCTTCATAGTGCTCGTCGTCCAGCCCGATGGCGGCTCCGGCTCCCGCCTGCACGAGCACGCTGTGCCCATGATGCGTCAGTTCACGGACCGAGGCCGGGGTCAGCCCGACGCGGTATTCGTGGTTTTTGATTTCCGTCGGCACGCCGATGAGCATGGGCATCCTCCGCGGGTGGCCGGTGCCGGACCAGGACGGGCAGCGCGCCGGCTCAGGGTGTCTTACCTCAGAATTTGGGGTGTGCGCCGGCCATCCGCATCTCTCTTACGGCGCGGCTTGGTGATTTTCTTTTGGATCAATTAAAACACTTCATGAAATTTGATACGAAACTCTCTCCAATAAATCCCGGCGGAGACTTCTCTGTATCCGCAAAAAAGTAGGTAAGGTTAGTTTTTAGAGTTGTGGAACTATTATTCGCCACCATGGTATATGGATGTTTGTGTCGCACTGCACAAAAATCGCGGCACCCAAGAAAAATTGGGGGGAGCGTCCGATTCGGACGGAACGAAACCAGGAGCAAGGCAGATGGCTTCAGAGAAGGACGCGCAGACCATCGCGCGCGACACCGCCGCCAAAGGCCGGAATGTTGCCGAGGACACCACCCGCCGCATGGCGGAAACCGCCGCGGAGACGACCCAGCGCGGCGCCGATACGGCCAGTGACATGATGGGAAAGGCGACCCAGGTTGCCGGCCAGGTCGCCGGCCAGACCTCCGATCAACTCAACCGCATGATGGGCCTGTCCGCACAAGCCCAGGGCGAGGTCGCCCAGCAAGCCCGCGAGAACATGGACGTCATGACGCAGTGCGGGTCCGTGCTGATGGACGGGATGCAGTCCATCATGCGCGAATGGATGGGCTTCGCCCAGGAGGCCATGGCCCGCAACGCGGAAGGCATCAACGCGATGATGCGCAGCCGGTCCGTCCAGGACCTCTACGCCGCGCAGAGCAGCATGGTCAAAGACGAGATGGAACTTCTGCTGAACCGCAGCGTCAAGGTGTCGGAGCTGTCGGCGAAAACCGCGAACGACGCGGTGCGGCGGCTGAACGCGCGGGCCGAAGGGGCCGCGCGCCACGTTCGCCGCAGCGCCTGACGCTTCACCAACGATCCATCCTGGCCTTGCGCCCCCGGACCAGCCGGTCCAGGGGCGTTCTTTTTTGCGCGCGCGCTCCAGTCACTTCGCGACGATGCGGCCTTCGATTTTCGGGGCGACCGTCTTCTTCGCCTCCACGTAATCCATGACCATCGTCGCCATCAGCACGGCGCCGGAAGCGTCCACCACCGTCCGGCCGCGGGTCAGCGCGGCGTAGCCGTCGCCGCCCTTCAGCATGTAGTCGTTGGTCGCCACGCGGTAGGTCCTGGCAGGGTCGAGCGGCTGGCCGCCCACCGTCACGCCGGTCACACGGGTGCCGGACGGCAGCTTCGGGTCATAGGTGAAGGTCAGGCCCGACACCTGGGGGAAGCGCCCGGCCTTGTCCTCCACCTTCGACACGCCATGCTCCAACGCGGCCAGAATATCGGCGCCGGACAGCAGCGTCAGCACGGCGACGTTGCCGAAGGGCATCTCCGCGAAGATGTCCTTGCGGGTCAGCGAACTGCCCGCCGGATGCAGCGTGTCGGCGCGGATGCCGCCGCCGTTGGTGATGGCGATGTCGGCCTTCAGCCCGTCGCGCAGCGCGTCTGCGATCAGGTTGCCCATCGTCGTCTCCTGCGAGCGGACGACGTCCTTGCGGCTGTCCAGGTCGGTTTCCGTCCGCCCGATCACCCCGGCCAGCGTGGCGTCGAGTTGGTCGGTGTAGCGCTTGACCAGCGCCCCGACCTTCGCGTCCGCGGCCACCCCGGCGGTGCTGACGAAGCGCCAGCCGGCGGGAGCGACGGTGGTCGCCGGCCCCTTTTCGGTGGCTTTCGTGTCGGTGGGTTTGGTGCTGACGGCCAGATCGATGACGCCGAGATAGTGGCCGTCCGCCCCGGCCTTCAGGATCAGGGTCGAGCCCTCGTAGACGCTGATCGGGTCGTGGTCGTGGCCGCCCAGCACGAGGTCGATGCCTTTCACCTTGACGGCCAGATCACGGTCCTCCGTGATGGTCTGGTGGGTCAGCGCGACGACGACGTTCGCCCCCTCATCGCGCAGCGCCTTCACCGCCAGGGCCGCGGCGGCCTGCACGTTGGTGAAGGTGGCCTCGGCCCCGCCGCTGGACAGATGCGCGGTCTCCGGGGTCAGGACGCCGAGGAAGCCCACCTTGACGTCGCCGACCGTCTTCGTCCAGGTGGCGACCGAACCGGGAAACGGCTGGCCGTCCGGCCCGGCGATGTTGGTGCCGACCCAGGGGAATGTCGATTCGGCGATGCGGGCCTTCAGCACCTCCGTGCCGAAGTCGAACTCGTGATTCCCGAAGCCGACGACGTCCACGCCCATGGCGTTGAACAGCGCGGGCATCTGCGCGCCCCGCGTCGTTCCGGAGAGCAGGGAGGGCGACAGGAAATCGCCGCCGACCGTCGTCAGCGCGCCGGCGCTGCGCTCCCGCTCCGCCTTCAGCACCGTCATCAAGGGGGCGAAGCCGCCGCGCCCCTTCACCGGCGAAATCTCGTAGATGTCGTTGAAGTGCAGGAAGGTTACGGTGCCGTTCTGCGCGGCGGCCGATGTCGGGAAAAGCAGGGACGCGGGGAAAAGCAGGGTGCCGGCAAGGGCGGCGGCCCCCGCCAGCGTGCGAATCCGGGTCAGCATCGATCTCGTCTCCCTGGGGAAGTTGAAAGGCTTCCTTCGTGTCCTGGCACTGTACGCCGTCCCGCGGCGCGGCGCATAGCCGCCTTGCACCGCTTGATTTCGCCGCCTCCGCCGCTCATGAACGGGGCATCCGCTTTCACCGACGTGGTCCCTCCATGCGCATCCTGGTCGTTCAGAACAACCGAAACGCCCCTGCCGGACTTGTCGGAGACGCGCTGGCCGAACACGGCGCGACCCTGGTCACCATCGCCGCGGACGAAGGGGAAGCGCTCCCCGCCACACCGGAAGGCTATCACGGGCTGCTGGTTCTCGGCGGACCGCAGGACGCCTGGAACGACGGGCAAGGGCCGCACTTTCCGCAGGTCATGGAGCTGATCCGCGCCTTCGCGGCGGAGGAGCGCCCGGTGATGGGCATTTGCCTGGGCGCGCAGTTGGCCGCCCGCGCCTTCGGCGCCCGTGTCTACCGCCATTCGGTGGCGGAGATCGGCGTGGGCGCGGTCCGGCTGTTCAACGCCGCTTCGGACGATGCGCTGCTCGGCGGGCTGGCGCCGGAGCTGCACATGGTGCAGTGGCACTACGACACCTTCGAGTTTCCCGAGGGCGCCGTTCCGCTGGCCTGGAGCGACGCCTGCATGCGTCAGGCCTTCCGGCTCGGTCGCAACCTCTACGCCTTCCAGTTCCACCCGGAGGCCGACGCCGCCATCGTCCGCGGCTGGGCGGAGAAGTTCGGAGTCGACTCGCGGGAGCGCAACCGGGCCGTCCTCGACGGGCTGGACGCCGCGCTGGAGCGGCACCTGCCCGCCGCCGAGACGGTCGCCCGGACGATCTCCCGTCGCTGGTTGGATCTGGTGATCGAACGGGCGGCCTGACCTTTACCGGCGAAGCTCCGCCAGCAGTTCCGGCGTGTCCACGTCGTAGAGGATGCCGCCGTCCTCCACCGGCACCTCGACCACCTGATCGGCGTGGGTGGCCAGCAGGGCCTTGGCCCCGGCATCGCCACTCAGTTTCGCCATCTCCGCGAAGAAGCTGCGGTCCCACAGGACGGGATTGCCGCGCTTGCCATGGACGGTCGGGACGCAGACGGTCCGGCCTTCCAGCGGGTTGTAGGCGGCGATCAGCCGGTCGATGGCCTGTGGCGTGACGCGCGGCATGTCGCCGAGGCACACCACCACACCGTCGACATCCGCCGGCAGGGCGGCCAGCCCGGCGCGCAGCGAGGCGCTGAGCCCGTCGGCGAAGGACGGGTTGTGGACGATGGTCAGCGGACGCCCGGCCAGCGGCGCGGACACCGCCTCCGCCATGTGGCCGGTCACCACCACCACCGGCTTGGACTGCGAGGCCAGCACCGATTCGACCGTGCGGACGACCAGCGGCTCCCCGCCGACATCGGCGAGCAGCTTGTTGCTGCCGCCCATCCGGCTCGACCGCCCGGCGGCCAGAACCAGCGCGGCGATGCGCGGCGCCCGCGGCGGCTCAACCGCGACGGCGCCGGCGCGGGGCAGGGGCCGGCTGGGGATCTCGGCCAGCAGGCCACCCACACCCATGCGCATGACGTCGGCCCGCGTCACCGGAATGCCCGCGGCGATGCGCTGGAGCACCCAATCGAAGCCGTTCAGCTTGGGCGACCGCGCGCAGCCGGGCAGGCCGAGCACCGGCGTTTCGCCGATGTGGGCGATCAGCAGCAGGTTGCCGGGATCGACGGGCATCCCGAAATGCTCGATCACGCCGCCCGCCCGCTCGATGCCCGCCGGCAACACGTCGCGCCGGTCGGTGATGGCCGAGGCCCCGGCGATCAGCAGCAGATCGACACGCCCCGCCGCCGCGATGGCGTCGGCGAGCGCCGCCTCGCCGTGGTAGCAGCGCGAATCGCGGACCAGCCGCCCGCCCATCGCCTCCAGACGCTGCCGCGTCACGCTTACGGTCTTGTCGAGGACGCTGTCCTTCACGCCGGGCAGGCGGGTCTGGATCAGAGCGGCGGTCAGCGGTCTGAAGGGGGCGACGCGCAGCGCCGGCATCCCGGCGGACGCCTCGACCTCCGCCCCCTCCACCGCGCCGCGGGGGGCGGCGAAGGGGATGATCTTGACCGTGGCGACCATCTGGCCGGGCTCGACCGACGCGAAGGCGGGCAGGGTGGCGACCGTTACGCTTTCGTCGATGAGGTTCAGCGCGTTGATCCGTTCGACATCCGGTACGAACAGGCCGCGCGATTCGGCGAACAGGTTGACGCGGCCGGTGAAGGCGGCGCCGACGGTGATCTCCTGCCCCTTCAGGGCGGCGGCGATGCGGGCGGCGGCGGCGTCCTCGCCCACGTCGTCAGGACCGGGCTTGGCGACGGTCACCGTGGTGAGGCCGGCGTCGCGCAGCGCCGTCACGTCCTCGGCGCTGAGGACGCGGCCCTTCTTGAAGCTGACGGAGCCGCGGCGGACCGAATGCGCCAGGATGGCGCCCTCCAACTCCCGCAGGGGCAGCGGGCCGAAAAACATGGCGATGAACTCCTGTCAGGCCGCGTCGGCCTTGCGCCGCACGGCGGTGATCTGGGCCATGACCGACAGGGCGATTTCCGCCGGGGTCACGGCGCCGATGTCCAGCCCGACCGGGGCGTGGATGCGCGCCAGCTCCGCGTCGGTCACGCCCTGTTCCTTCAGCCGCTCCAGCCGCTTGGCGTGGGTGCGCTTGCTGCCGAGCGAGCCGACGTAGAAGGCCGGCGAGCGCAGGGCCACCAGCAGGGCCGGGTCGTCCAGCTTGGGGTCGTGGGTCAGGGTCACCACGGCGGTGCGGTTGTCGATCGTCAAGGCGGACAGCGCCTCGTCCGGCCATGCGTCGTGCAGGGAAACGCCGGGGAAGCGCGATTCCGTGGCGAAGGAGCCGCGCGGGTCGATCACCGTGACGGCGTAGCCGGTCAGCGCGGCGAGGGGGGCCAGCGCCTGGGCGATGTGCACGGCGCCGACCACCAGCAGGCGCAGCGGCGGGTTGTGGGTCTGGACGAACAGCTGGACGCCGTCCTCCTCGTCCTCCTGATCGCTGATGAGGCCGGAACGATCCTGGCGCAGCCTTTCCCGCACCTCCTCCAAAAGGTCGTCTTCCAGCCCGAAGCCGCCGTGGACGGCGTCCTCGTAAACCAGCGTCTGAAGGCCGGTGCCGAGGTCGGTGACCAGGGCCACGGGACGCCCGGCCTTGCGGGCGGCCAGCAGCCGTTCGGTGATGTCGCGCTTCATTCCACAGCCTCGACATAGACCTGCACCCGGCCGCCGCAGGCCAGCCCGACCTCCCAAGCCATTTCGTTGCTGACCCCGAAGGAGATCATCCGGGGCTCGCCGTCCTCCATGGTCTTGCGCGCCTCGTGCACCACGGCCCCCTCGATGCAGCCGCCGGAGACGGAGCCGATCATCGAACCGGCGTCGTCCACCGCCATCTGGCTGCCCACCGGGCGGGGGGATGAGCCCCAGGTGGCGACCACGGTGGCCAGGGCCACCTTGCGGCCCTCCGCGCGCCAGCCCGCGGCCTGCTCCAGAATATCGTCCTTCATGCGGCCTCCTTCAGCCACTTGCGCAGGCTTTCGGCCCGTCGCGGCCCGTCGCGGTTCAACGCGTCGGCGAGCCCGGCCAGACTGTTCAGGTTGTGGACCGGGCGGAAGTCGTCCACATGCGGCAACAAGGCCCGGATACCGCTGGATCTTGGTGCGAACCCCTCCCACCGCAAGAGCGGGTTCAGCCAGACCAGACGGCGGCAGCTCTTGTGCAGCCGTTCGGCCTCGGCCGCAAGCCCCTCGCCGGCATCGCGGTCCAGCCCGTCGGTGATGAGCAGAACCACCGCCCCCTGGCCAAGGACCCGGCGCGCCCAGGTCCGGTTGAAGGCGTGCAGAGCCGCGCCAATGCGCGTTCCCCCCGACCAGTCCGCCACCGCCGCCGACACGGCGTCCAGCGCCACGTCCACGTCCTTGTGCCGCAGATGGCGGGTGATGTTGGTCAGGCGGGTGCCGAAGACGAAGCTGTGCACCCGGTCGCGGTCGTTGCTGACCGCGTGCATGAAATGCAGCAGCATCCGCGAGTAGCGCGTCATGGAGCCGGAGATGTCGCACAGCACGACCAGCGGCGGCGGGCGCGTGCGGCGGCTGCGCCGCGCCAGATCGGCGAGATCGCCGCCGGAGCGCAGCATCCGCCGCAGCGTCGCCCGCGGGTCCACGCGCGGCCCCCGCGGGTCGGGACGGTGGCGGCGGGTCGTCACCTCGGCCACCGGCAGGGCGATGCGGGCGAGCATCCGCTTGGCCTCGGCCATCTCCGCCGCGGACATTTTCTCGAAATCCTTCTCCTGCAACCGCTCCTGGGCCGAAACGGTGAAGGCGGCGTCCACCTCGATTTCCGATTTTTCCGGCCCCTCGGCCTCCGGCGTGGTGCCACGCAGCGCGTCGGCGACGCGGCGGGACAGCGGGTCCTGGGCGTCCGGCGACTCCGTGCGGATGGTCGGCAGCATCAGCCCCATCATCCGCTTCAGGATGTCCGGGTTGCGCCAGAAGACGTGGAAGGCCTGATCGAAGACCTCACGCTGGTCGCGACGATTCACGAAAACGGCGTGCAGCGCCCAGTAGAAGTCCGCCCGGTTGCCGATCCCCACCGCCTCCACCGCCTCGACGGCCTGGAGCAGCTTGCCCGGCCCGACCGGCAGCCCTGCCGCCCGCAGCGCGCGGGCGAAATGCATCAGGTTGATGGCGAGGCCGCCTTGCATCGTCTTTTACCGTGCCGTGCTGGCGGCGAGTTCCGTCTTGACCTGGGCCAGGATGCGCGCGGCCTCGCTGCCCTGGATGCGGGCGATGTCGTCCTGGTACTTCAGCAGCGTGCCCAGCGTGTCGTTGATGACCGACGGTTCCAACTCCAGCTGGTTCAGCTCCACCAGCGCCTGCGCCCAGTCGAGAGTCTCCGCCACGCCCGGCGCCTTGTAGAGGTCCATGCCGCGCAGGCTCTGCACGACGCCGACCACCTGGGCGGCCAGCCGCGCGTCGGCCTCCGGTGCCTTCACGGCAAGGATGGCGCGCTCACGCTCGGCGTTGGGGTAGTCGACCCAGTGGTAGAAACAGCGCCGCTTCAGCGCGTCGTGAATCTCGCGGGTGCGGTTGGAGGTCAGGATGACGATGGGCGGCTCCGGCGCTGTGACCGTGCCGAACTCCGGAATCGAGACCTGGAAGTCGGAGAGGATCTCGAGGAGATAGGCTTCGAACGGCTCGTCGGTCCGGTCCAACTCGTCGATCAGCAGGACGGGAGGACCGGCCAAGTCGGGTTCCAGCGCCTGGAGCAGCGGGCGCTTGATCAGGAAGCGTTCGGAGAACAGGTCGGCGGCGAGCGCGTCCCGGTCGCGGTCGCCCGACGCCTCGGCCAGCCGGATTTCCATCATCTGCCGGGCGTAGTTCCACTCATAGACCGCCGCGGCGACGTCCAGCCCCTCGTAGCATTGCAGCCGCAGCAGGCGCCGGCCCAGCGTGGCGGACAGCACCTTGGCGATCTCGGTCTTGCCGACCCCGGCCTCACCCTCCAGGAACAGCGGACGCCGCAGCTTCAGCGCGAGGTACAGCGCCGTCGCCAGCGAGCGGTCGGCGACGTAGTTCCCCCGCCGCAGCAGGTCCAGTGTGGCGTCGACGGAGGCGGGGAGGGTGTTGGGCATGGTGGAACGGATGCCTTACGGGGTGCGGTAGCCCTCTCCCCTCTGGGGAGAGGGTGGCCCGGAGGGCCGGTGAGGGGGATGTACATGGCGGTGTACGTTCGGCAAAAGCGCAACCCCCTCACCCTAACCCTCTCCCCAGAGGGGAGAGGGAACTTCGAAGGTGCTTGTCCTCACCCACACGCCTCCACCGCGCGCCTTGCCATCACCCGCACCAGATGGGCGCGGTAGTCGGCGCTGGCGTGGATGTCGGCGTTCAGCCCGTCCGCCGACACCGACGCGCCGTTCAGGGCGTCGGCGCGGAAGTCCTGAGCCAGCGCCGCCTCCATGTCGTCCGCCCGGAAGACGGACGGGCCGGCGCCGGTCACCGCCACCCGCACCTCGCTCCCGAACACGGCCACGAACACGCCGACGATGGCGTAACGGCTGGCCGGGTTGCGGAACTTGGCGTAGGCGGCCTTGTCGGGCTTCTGGAAATGCACGGCGGTGACGATCTCGCCGGGCTCCAGCGCCGTCTCGAACATGCCGGTGAAGAAGTCGTCGCCGGCGATCTCCCGCCGGTCGGTCCGCACCGTGGCCTTCAGAGCGACGACCGCGGCGGGATAGTCGGCCGAGGGGTCGGCGTTGCAGATCGAGCCGCCGAGCGTGCCCATGTTGCGCACCTGCCGGTCGCCGATGCCCTCGGCGAGGCTGGACAGCGCCGGGATGACGCGTTGCACCGTCTCGGAATGGGCGACATCCGCGTGGCGGGTGAAGGCGCCGACGGTCAGGCCGCCGGCCTCCTCCCGGATGCCCTGAAGCTCCGGAATCTGGCCGAGGTCGATCAGGTCGCTTGGACGGGCGAGGCGCTGCTTGAGCGTCGGCAGGAGCGTCTGCCCGCCGCCCAGCAGCTTCGGGTCTTCGAACTGGCCGAGCAGGGCGACGGCGTCGGCGACGCTCTTGGGGCGGTGATAGGTGAAGGCGTACATGATGTCTCCTCCCTCTTACTCGGCCGCCTGGGCGGGGGTGTGGCGCCGGATCGCCTGCCAGACCCGCTCGGGGGTCGCCGGCATGTCGAGATGGGTGACGCCGTACTCGGACAGGGCGTGCACCACCGCGTTCATCACGGCGGCCGAGGCGCCGATGGTCCCGGCCTCGCCGCAGCCCTTCACGCCCAGCGGGTTGTGGGTGCAGGGCTGGTCCTCGTGGTAGCGCACCGTGAAGGACGGCACGTCGTCCGCCCGCGGCATGCAATAGTCCATGTAGGAGCCGGTGATGAGCTGACCGGATTCCTCGTCATAGACGCAGTTCTCGTAGAGCGCCTGTCCGATGCCCTGGACCAGCCCGCCATGCACCTGACCCTCGACGATCAGCGGGTTGATGACCCGCCCGAAATCGTCCACGGCGGCGAAGCTGACCACCTGCACCACGCCGGTGTCGGGGTCGATCTCGACCTCGCAGACGTGGCAGCCGTTGGGGTAGGTGAAGTTCTTCGGGTCGTAGAAGGCCTGCTCGTCCAGCCCCGGCTCCAACTCGTCGAGCGGGAAATTGTGCGGAACGTAGGCTTGCAGGGCGATGTCGCCGATGGTCAGGGCCTTGTCGGTGCCCGCCACGACGAAACGCCCGTCCTTGGCCTCAATGTCGGCCTCGGCGGCCTCCAGCATGTGGGCGGCGATCTTCTTGGCCTTGCGCTCCACCTTGTCCATCGCCTTGACGATGGCTGACCCGCCGACCGCCAGGGACCGGGAGCCGTAAGTGCCCATGCCGAAGGGGATCTTGCTGGTGTCGCCGTGGACGATCTCCACATTCTCGATGGGCACGCCAAAGCGTTCGGAGACGAGCTGCGCGAAGGTCGTCTCGTGCCCCTGCCCATGGCTGTGGGAGCCGGTGAAGACCGTCACCGAGCCGGTGGGATGGAAGCGCACCTCCGCCGATTCGTAGAGCCCGGCCCGCGCGCCGAGGGCCCCGGCGATGTTGCTGGGGGCGATGCCGCAGGCCTCGATGTAAGTGGCGAAGCCGATGCCGCGCAGCTTGCCGCGCCGGGCGGACTCGGCCTTGCGCGCTGCGAAGCCGTCGTAATCGACCAGCGGCAGGGCGATGTCGAGGTTCTTGGCGAAGTCGCCGGTGTCGTACTGCAGCGCCACCGGCGTCTGGTACGGCATGGCGCTGGCCGGCACGAAGTTGCGGCGGCGCAGCTCCGCCTTGTCGATGCCGGTCTCGGCGGCGGCGACCTCGACCAGCCGTTCGATCAGGTAGCAGGCCTCCGGCCGCCCGGCGCCGCGGTAGGCGTCCACCGGCACGGTGTTGGTGAAGACCGCCTTCACCTCGGCGTAGATCGCCGGGGTCTTGTACTGGCCGGCCAGCAGCGTGGCGTAGAGGTAGGTCGGGATCGACGGTGCGAAGGTGGACAGGTAGGCGCCCATGTTGGCGATGGTCGCGACGCGCAGCGCCAGGAAATTGCCGTCCTTGTCCATCGCCAGCTCGGCGTGGCTGACATGGTCGCGGCCGTGGGCGTCGGTCAGGAAGCTCTCGGAGCGTTCGGCGGTCCATTTCACCGGGCGCCCGACCTTCTTCGCCGCCCAGGTGACGACGGCCTCCTCCCCGTAATGGAAGATCTTGGAGCCGAAGCCGCCGCCAACGTCGGGGGCGACGACGCGCAGCTTGTGCTCCGGGATGCCCAGAACGAAGGCGCCCATCAGCAGGCGGATGACGTGCGGATTCTGGCTGGTGGTGGTCAGCGTGTGCTCGCCGGTCGCCCGGTCATACTCGCCGAGCGCCGCCCGCGGCTCCATCGCGTTGGGGATGAGGCGCTGGTTGATCAGGTCGAGCTTTGCGACATGGGCCGCCTGCGCGAAGGCCGCGTCCACCGCCGCCGCGTCACCCAGATGCCAGTCGAAGCACAGGTTGCCGCCGACGTCGTCGTGCACCAGCGGCGCGCCGCCCTCCAGCGCCTTCAGCGAGGTCACCGCCGCCGGCAGCTCTTCGTAATCGACCATCACCAGCTCGGCGGCGTCCTTCGCCTGCTCGCGCGTCTCGGCGATCACCACGGCGACGGCGTCGCCGACGTAGCGCGCGCGGTCGCGGGCGATCGGGAAGTGCGGCGGCTCCTTCATCGGGGAGCCGTCCTTGGAGTGGATCTGCCAGCCGCAAGGCAGGCTGCCGACCTTGTCGGCCTCCATGTCGGCGCCGGTCAGTACGGCGATCACGCCGGGGGCCTGCATGGCCTCGGCCGCGTCGATCCCGGTGATGCGGGCGTGGGCGTAGGGGGACCGGACGAAGACCGCGTGGGTCTGTCCGGGCCGGTTGATGTCGTCGGTGTAGGTGCCGCGCCCGGTCAGGAAGCGCGCGTCCTCGCGCCGGCGCACGGAAGCGCCGATGCCGGTGGGGTTCGCCATCTTCGTGTTCCTCCCATGAGAGCCTTTGCCCGTTGTTATTCGGCGGCGGCCTTCATCGTGCCGCCCTGCATCGCCTCCGCCCCGGCCATCACCGCCTTGACGATGTTGTGGTAGCCGGTGCAGCGACAGATGTTGCCCTCCAGCCCTTCGCGGACCTCGTGCTCGCTGGGGGAGGGGTTGGCCGTCACCAGATCGACGGCGCTCATCACCATGCCCGGCGTGCAGAAGCCGCATTGCAGGCCGTGATGCTCGCGGAAGGCCGCCTGCATCGGGTGCAGCGTGCCGTCCGCCGCCGCCAGCCCCTCGATGGTGGTGACCGCGGCGCCGTCCGCCTGCGCGGCCAGCATGGTGCAGGACTTCACCGACCGCCCGTCGATATGGACGACGCAGGCGCCGCACTGGCTGGTGTCGCAACCGACATGGGTGCCGGTCAGGCCGAGCTGGTCACGGAGGAAGGTGACCAGCAGGGTCCGCTCCTCCACCTCGCGCGAGACCGCCTTTCCGTTGACGGTCATGGAAACGGTACACGGCATCCGCTGTCCTCCCATTGTTGGTGACGTTCTGTTGCCCCGACCTTCGCGACGCTTCTTTCGACGGTTCTTCCAACTCTGCGGGATAAAGTGTGGCGCAGGACCTACCGGAACAAGGATAGGGGGGCGTCGTCCTATCCGGTCAAGACGCCGTTCGGCCTCCTCCGAAGGGAGAGGGATTGCGCCGAACCGCCGCGTTTCTTTCGGATCCTACGGACTGGCGGACCCACCGCCCGCAAGTTAGGATACCCAACAATCCGACGCAAACCAAAGCGTCTTACGAACGATCCGAGACGGACAGCCTTTTGGGAGGGAAGTAGAATGAAGCGTTTCCTGGCCGCGGTCGGCGTCTGCATGCTCACCGCGCTGCCGGCCCAGGCCGAGCAGTTCGTCACCGTCCTGACCGGCGGCACCAGCGGCGTCTATTACCCGCTGGGCGTCGCGCTGTCGGGCATCTACGGCAAGGCCATCCCGGGGGCCAAGGTCACGGTCCAGGCGACCAAGGCGTCGGTCGAGAACCTGAACCTCCTCCAGTCGGAGCGCGGCGAGATCGCCTTCTCGCTCGGCGATTCGCTGAGCGGCGCCTGGAAGGGCGACGAGGAGGCCGGCTTCAAGACCAAGCTGACCAAGCTGCGCACCGTCGCCGCGATCTACCCCAACTACATCCAGATCGTCGCCAGCAAGGACTCCGGCGTGAAGACGCTGGCCGACCTGAAGGGCAAGCGCGTGTCGGTCGGCGCGCCGAAGTCGGGCACCGAGCTGAACGCCCGCGCGATCTTCGCCGCCGCCGGGCTGGGCTACAAGGACTTCTCCAAGACCGAGTATCTGCCCTTCGCCGAATCGGTGGACCTGATCAAGAACCGGCAGCTCGACGCGACGCTGATCTCCGCGGGCCTCGGCGTGGCGGCGATCAAGGATCTGGCGACCTCGCAGGACATCACCATCGTGTCGATCCCGGCGGACGTGATCCAGAAGGTCGGCGACCCGGCTTACATCGCCGAGACCATCCCGGCCAACAGCTACAGCGGCCAGGGCGAGCCGGTGCCGACCGCGGCGGTGCGCAACCTGCTGGTCACCCACGCCGGCGTGTCGGAAGACGCGGTCTATGCGATGACCAAGGCGATGTTCGAGAATCTCGACGCGATGGCCGCGGCCCACGCCGCCGCCAAGCAGATCAAGCTGGACGCGACCGCCATCCAGTCGCCGGTGCCGCTGCATCCGGGCGCCGAGAAGTTCTACAAGGAAAAGGGCCTGATGTAAGCGCGTCGCGTCGGTCCGGGAATCCCGTGCGATGAGCGCATCTCCTCAAGCGGCGGACAGCAAGATCCGCCAAGCGATCGACCGCGAGAATCCCTCCACGGTCGTGGCCTTCGAAGGCGTCGCCGGAAAGGCCGTCTTCGCCATCGCGGTGGCCTTCTCGGTGTTCCAGATCTGGACGGCGGCGTTCAACCCGCTGTCCAGTCTGGTCGTCCGGTCGGTCCATGTCGGCTTCCTGCTGCTGATGACCTTCACCCTGTTCGGCTTTCGCTCGCACGGGGAACGGCGCAGCGTGCCCTGGTACGATTGGCTGCTGGGCCTGGGCGCCTTCGCGCTGGGTCTGTACCACTATGTGTTCGAGGTCGACCTGATCCAGCGGTCGGGCGATCCGAGCATGACGGACCTCGTGGCCGGGGCCGTCACCGTCGCCCTGGTGTTCGAGGCCGCCCGGCGCATCATGGGGTGGGCGCTGCCGATCATCTGCGGCGTCTTCATTCCCTACGCGCTGTTCGGGCGGCATCTGCCTTTCGGGCTGGCCCACCGCGGCTATGACATTGACCAGGTCATCGACAACCTTTTCCTGTCGACCGAGGGCATCTACGGCACCCCCACCTTCGTCTCGTCGACCTTCATCTTCCTGTTCATCCTGTTCGGCGCATTCCTGGAGCGCGCCGGCATGATCAAGCTGTTCAACGACGTGTCGCTGGGCCTCGTCGGCCATGCCAAGGGCGGGCCGGCGAAGGTGGCGGTCATCTCCTCCGGCTTCATGGGGACGATCAACGGCTCGGGCGTGGCGAACGTGCTGACCACCGGTCAGTTCACCATTCCCCTGATGATGCGTTTCGGCTACCGCCCGGCCTTCGCCGGAGCGGTCGAGGCCACGGCCAGCATGGGCGGCCAGCTCATGCCGCCGGTCATGGGGGCCGCGGCCTTCATCATGGCCGAGACCATCGGCGTCCCGTTCAGCGACATCGCCATCGCCGCGGCGATCCCGGCGATTCTCTATTTCGGCAGCGCCTTCTGGATGGTCCATCTGGAAGCCGGCAAGCGCAACCTCGTCGGTTTGCCGAAGGACCAGTGCCCCAGCGTGTCGCGCGCGCTGATCGAGGGCTGGTACCTGATCCTGCCGCTGGCGGCGCTGGTCTACCTGCTGTTCTCCGGTTTCACGCCGCTGTTCGCGGGGGTGATCGGCATCGCGTCGACCATCGCGCTGATCCTCGGCACTAGGATCGTCGGCTCCATCGGGCCGATGGCCTTGCGCGTCGCCTTCTGGGTCGTGCTGGGCCTCGTCGCGGCGGCGCTGTGGCGGATGGGTTGGCGGACGGAGCATCTGGCCTTCGCCATCGTCGGCCTGCTGATCATCCCCTGCCTGATCATCAAGGGCGGACGGGAGACGCTGGCCATGCTGGTGAACAGCCTTGCCGACGGCGCCAAGAACGCGGTCGGCGTGGGCGTGGCCTGCGCGCTGGTCGGTGTGCTGATCGGCATGCTGACGCTGACCGGTCTGGCCTCCAGCTTCGCCGGAACGATTGTTCAGCTTTCCGGCGGCAACCTGCTGGTCGCGCTGATCCTCACCATGCTGGCCTGCATCCTGCTGGGCACCGGACTGCCGACGACGGCCAACTACATCGTCACGGCGGCCATCGCGGCGCCGGCCCTGCTGCAGATGGGCGTGCCGCTGATCGTGTCGCACATGTTCGTCTTCTACTTCGGCATCATGGCCGACCTGACACCGCCGGTGGCGCTGGCGGCGCTGGCGGCCTCGTCGATCTGCCGGGCAGGACACATGCAGGTCGGCTGGATAGCCACGCGGATCGCCATGGCCGGCTATGTCGTGCCCTTCATGGCCGTCTATTCCCCCGCGCTGATGCTCCAGACCAACGATCCGCTGGCCGTGGCCTATGTCCTGCTCAAGGCGCTGATCGCCATTGGGCTGTGGGGGGCGGCGACCATCGGCTTCTTCTGGACGCCTCTCAACCTGGCGGAGCGGGTGTTCGCGGCAGCGGCCGCCTTCCTGTTCGTCGTGGCGCTTCCGGTGACCGACGAAACCGGATTCGTCATGACGGCGGCCTTCCTGCTGTGGCAGCGCCATCGCCTGCGCCGCGTGGGGCGGAGCAGCGCCCCGGCATGAGTGCAGCGTTATGCCTGTCGGCGCTCGGCGGGGCGGTTCTCGCCGCCCTGCCGGGGTCCGCTTTCTCGCTCTCCTGGATCCATTCGGTGGAGAAGACCGAATGGCGGGAGGAATGGCGCATCGAGGACGGACGTCTCGTCCTGGCCGAAGCCCGTGTGAAGGGGGGCGGCGCCGGGATGGAGCCGCCCGCGGACGCCCGCTTGGCCGCTGGCTGGTGGGTCTGGGTGCCGGCGGTGCCGCCGTTGGAACGGGTGGTCCTGGCCGCTTCCTCCTTCACGCCGGAGCACGAACTGTGCGTGGAGGGGACCTGCCGCCCGCTTCATGGCTGGATCGACGGGCCGGTGCCGAGTCCCCTCGAACTGAAGCCCTGCGGCTAGAGTCACGTTATTCACGCACGGCGGGGAAGGAAATTCCGAAGGGGCGTTCCGGCTTGGCTTAGCCCTTTCGGAGACGCATACTTCGGTAACTGATATTACAGATGAATGCGTGTTATGATCGACGCCCGACCGACCCGACCCGGACCGACCCGAAATCGCCTCACCCGTTCCCTGGCCGTCCCTACGGCCGTGCTGGCGGGCCTCGCCGCCGCCGCACTGCCGGGGTTGGCCCTGGCGGCGGAAGCAACGGGCGCACCACATCTCGACGGGCGCGACCTGAACGTCTTCTGGGTGATTCCTTTCGTCGGGATTCTGCTGTCCATCGCGCTGATGCCACTGCTGGCGCCGTCCTTCTGGCACCATCATTTCGGCAAGGTCGCCGCCGGCTGGGCCATTGCCTTCCTGCTGCCCTTCGCGCTGGCCTTCGGGGCGGGGCTCGCCACCTACGAACTGCTGCACACCCTGCTTCTCGAATACATTCCCTTCATCGTGCTGCTGACCGCCTTGTTCACAGTGGCGGGCGGCGTGCGGATCTGCGGCACCCTGGTGGGAACGCCGCTGGCGAACACGCTGGGGCTGGGGCTGGGCACGCTGCTGGCGAGCCTCATGGGAACGACCGGCGCCTCGATGCTGCTGATCCGGCCGCTGATCCGCGCCAACGAGCACCGGCGGCACAAGGTGCACACCGTCGTCTTCTTCATCTTCCTGGTGTCGAACGTCGGCGGCTCGCTGACGCCGCTGGGCGATCCGCCGCTGTTCCTCGGTTTCCTGAAGGGGGTCGGCTTCTTCTGGCCGACCGTGCACCTGTTCTGGCCGATGGTGCTGGTGGCGGGCTGCCTGCTGGCGATCTACTTCCTGGTCGACCTCTACCTGCACACCAAGGACCCCGGCAAGCATCCGCTGATCGAGGGCGTGCATGAGCGGGAGCCGGTGCGCATCGAGGGGGCGGTCAATCTGCTCCTCCTCGTCGCCATCGTCGGCGCGGTGCTGCTGAGCGGCGTCTGGCATCCGGGAGTGGGGGTGGAGATCTACCACATCCACGTGCCGCTGGAGACGATGGTGAGCAACCTGCTGCTTCTCGGCATCACCGGTCTGTCGCTGGTGCTGACCAGCGCGCGCAGCCGCCGCCTGAACGCCTTCACCTGGGGGCCGATCCTGGAGGTGGCGAAGCTGTTCGCGGCGATCTTCCTGACCATCATCCCGGCCATCGCCATCCTGCGGGCGGGCACGGACGGTGCGCTGGGCGCCATCATCGCCGCGGTGAACCAGGACGGCCAGCCGGTCCCGGCGGCCTATTTCTGGGCGGCGGGCATCCTGTCCAGCTTCCTCGACAACGCACCGACCTACCTGATCTTCTTCAACACCGCGGGCGGCGACGCGCAGGTGTTGATGACCGACCTTGCCGTGACCCTGACGGCCATTTCGGCGGGCGCGGTGTTCATGGGCGCCAACACCTACATCGGCAACGCGCCGAACTTCATGGTCAAGGCCATCGCGGAGGAGCGCGGCGTGGCGATGCCGAGCTTCTTCGGCTACATGCTGTGGTCCTTCGGCATCCTGGTGCCGCTGTTCGTCCTGGTGACCTGGGTGTTCTTCCTCTAAAGCTCGGATGCCGGGCGGCCCGTCGCCGCCCGGCGTTTCCCCGTCAGTGGGACATCAGCACCGGCACGTCCAGATTCGCCAGAACCGTTCGGGTGGCGCCGCCGAGGACCATCTCGCGCAGGCGGGAATGGCCGTAGGACCCCATCACCAGAAGATCGCCGCCCAACTCGCGGCAAGAGCTGATCAGGACGTCCCCGACGTCGCCTCCCTGAAAGATGGTCGCCTGATGCTGGCTGCGCACGCCGTGGCGCTCCAGCCAGATCATCAGGTCGCGCCCGCTGTCCAGCCTGTGGCCCGGCGGGTCGATGGTGACCACGGTGACCCTCTCCGCCTCCTTCAGAAACGGCAGGGCGTTGCGCACGGCGCGCCCTGCCTCCCGCGTGTTCTTCCACGCCACCACCACATGGCGCCCGATCGCCGTGGCGAGCGGAGCGGCGTAGGGCAGAACCAACGTGGGGCAGGGGCTGGTCAGCGGCAGCCGGTCCGGCACCTGGAGTGCCACCCGGTCGCCGCGCTCGTCGTCGTGGCTCTGTGTCACCACGGCCAGATCGGCGTAGACAGCGCGGGCGGCCAGCAGCTCCACATGGTCGCCCTCCTCGATCGTCCAGGAGTAGGAGCAGTCCTTGAGCGTCTGCCGCACCTCCTGCTCGATCTGCTCGGCCTTCTCGTGGGCAATGGCCGTGGCCTCCGCGATGTAGGCGTAGGAGGCCGCGCGTCCGGTCACCGCGGCGGGCATGGACACCGGCGTGGCGACGAACAGCACCTCGACGAAGGCGGAGAAGCGCTTGGCGAGGATGGCAGCCGCCTCCAGCCGCTGGGAATGGCGCTCGTCGTTCGACATGTGCAGCAGGATCGTCTTGATCGGCATGGTCTCGCTCGCAGGTTTCGAACCGGATGACCGGCACTCCATAGGTAATGTTTGTTGAGCCAATCTGGCAACGACCCGGCTAGCGGCTGGCGACGCCTGTGCGTCCGCCCACGCCGTGTCCGGGAGGAAGGCCGGAGATTTCCAGAAGCAGCTTGCTCAAAATGGCGTCGGCGAAGGCTTCGAAGCTGACGGCGGGCACCAGGAAGGCGCCCGGCCCACCGATCACATGCTCCTCGTAATAGCCGTCGAGATTCGTCGGCGCCGCCCCGCCCCAGGGATTGGGCCGGTCGTTGAGGATCGGCAGGCCGTTGATGGTGATCCCGGCGGCGACCGCCTCGTCGCGCGCCCACTGCACCGGGCGCCCGCGGTTGTTGACCCCGTCGCCCGACACGTCGATCACCCGCCGCGCCCCTTCGAACCCGTTGTCGTTGAACAGGCGGACGCTGAAGTCGATGGCCGCGCTGATCGAGGTCCACTGCGCGCTGAGATAGGGAGATTCGGCGACGGAGGAGGCGAAGGCTTCAACGCTGCCGTGGTCGCTCAGCAGGGTCCAGGGCACGGTGATGCGCTGGAAGCTGTCCCCGGCCCATTCGACATAGGTGACGGCGATGCGCCCATAGGGGCCGCCACGGATGGCCGCCTGGACCTTCGCGTCGGTGAGGGCGGCGACGTAACCTTCCCGCTGGAGGCGGCCTTCCTCCGCGTCCACGCTGCCGGACACGTCCACGGCAAGCACCAATTCCAGATCGACCGGCGTGTCGGCCTGGGCCGGCGCGCCCGCTCCGCCGACGACAAGAACCGCGGCGGCCATCCCCGCCAGACGCCACGCACCGTCCATGCCGTGCCTCCCCCCGCGGATGTCCCAGACCCCAAGGGCCAAGCCCCCTCAAGAAAAGAGATCGCCACGGGGCCACGACAAGGGGCCTTGTGCACAAGACGTTGACGGACGGTTGTCGCCGCTCCACCTCTCCACCCCATGCCGACCGATTCTCCGAACGAATTTCCCGCCCGCCCTCTGTTCCTGGGCAGCGAGATCTACCGGGGCTCCAGCTATGGAGCGAAGCACCCGCTGGCCATTCCGCGGGTGTCCACCGCCATCGACCTCAGCCGTGCCATGGGATGGCTGCCCGACGCGGTCTACCGCGACAGCCCACTGGCGTCGCCGCAGGAACTGGGCCGGTTCCACACCCCGGATTACATCGCCGCCCTCCACCGCGCAGAGGCGGATCAGCGGGTGGATGCCGAAACGGGGGAGCGCTACAACCTCGGCCGGATGGAGAATCCGGTCTTTCCGGAGATGTTCCGCCGTCCCGCCATCAGCACCGGTGCCGCCGTCCTGGCCGGGCGCCTGCTGGCGGAGGCGCCCGCCGGCATCGTCTACAGCCCGGCCAGCGGCACCCATCACGCCCGTCCGGGGCGGGCCAGCGGCTTCTGCTACCTCAACGCTCCGGTGCTGGGCATTCTGGCTCTGCTCGATTCCGGAATCGAACGGGTGCTTTATGTGGACCTCGACGCCCACCACGGCGATGGGGTTGAGGACGCCTTCGCCGACGACGATCGTGTGCTGACCCTGTCGGTCCATGAGGACGGGCGCTGGCCCTTCACCGGCAAGGCGGAGGATCGGCCCGGCGCTCTGGCTTTCAATCTGCCGGTCCCGCCGGCGTTCAACGACACGGAGATGGATTACCTTCTGGAGACGGTGATCCTGCCAATGGGACAGGCGTTCCGCCCCCAGGCGCTGGTCATTCAGACCGGGGCCGACGCGCTCGCCGAAGACCCGCTGAGCCGGCTGGAGCTGTCGAACGGCGCGCTGTGGCGGGCGGTGAGGGCGTTGATGGGGCTGGCACCGCGCCTGATGGTGGTTGGGGGCGGGGGCTACAATCCCTGGTCCGTCGGACGCTGCTGGGCCGGGATCTGGGCAGTGCTGAACGGCATCGACCCGGCGGTGCCGCCGACGCCGGAGGCCGAGGGCGTGCTGCGGGCGCTGTCCTGGTCGCGCGCCGCCGGGCGCAATCCGCCGGCGCATTGGTTCACCACCCTGGCCGACGCGCCGCGTCCCGGTCCGCTGCGCGACGAGGTGCGTCGCGTTGCCGCTGCGGCAATCACGAAGATGGTCCGCACTGGATAATCTTTGGAAAGTTTTTCATTCACGTATGTCACGCAGTTGACGTATTGGGACGAATCGGACAGCCTGATTCGCGCGAATCGCGCTGTCCGCTGGTCATTTCGATGAATCACGCCATGCCGGAAACCGGGAGCCGGAGAGGGAGAGGGGCAGGCCGCCGATGTCCAACACCACCTTGCTCCTGCTGACCATCGCCGCGATGATGCTGGCCGCGGTGCCGGTCGCCATGATGCTGAAGCGTTTCCTGCCCGACTTTCTTCATCGCTCCGCAGGCATCGACCAGCTTGAGAACCGCATCTACGTCCTGCATTCGGAAATCCATGAGCTTCAGGACCGGGTGAACGGCAAGGTGCAGCGGCGCAACCAAGCGTCCGCCGAGAAGCACCGCGCCGAAACCGAAAACCGCAAGATGGAGCGGGCAATCGCGGAAATCGCCCTCCAGCCACCCGTGTTCGTGCACGAGGTGGGCGACCCTCAGGCCGGCCTGTCGAAGTTCATGGTGAACGTCGCCCAGGAGAAGGCCTCTTCCGGTGGCGACAAGTCCCAAGTCAACCCGATCTGGCGCTGCGCCAACGTGGCGGAGGTCTGGGCGTCCAACGCGGAGGAGGCCAAGCAACTCGTCGAGGTGGCGTTCCCCTTCAAGATGGGCTTCACCAAGACGTTTCAGAAGACGCAGGGGCGCCTCAACCCCGCCCGCATCAAGGCGCCCTCCTCATGATGATCAACTTCCTCATCATCCTGGGGATCATCGCCATCGGGGCGTGGCTGGGCAATGTGCTGCTTGCGGTCGATTCGCAGGTTGCGCAGAGCCGCAGCCGGATGCGCGCCGCCAAGGATTCCATCGGCAAGCTGGAAGCGACGATCCGCCGGCTCCATCGCGAGGAGGAGAGCCTCGTCAAGGAGATCGACGAGTGCATGGCCGACACCGTCGAGGCTCGGCGCAAGCAGTCGGACATCCAGCGACGCCTGTCCGAGGCGCAGACCAAACAGCGGCCCCAACTCCTGATCCTGACCGACCGGCGCAATCCGAACGACAGGGAATGGCTGGTGACCGTCGTCAACACCCAGATCGGCGAGATCGACGCCTTGCACCCGCTTGCCGTCGAATGGGCGCGCGGCCGCGACTATCTGGTCTGGGCCGAGAGCGACCGGGAAGCCGGGGAGCGGGCCATCCGCCGCTTCAGCGCTCGCCCCGGCTACCAGATCAAGCAGGTCAAGCCGCTGACCAAAGACATTTACACCACCGCCACCGACCGGACGGCGGCGTGACGCCGTCGAAGAGGCCGCTGGACAGCCGCACATCGCGGCGGCATCGTCCAAGCTCTGAACGTCAAGGAATGGGTTGGTCGCGATGATCGGACGGGCTGTGCGTGGCCTTTTGGGCGGGCTTCTGATGGGGGCCGCGATTCTGCTGTCGGCCTTGCCGGCGGCGGCGTTGGAGAGCTTCGCGCGCTCCTCCCTGACCGTCGAGACGGCGGGCGGCGGCAAGTACCGCTTCGACGTGGAACTGGCGGAAACCCCGGTGCAGCAGGCGCAGGGGCTGATGTTCCGCGAGAAGATGGCCGCCGACTCCGGCATGCTGTTCATCTACGACCGCCCGCAGCCGGCCAGCTTCTGGATGAAGAACACCCTGATCCCGCTCGACATGATCTTCATCGGCACGAACGGCCGGATCGTGAACATCCACGCCAACGCCGTGCCGCAATCGCTGGACGCGGTGAACTCGGCCGGTCCGGTGAAGGGCATTCTGGAGATCAACGGCGGCATGAGCGCGCGTCTGGGGATCCGTCCGGGCGATCGGGTGGCGCACGCGGCGTTCGGCACCGCGAAGTGACGGCGCCGCGGCGCTAACGAGCCTCATCGGGCAACCCGAAGGTGGTCAGGACGAGCCGGGCGGCCTCCTCAGGGGGCGTGGCGGCGCCGCTCACCACGATGCAGGCGCGCGGGTGCAGCCACATCCGCAAGGCGCGCCGCACCCCACCGACGGACGGCGGCTGTTCCTCCAGCACCGCCGCGGGCGTGCCCTGCCGCGCCAGCCGGACGGCGCCAAGGGCGACGAGTCCGGCGTCCCCTCCCACCCCGATCAGGCCGGCCGGCCGCCGCTCCGCGACGATACGCGCGAGCGCGAGGACGGAAGTGCCGGTGTGGCGCTTGGCGAGGTCGATCTGGCCGATGCCCGGGTGCAGCGCCGCCCGCAACAATCCTCCCCCCATCGGGGCCATGACGTCGAGCCCATATCCCCGCCGCAGCAGGGCATCGGCCAGAGCCACAGCGGCGCGTCCGGCCGGGGTGTCGTCCAGCCCGGACACGAAGACGGCGAGGCGGGGCGGGGGCGAGGAGGTGGCGTTCACGGAGGGAGCAATCGGCGCGGTCGAAAGGGGCGGCATCATACGGAAGGTCCACCCTGCGGGATAGATGCGGCAGCGTCTTGCCGTCCGCTCAGGGTTCGTGTATTCCACTGCGCGACGTCGGGGCGTAGCGCAGTCTGGTCAGCGCGCCAGTTTTGGGTACTGGAGGCCCCCGGTTCGAATCCGGGCGCCCCGACCAACGAAATTCGAACGATGCACCACGCACGTATCAGAGGAGATGCCGCGTCATGAAGGTCCGGATCTACCAGCCGAGCAAAGCGGCCACTCAGTCCGGGCGTGCCAAGACGCATCGTTGGTTGCTCGAATACGAGATCGAAACCCCGCGCCGTCCGGAGCCGCTGATGGGCTGGATCAGCTCCGGCGACACGCTGAACCAAGTGCGCATCGGTTTCGAGACGTCGGAGGAGGCGGTCGCCTTCGCCCAGCGCAAGGGCTGGGACTATACGGTCCAGGATGCGCCGGTGCGCCGCGTTCGTCCGCGCAACTACGCCGACAACTTCCGTATGGACCGTCCGCGATTCTGATCCGGACCGGGGCCCCATAGCTCAGTTGGATAGAGCAATCGCCTTCTAAGCGATAGGTCGCAGGTTCGAATCCTGCTGGGGTCGCCACCTTTCTCCGCAGCACCATTCCTCCATCACCATCGTGGGCCGTCCGCTGGTCATCATCAGCGGACCCTCTGTCGATTTCTAAAAACGGTCAACATAGTTATCCCCATATCCCCATTGCCGTAGGCCAAGGCGATGCGAAGCCTATGGTTGCGGTGTAACGCTGACGATGTGCAGTGTATCCAATGATTTCGCTTCGTGATGACCGGGCCCAATTTGGGGGCATAGGGGCAAGTTGACGCCACTCCAATAGGCTTGAAGACTCATCCACAAAGTTATCCACAGAAAATGGGGATAACTCGAAAGCGCCTGCGTGAGCAGAGGCTAAGGCGTTCTCATGCGCCACCGCCGTAACCATCTACCGCAAGGAACGGTCTCCGTGCCGGTGGCGTTTTACGGGGCGCTTGATCAATCCCACGCCGTTCGGTGTCAGTAAGAGGTGATGTCTTGGTGGGTTGGGTCGTCAGAACGCTTCTGCTGTGCTTCGTGGTCGGGTTGGTTCTGTCCTTTCTGGACATCAATCCGGCCAGCATCCTGACCAACAGTTGGGCCACCATCCAGGACATCGCCCGGCTCGCCGCGGACATGTTCCATTGGGCGCTGCCCTATATCCTGATCGGAGCGGTGATCGTCGTCCCGCTGTCCGTGATCGGAGCCGTCATGCGCTGGACCCGTACGCGCCACCGTCCTTGACGCCGCCCAATGCCCACCACCCGCACAAGAAAAAACCGGAGATCCAGTGGATCTCCGGCTAAGTGAATACAGGGAGGGTTAGAGACAAGGACTGTTTAACTGTTCGGGCGACCTGCTTCGTTGATCTGCATCAATCTGCGATAATTTTATCGATGCGCTGCAACCGGACAGGCTTTGACTTTGGGCAAAAAAATAGCCGAGGGTTCCATTGGAACCCCCGGCATAGGCGAATACAGGGAGGGTTAGAGACAAGAGCTTTCTACCTCTTCCCGCCCCAAGCTACGTTGACATAGATCAAACACTTTTCGCATTGCAGCGAAGGTTTAGCGTCTTACTTATGCGTGTGTCCGTAGAGAACCGAAGGGTCGGTCTCGACATCCTGGATAATTTCGAGTTTCCCATCACGCAGCGCGCGGTAGAAGCAACTGCGGCGTCCGGTGTGGCAGGCCACGCCGTCCTGCTCCACGATCACCAGCAGGGTGTCGCCGTCGCAATCGACGCGGAAATCCTTCAGCCTCTGCATCTGTCCGGAGGTTTCGCCCTTGCGCCACAATCCCTTGCGGGACCGCGACCAGTAGCAGACGCGGCCGGTGCGCAGCGTTTCCAGCACGGCCTCGCGGTTCATCCAGGCCATCATCAGGATCTCGCCGGTTCCCTCCGCCTGTGCGATGGCCGGGACCAGCCCGTCGGCGTTGAAGGAGATGGCGGCGATCACGTCCTCGAATGAGGGTTCAAATGCAGGCTCGAACGCGGTGGCGTCCGTCATGATGTCCAATCCTCGTGTTGTGCGCCGCGTGTCCGGACCCGCCCGTTACAGGGCGGCCCTCAGGCGGGTGAAGGCGCCGTCCAGGTCGCGGATGAGATCGTCCACGTCCTCCAGCCCGGCGTGCAGGCGCAGGACGGTGCCGGGATCGGTCCAGCGGGTCGCCGTGCGGACGGCGGCAGGACGCGCCGGCAGGATCAGGCTCTCGAACCCGCCCCAACTGTACCCCAGCCCGAACAGCTCCAGGGAATTCAGCATGGCCGACAGAGCCGGCTTCGGCACCGCGTTCATGACGATGGAGAACAGACCGGAGGAGCGTCCGATGTCGCGCTTCCACAGCTCATGGCCCGGGCACTCGGGGAAGGCCGGATGCAGGATGCGCGTGACCTCGGGCTGCTTCGACAGCCAACCGGCCAGCGCGAGCGCGCTTGCCTCGTGCTGCTTCAGGCGGACGGAGAGGGTGCGCAGGCCGCGCAGACCCAGATAGATGTCGTCCGGTCCGGCGCAGGTGCCCGTCCGCGTCGCGGCCTTCTTCACCGCCAGCCAGTGCGCCTCGTTGGCGCAGGAAATCACGCCCAGCATCGCGTCGGCATGCCCGACGATGTATTTGGTGGCCGAGTGGATCGAAACATCCACCCCGTGCCGCAGCGGCTGGAAGAAGAGGGGGGTGGCCCAGGTGTTGTCGATCATCACCGTGGCGCCCACCGTCTTGGCTGCTGCGGCGATCGCCGGGACGTCCTGCACCTCGAAGGTCAGGGAGCCCGGCGATTCGAGGAACACGACACTGGTGTTCGGCTTCAGCAGGGCGGTGATCCCGGCGCCGATGGTGGGATCGAAATACTCGACTTCCACGCCGTAGGGCGCCAGCGTGTCGTTGGCGAATCGGCGGGTCGGGGCATAGGCGCTGTCGGTGATCAGCACATGGTCGCCCGCCTTGCTGAAGGCGAAAAAGGCCGTGGCGATAGCGTTCAAGCCCGAGCCGGTGTTGACCGCGCGATAGGCGCCCTCGAGTTCCGCCACCGCCTGTTCGAAGGCCAGCGTGGTCGGAGTCCCGACGCGCCCGTAGTTGATGCTGTCGAAGGGGGTGCGGTCGCTCGCCTCCAACTCCTCCAGCGTCGGGAACAGCACCGTCGAGCAATGGTAGACCGGCGGATTCACGATTCCGTGATTCTCGCGCGGGCTGCGCCCGGCGTGCCCGAGGATCGTATCTTTTCGTGCGTCGTTCATGGGTCTTCCCGCAACAACAGTGATGGCGCCCGTATCCCGACATTCCAAGATGGACCCGGCCACCAAAGATTTCTTTTCCCAAAGCCTCTGTAAGGGATAACCAAGCCAAATGCACGGCTTAAGGATGATTCGACAAGCCGGATGCGGTTGGTGCACTCTTGTCACACGCGCGTGTCCGCCATGCGGGGCGCGCAATGCATGAACCTAAGCGTAAAAACGCAAGAACAGGGTGGAGCTTAATATGAAATCGGGAATCCTCGCCGCTGCTGCCGCGGCCGTGGTGTTCGGTGCCGTCACCGGCGCCCAGGCCGGTCCGACGCTGGACGCCGTCAAGGGCCGCGGCTTCGTCCAGTGCGGCGTGAACGCCGGCCTTCCGGGCTTCGGCAACCCCGACAGCTCGGGCAACTGGACCGGTCTCGATGTCGATTACTGCCGCGCGGTCGCGGTTGCGCTGTTCAACGACCCGAACAAGGTCAAGTTCACCCCGCTGTCGGCCCAGCAACGCTTCCCGGCCATCCAGTCCGGCGAAGTCGATCTGCTGTCGCGCAACACCACCGTCACGCTGACCCGCGACACCTCGGTCGGCCTGAACTTCGCCCCGGTCACCTATTATGACGGCCAGGGCTTCATGGTGAACAAGAAGCTCGGCGTGAAGAGCGCCAAGGAACTGAACGGCGCCACCGTCTGCGTCCAGGCCGGCACCACGACCGAACTGAACCTTGCGGACTATTTCCGCACCAACAACATGTCCTACAACCCGGTCGTCATCGAGTCGAACGACGAGGTGAACGCCGCCTACTTCGCCGGCCGCTGCGACGTGCTGACGACGGACGCCTCCGGTCTGGCCGGCACCCGCGCCGGCGTGGCGCCGGTTCCGGACGACCACGTCATCCTCCCGGAGATCATCTCCAAAGAGCCGCTGGCCCCCGCCGTCCGCCACGGTGACGACCAGTGGTTCGATGTGGTGAAGTGGACCGTCTACGCCACCATCCAGGCCGAAGAGATGGGCATCACGTCCAAGAACGTCGACGAGTTCGTGAACAGCAAGAACCCGGAGATCCAGCGCATCCTCGGCACCTCGCCGGGCATGGGCAAGGCGCTGGGCCTGGACGAGAAGTGGGCCTACAACGTGATCAAGACCATGGGCAACTATGGTGAGATCTTCGAGCGCAACGTCGGCATGAAGACCCCGCTGAAGCTGGAGCGCGGCCTGAACGCGCTGTGGACCAACGGCGGTCTGCAGTACGCGATGCCGATCCGCTAAGGACGGAAAGGGGGACCGCGGACCACAGGGAGGCCCGCGGTCCTTCCTTTTTTGACGACGGGCGGGGCGGCCGCAGGGCGACAAGAATCAATGCCCGTGCCGCAGGCCCGTTTGGGAGACGATATACGTGGCGCAAGTTGCGGCGGACGTTCGGGAGGCGGCCGACGCCCTTACGCCATGCTGGTGAGGGGAGAGAACCGTGGCCAGCGAGACCCGGGACACCGCGCGCCCAAGCGCGCCTGGCGGTGTTTCATTTTCCCTCAGCGACCCGACGGTCCGTGCCGTGTTCTACCAGGTTCTGGTGGTCGGCATCGTCATCGCGGTCGGCTGGTTCCTTATTCACAACACGCTCGACAACCTGTCGAAGCGGTCCATCGCGACGGGATTCGGATTCCTGGACCGCGAGGCCTCCTTCGGCATCGGTGAGAGCCTGATCGACTATCATCCGCGGGACAGCTACGGCCGGGCCTTCCTGGTCGGCGTGCTGAACACGCTGAAGGTGTCGATCATCGGCGTCGTCCTGGCGACCGTGCTGGGCACGCTGATCGGCGTCGCCCGCCTGTCCAGCAACTGGCTGATCGCCAAGCTGGCCTCCACCTATGTGGAGATCGTCCGCAACATCCCGCCGCTGCTCCAACTCTTCTTCTGGTACGCGCTGGTTTCGGAAAGCATGCCGCCGGTGCGGCAGGCGCTGAACCCGATTCCCGGCGTGTTCCTGTCGCAGCGCGGGCTGTTCGTGCCGGTGCCCTCCGCCGACCCGGTGTGGGGCACGATGGGCTTCGCGCTCGCCATCGCGGTGATCGCCGTGATCTTCCTGCGGCGCTGGGCCAAGGGCCGGCAGGAGCGGACGGGGCAGCCCTTCCCGATCGGATCGGCGACCCTGGGTCTGCTGATCGGCCTGCCGCTGATCGCCTACATCGCCGGCGGCGCGCCGACGGCGCTGGACGTGCCGAAGCTGCAGGGCTTCAACTTCGTCGGCGGCGTGGTCCTCACCCCGGAGTTCTTCGCGATCCTGGTCGGGCTGGTCGTCTACACCGCCGCCTTCATCGCCGAGGTGGTGCGCAGCGGCATCCTGGCGGTCAACTGGGGCCAGACGGAAGCCGCAAGGGCGCTCGGCATCGACAGCGGCAAGACGCTGCGGCTCGTCGTTCTGCCGCAGGCCCTGCGGGTGATCGTGCCGCCGCTGACCAGCCAGTATCTGAACCTGACCAAGAACAGCTCCCTGGCGCTCGCCATCGGCTACCCGGATCTGGTGTCGATCGCCAACACGACGCTGAACCAGACCGGTCAGGCGATCGAGGGCGTGGCGATGATCATGGGCACCTATCTGGTCATCAGCCTGGGCATCTCGATCTTCATGAACTGGTACAACAAGCGCATCGCGCTGGTGGAGCGCTGACGGCCATGACAGACAACGTCCATACCGGCAACGTCCATTCCGGAAGCATCCCCGACGAGCGTCCGCCGTCCAACACCGTCGGCCCCGTGGCGTGGCTGCGTAACAACCTGTTCAACACCTGGTACAACGCGCTTCTGACCATCCTGATCGCCTGGCTGCTGTTCAAGGCGATCCCGCCGCTTCTCGACTGGCTGATCTTCAGCGCCAACAGCTTCGGCACGCCGCCCCAGGTGTGCCGGCAGGAGGGCGGCGCCTGCTGGACCTTCGTCAGCGAGAAGCTGCGCTTCGTCATGTTCGGCACCTTCCCGTACGAGGAGCAGTGGCGGCCGCTGATCACCATCGTGATCATCATCGCGCTGGTGCTGGCGAGCTGCGACCGCCGCTTCTGGAAGCCCTGGCTTGCCCTCGTCTGGATCGCCGGCCTCACCGCGGTGGGCGTGCTGATGTGGGGCGGCGTGCTCGGCCTGACCTATGTCGAGAACACGCTGTGGGGCGGCCTGCCGCTGACGCTGATGCTCTCGGTGGTCGGCCTGTCCGTGGCCTTCCCGGCGTCGGTCCTGCTGGCGCTCGGCCGGCGCTCGCAGCTTCCGGCCATCCGCGTGATTTCGGTGACCTACATCGAGCTGATCCGCGGCGTGCCGCTGATCAGCCTGCTGTTCATGGCCTCGGTGATGTTCCCGCTGTTCCTGCCGACCGGCGTGAATTTCGACAAGCTGCTGCGTGCCCAGATCGCCTTCATCATGTTCGCCGCCGCCTACATGGCGGAAGCGATCCGCGGCGGTCTTCAGGCCATTCCGAAGGGCCAGTACGAGGCGGCGGACGCGCTCGGCCTGAACTATTGGCAGGCGATGGGCAAAATCATCCTGCCGCAGGCGCTCGCCATCTCCATCCCGCCGCTGGTGAACACCTTCATCAGCTTCTTCAAGGACACGTCGCTGGTCATCATCATCGGCCTCTACGACCTGCTGGGCACCGCCAAGGCGGCGCTGTCCGACCCGGCATGGCGCGGCTTCTACCGTGAGGCCTACCTGTTCATCGGCGTGATCTACTGGGTGTTCTGCTACTCGATGTCCAAATACAGCCAAAAGCTCGAGCGCGACCTGCATCGCGGTCACCGTCGCTGAGGGAAGGGGAAAAGAGATGACCATGGCCCAAACCGCCGGCGCCGCGCGCAGCTTCCCCCAGGGGGAGCCGATCATCCAGTGCCAGGGCGTGCACAAGTGGTACGGCGAGTTCCACGTCCTGAAGAACATCGACCTGTCGGTCGCCAAGGGGGAGCGGATCGTGATCTGCGGCCCGTCGGGCTCCGGCAAGTCGACCATGATCCGCTGCCTGAACCGGCTTGAGGAGCACCAGAAGGGCTCCATCGTCGTCGATGGCATCGAGCTGACCGGCAACCTGAAGAACATCGAGCTGGTCCGCCGCGAAGTCGGCATGGTGTTCCAGCACTTCAACCTGTTCCCGCACCTGACCGTGCTGGAGAACTGCACGCTCGCTCCCATCTGGGTCCGCAAGAAGCCGAAGGCCGAGGCGGAGGAGATGGCGATGCGCTACCTGAAGCGGGTGCGCATCGCGGAGCAGGCGCACAAGTATCCCGGCCAACTCTCCGGCGGGCAGCAGCAGCGCGTAGCCATCGCCCGCTCGCTGTGCATGAGCCCGAAGGTCATGCTGTTCGACGAGCCGACCTCCGCGCTGGACCCCGAGATGGTGAAGGAAGTGCTGGACGTCATGATCGGTCTGGCCGAGGACGGCATGACCATGCTCTGCGTGACGCACGAGATGGGCTTCGCCAAGTCGGTCGCCGACCGCGTCATCTTCATGGACCGCGGCGAGATCGTCGAGCAGAACACGCCCAACGAGTTCTTCAACAGCCCGCAGTCGGAGCGGACGAAGCTGTTCCTCAGCCAGATCCTGAACCACTGATACCCGCCGACCGCGCCGGAATGGCTTGTTCCGGCGCGGTAAACCAGCGCAACCCGCAACGAACGCTGGCGGGTTGTGCCGGTTTCGGGTTGAATGCAGTCCGTTCGTGCTGTTTGCCGCTATGCACAACGGAGCCTGCCTGATGGAGCTGCTGAGTCCCCGTCCCGGAATTGGCCAGATCAAGCCCTACCGTCCCGCCCGACCACCGGAGGACGGGGCCGCCTGGGTCGATCTGTCGCTGACGGTCAATCCGCTGGGACCCGGCAAGAAGGCGCTCACCGCCTACCGCCATGTGGCGGCGCAAATCCACCGCTATCCCGACTGGTCGCAGGACCGCCTGCGCCACGCGATCGCCCGGCGCTACGATCTGGACGCCGGCCACATCACCTGCGCCAACGGCTCCGACGAGATGATCCACCTCGTCACCCAGGCCTTCACCGGGCCGGGGGACGAGGTGCTGTGCCACGAGCACGGCTACCGCGGCTTCATGAAGGCGATTCGCGCCGCCGGGGCGACCCCGGTCGTCGCCGCGGAACGGGATCTGGTCGTCGATGTCGAGGCGATGATCGACCGGGCGAACGAGAAGACGAAGCTCTGCTTCCTCGCCAACCCGAACAACCCGACCGGCACCTACATCCCGTCGGACATGGTCCTGCGGCTGCGCGCCGGCCTGCCGTCGCACACTCTGCTGGTCCTCGATTCGGCCTACGCCGATTATTGCCGCCGCGACAACTACAGCGACGGGACGGAGATCGTCGAGAATTCCGACAACGTATTGATGGTGCGCACCTTCTCCAAGCTGCATGGGCTGGCCGGGCTGCGCGTCGGCTGGGCCTATGGCCCGGCGGGGGTGATCGAGGCGGTCAACCAGACGCGCGGCCCCTTCAACGTGGGGATCGCCGCCCAGGCCGCGGCGGAGGCCGCCATCGCGGACATCGAGCATGAGGAGGCGACCTTCGCCCACAACAGCGCGTGGCTGCCCTGGTTGAGCCACGAGCTGGAGCAGCTCGGCGTCCGCGTCTATCCCAGCGTCTGCAACTTCATCCTGGCGCGCATCCCGACCGACCCGTCGCTCGGCGTCCAGGCGGTGCTGGACCATCTGGCGCGCCGCGGCATCCTGGTGAAGCCCACCCAGGATTACGGGCTGGCCGACTGCCTGCGCATCACGGTCGGGCGGGAGGACGAAAACCGGGCTCTGGTCGCGGCTCTTGGAGAGATTCTGAGCTGATTTCCGGCTCCTCGCTGGGAACCGGTTCGGGGATGGGGCCAGGGATAGGATCTGGATGCTGGGCGTGTTCGCGGGCGAAGATGAACAGCCCGGAACCGACCACGATGACGATGCCGACCAGCGAGAGCAGGTCCGGCCACTCGTCGAAGAAGATCGCCCCGATGGCCAGCGCCCACAGGATCTGGCTGTACTGGGCCGCCCCCACCCGGTCGGCAGGGGCGAAGGCGGCGGCCAGGGTGAACAGGGCCTGGGCGGCGAAGGTCGTGGTTGCGAAGCCCACCGTCAGAATCCACTGCTCCCGCGTCGGCCAATCGAAGCCGGGGATCATCAGCAGGCCGGACGCGACGGCGGTCGACAGGAACACCGTCCCGATCAGGGTGAAGCGCTTCTCGGAATGCCCAATCATCCGCCCGGTGATGACCACGACGGCGGAGCTGAAGGCACAGCCGAGCGCCGCGAAATGGCCGGGCAGCAGTTCGCGGAAGCCGGGGCGGGCGACGATCAGCACGCCGATGAAGGCCGCCCCGATGGCCAGCCGCCGACGCCAGCGCACCGGCTCCTTCAGCACGACGATCGAGAGCAGCGTCACGAGGCTGGGCATCAGGAAGATCATCGCGAAGGCTTCCGCGAAGGGAAGGCTTCGGAACGACATGACGCTGAGCGGGGTGGACGCCGCCACGAAGACCAGCCGCACCGTCATCAGCCAGGGCCGGTTCCAGCGCAGCAGATCACCGACCCGGTCGCCCCTGGTCATGAAGACCGGGGAGAGCAGCAACGGCAGGATGTAGGCGAAGAAGGTGACCTCGAAGGGGTCCAGCCCATGCCCGATCGCCTTCACCAGCGCATCGCCCCAGGCGAAGAAGGCGAAGGCCAGGAACGCGAACAGAATGCCCTTCGTCATGGCGACGGACTCCCGGCGTTCGGAACGGCGAAGAGCGGGCCTGGACGGCCCGTCACTCGTTGATCGGAATGTGCGGGGCCGAGGTCCGCGGCAGCCAGCCGAGGAGCCGGGGATCGCGGATTTCGCGGGTCACATGGCGGTAGGGCACGAACCCCATCGACTGGTAGAGCGGCAGCGCCTTCGGATGGTCGAAGGTGCAGGTGTTGACGAGAAGCCGCGTCGTCCCGCCCTGCCAGGCCAGCCGGATCGCCGTGTCGAGCAGCCAGGGGCCGAGCTTCAGGCCGATGAAGTCCGGGATCAGCCCGAAATAGGCCAGATCGGTGTCCTCCTCCCGCCGGTCGATCTCGGCGTAGCCGGCCGGCGTGCCGTTCACGTAGAGGACCCAGATCTCGACCCGCGGGTCGGTGACGACACGCCCCAGTTCCGGCATCGGCATCCGCCGCCGCTCGTGCCACAGCCAGGGCTCGCCCACCGTGTCGTAGAGATAGCGGTAGTAGGAGGCCGTCGGCGGGTTGGCCCGCACCAGCGCCACGTCACCCGCCGGGCGGGGCAGGGGCGCGTGGGACGGCGGGGCCGTCATCTCCAAATAGGTGACGATGACGGACAGGCAGCCGGGCGGCACCGGCGCCGCGAGCTGGGAGTGCGACAGGGACGTCCGCGGAGGCGGCGTCAGGGAGAATCGGTCTTCAGCCATTTCTGCATCACGGTAACGGGACCGGTGGCATAGCCCAGCCGCTCATAGAACGCCACCACGGCGTGGTTCGTCGCGCGCACCATGAGTTGCGCCTTGGGCATGCCTGCCTCCACCAGCCAGCCCTCCGCCGCCCGGACCATCGCCCGGCCATGACCGCTCCCGCGGCAGGTGGGATCGACCGCCAGATAGTAGAACCAGCCGCGGTGCCCGTCATGACCGACCATGACGGAGGCGACGGTACGGTCCCCGTCGCGGCCGATCAGGATCGTGGCGTTCGGTTTCGATACCGCGAGTTCGATATCCGCTACCGGGTCGTTCCACGGCACCACGAGGTTGCAGGCGGTCCACAGCGCCACCACGTCGTCGCGGTCCGCCGCCTCATAATGGCGGATGCTCAGCGCACCGCTCACCGCTTCGCCGGCCCGGTCTCAAGCGGAAGGTCGCTGCGCAGCCCCCATTCCGCCCAGGACCCGTCATAAACGGCCACATCCTCCTTGCCGGCCGCGGCCAGACCGAGGGCAAGCACGCAGGCGGTCACGCCGCTGCCGCAGGAGGCGACGATGGGACGCTCCAGGTCGAGCCCGGCGCCCTTCGCCCGCTCTGCGATGGACTCAGGCGGCAGCAGGGTCTTGCTCTCCGCGTCGATCAGGTCCGTGTAGGGCAGGTTGAGGCTGCCGGGGATGCGCCCGCTGCGGCGGCCCGGCCAGGGCTCGACGACGGCGCCCTCGTAGCGGTTGGCGCCACGGGCGTCCACCACCTGATCGACCCGCGAGTCGATGTTGGCGAGAACCTCGTCGGCCCGGCGCAGCAGGCCGGGTCGCAGCGCCGCCGTGAACGCCGCCGGGGCCGGGTCGGCCGGACCGGATTCCAGCGGCCGGCCTTCCGCGATCCATTTCGGCAGGCCGCCGTCCAGAACGGCGACGCGGCCGTGCCCGAACAGACGGAACATCCACCAGACGCGGGCGGCGGCGGTGGCCATGCCGGCGCTGTCATAGACGACCACCGTGTCGCCATTGCCGACACCGAGCGCCCCGACCTTGGCCGCGAAGGTCGCCTCGTCCGGCACCATGTGCGGCAGGGGGTGGGTGTCCGGCTGCGCCACGTCGTCAATGTCGATGCGCATGGCGCCGGGAATGTGCCGCTCCAGGAACTCGGCGCCCGGATCGCGGTCGGAGCCGGGCATGAACCAGGAGGCGTCGAGAACGCGCAGGCTTGGCTGGCCCAGCCGTTCCGCCAGCCAGCCCGTCGGGACGATCGGGCCGGGGAGGGTGAGCGTGGTGTGCGATTCGGTCATGAAGTATCTCCCCGTTCAATCACGCAGCGCGACGATCACGCGCCGGTTCTGCTTGCCCTTGTTCTCGATCTTCACGACGTCGAGCCCGCCGATCTCGCCCAGCCGCCTCACATGGGTGCCGCCGCAGGGCTGGCGGTCAACCCCCGCGATGTCCACCAGCCGGACGCGGCCGTAGCCGCGCGGCGGCTTGACCGTCAGGGTGCGGATCAGCTCAGGGTTGGCGTCCAGTTCCTCGTCGGTGATCCACAGCGAGCCGACCGGCGTGTCCGCGGCGACCAGCCGGTTCAGCGCCGCCGCGATGGCCTCCTTGTCGAGCCCCTCGGTCGGGACGTTGAAATCGACACGGCTGCGCTCCGCCCCGACCTGGGCGCCGGTGATCGAGGCGCCGGGCAGGACCGCGCAGACGAGATGCAGCGCGGTGTGCATTCGCATGTGGCGATGCCGGCGGTCCCAGTCGATCTCGGCTTCCACTGGCGTGCCGGGGGCGGGCAGGGGCGCGCCAGGCTCGGGCACATGGATGACGTCGTCCGGCCCGTCGCCCTTCACCGTGTCCACGATGCGCAGTGTGGCACCGGCGATGCGCAGCAGCCCGGTGTCGCCGGGCTGGCCGCCGCCGTTGGGGTAGAAGACCGTCCGGTCCAAACGGATGCCCCGCTCGTCCGCGGATGTCACGGTGGCGGTGCAGGAGGTGGCGTAGGCGTCCTCGCGGAAGATCAGCTCCATGGGACCTCGGGTGCGTTTACGAATCCAGCCAATCGGGCACGGGCAGATTCTTCTCACGCAGGAACGCCGGATTGAAGAGTTTCGATTGGTAGCGCTGCCCTCCATCGCAGAGAATCGTCACGATGGTGTGGCCCGGCCCCATCTCCTTGGCGATGCGGATGGCCGCCGCCACGTTGATTCCGCTGGAACCGCCCAACACCAGACCCTGCGACTTGATCAGGTCGAAGATGACCGGCAGGGCCTCCTCGTCGGTAATCTGCAGCGCCTGATCGACCGGAGCGCCCTCCAGGTTGGCGGTGATCCGGCCCTGGCCGATGCCTTCGGTGATCGAACTGCCCTCGGCCTTCAACGTCCCATGGGCGTAGTGATGGTAGAGGGAGGCACCCATCGGGTCGGCCAGAACGATGCGGACGTCCGGATTGCGCTCTTTCAGCGCCAGCCCGACGCCGGCCAGCGTGCCGCCGCTGCCCACCGCGCAGGTGAAGGCGTCGATCCGCCCCTCGGTCTGGGTCCAGATTTCCGGACCGGTGGTCAGGCGATGGCCTTCGCGGTTCGCCACATTGTCGAACTGGTTGGCCCAGACGGCTCCGTTCGGCTCGGTCTTCGCCAGTTCCTCGGCCAGACGCCCCGAATAGCGGACGTAGTTGTCGGGGTTGGAATAGGGCACCGCCGGCACCAGACGAAGGTCGGCGCCGACCAGGCGCAGCATGTCCTTCTTCTCCTGGCTCTGCGTCTCCGGCATAACGATGACGGTGCGGTAGCCGAGCGCGTTGCCGACCAGCGCCAGTCCGATGCCGGTGTTGCCCGCCGTGCCCTCCACGATGGTGCCGCCGGGGCGCAGCAGGCCCCGGCGCTCGGCGTCGCGGACGATGGCGAGGGCCGCGCGGTCCTTCACCGACCCGCCGGGGTTGAGGAACTCCGCCTTGCCCAGGATCTCGCATCCCGTGGCCTTCGACGGCCCTTCCAGCCGAATCAGCGGCGTGTTGCCGATGGAGCCGATGAAGCCGGTGCGGATGTCCACGGACTGTCTCCCGAATCGAATGATGAACCGGGCAACACTATCGGATTGCGCACCAGGGAATTCAAGGTCGGCTTGTGAAATGCAGCATTGAACGAAATTTCTTCGTTCTTTCTATCTCCCAACCCTCTCTATTTCCCGATCCACTGGGCACGCAGCCGGTCACGGTTCCGCGCAAACCATCCCAGCGCGATGATGGCGATGGAGTTGTTGAGCGTGTTCTCGTCGAGCAGCCGGATCGCCTCGTCGGCCGGGGCGACCATGATGCGGATGTCCTCATGCTCGTCCGCGCAGCCGCCCGTCGCGGCGAGGCCCCGGCTGTCCACCCGTCCGCAGAAGACGGTGACATGCTCGTCGTAAGCGCCCGGGCTGGGGTAGTAGTCGCAGATCATCTCGATGTCCTGGACGGTGCAACCGGCCTCCTCCATGGCCTCGCGCCGCGCCACCTGCTCGGGCGTTTCGCCCTCGTCCAGAAGGCCGGCGACGATTTCCGTGAGCCACCCCCGCCCGCCGGCCGAAGCCGACCCGACCCGGAACTGTTCGATCAGCACCACGCTGTCGCGGTCCGGATCGTAAAGCAGCACGCCCACGGCTTCGCCGCGCACGCAGACCTCCCGCGGCGGCAGGACGCCGCTCCAGGAGCCGTCAAACTTCTTGTGGCGCAGGCGGTAGACGTCGACCTTGAGATAGCCGTCGTAGACTCTCTTCTTCTCTTGGACCTCGATGTCCGGATGATCCACGGGCGGGGCTCCTTGGCTTGCGGGGCGTGCACGGTCCAAGGATGTAGCGCATCCGCCCGTCCGGGGCGAGGCGACCGGGGATTTTCCCTCAGAAGGTCGGGTTCAGCTTCAGCGTGCTGTAGCGGTCGGCGGACGGGACGGCGACCGGCTCCAGCTTGGGGCCGCGCAGCAGTTCCAGCGGCACGGTGACGCCGGCCGGGCCCAGGCCCCAGACCTTGCGATAGAAATCCGCCAACCCCTTCGGCCGCTGGCCGGCGACCCCGACGATCATGTCGCCCGGTTGGATTCCCACGGTCGCCGCAGGGCTCTGCGGGGTGACCCGCTCGACCATCAGGCGGCCCTGCTCCTCGCGTAGCGTGACGCCCAGCCACGGCCGCGCGGGTTCCTGCCGCCGTCCGAACGCCAGGAGGTCGGCCAGGATCGGCTTAAGGGCGGAGACCGGAACGAACATGTTGCCCGGAATGCCGCCATGGGCCGGAACCGCGTCGCGCACGATCAGCGAGCCGATCCCGACCAGTTCGCCCTTGCGGTCGATCAGGGCGGCGCCGTTGAAGCCCATGATCGGTGGTGTGGTGAAGATCGCCTCGTCCAGCAGATACTCCCAGTAACCGGCGAACTCGCGTTTCGCGGCGATCAGCACCGGCTGCACCCCGGTGGACCCTTGCCGGGTGAGCACCATGGCGCGCTCCCCCTCCTTGATCGCGTCGGAGTCGCCGAGCCGGACGGGTGCGGCGCTGAACCCCATGCCGGCGCGCAGCAGCCCGAAGCCGCTGGCCTGATCGTAGGCCACGAACTCCGCGGGATAGCCGCGCCCCTCGCCGGTGGTGACCTGGAGCTGCGATGCCTCCAGAATCGTGTAGCCGATGGTGAGGATCAGTCCGGCCCCGTCGATGACGACACCGGTCCCCTCGCGCTCCGTGCCGAGCGTGCGAGCGCTCTGGCTGTCGGGAAGGATGGTGGCGGAGATGCGGACCAGGGCGCCCGACAGTTTCGCCGCGTCGAGCTGGTCGGCCCGCGCCGCAGGGATGGGAAGAAGCACCGTGAGGAAGGCCGCAAAGAAGGTCGCAAAGAAGGTCATCGTCCGGGGGATGCGGCGCCAGCGACCCGTCATTTTTCCCTCCCTTGCCGGAGTCGAGTCGGGCGGACGCCGGATTGCTCGATCCCCGGATTAAACATGAGCGTCGGGGCGCTTCCATCAAGGGGTTCCCCGATTCGACCGAAGCCTCTCTGACCGGTCCGTGAAACCTCCGCCCGCCGCGCAACGTTACCCGTATCAGCGACACCACGAAGGACGGGACGATGCCCATCAACAGCGAACGCGAACTCGAACAGGCGGTGGCGGAGTTCCAGCGTCTCGCCGACGAGCCAGCCGGTTCGCCCGGCGAGCGCCGGAAACTCGAACTGGATGCGGAGATCAAGGCCTTCTACGTCCAGCACTCCGATGACATGCGCAAAGGCAAGCCACGGCACGAGTGACGCTCTGCCGCCGACACCGGCACGCATTTCTTCATCGACGCGGAGGGGGCGGCTGACCGACACTGCCGCCGCTCCCGGGCCGTATCGCCGCCCCGGGACGCCGCCGTTGAAGGAAGGAGCGCGTCCCCACGATGAAGCGAATCGACAATTGCTACACCTGCCTGTTCTGGGAAGGGCAGGGCATCCGCCAGAGGGGACCGAAGGGCCTGTGCCGCCGCTTTCCACCGCAGGTGACCCCCCGCGATACGGAAGGACGCTTTCCGATCACCCTCTCCACCGACTGGTGCGGCGAATGGAAACGTGACATCGGCGACCCCGCCGGCGAGGCCGCGGACAGCCGCCTGATCTACGATGACCAGCAACCCCGATAGGCGAACGGGACCGGGTTGCATTGGTGTCGGCCGCCCTTCTGCGCTTCGGTTCAGCGGTGCATCGGTGTGACCACCATGGAGCGCTGGTTTTCCGGCAAGACCGCCTCGCCACGAAACAGCATCCGATTCCAATCGACGCTCAGCAGGGCGACGGCCACCGCCATGGACAGGGCGATGATTGCCACCGCGCCGACCCAGCCACCGCCTCCTTGCCGGCCATCGGACTGTGAAGTCCCGTCCTTCGGCGCGAGGAAATGAAAGTTGAGTGGGAAAATGGTCATGGGTCGCCTCCACCGCTGAACAGGCGCAGTCCCGACTCGAAGGGTATTCTATGAAAGTGTAACGCCGGGAGGCGTGCGGCGGCATCAGGCCTTCGGTCGGAACGCTCGTTCCTTCGGATGATGCCGGAAGCGGTGGAGAAGAATTCCGCTATGAGAAAAGGCCGAGCCCACAGGGACTCGGCCTTTTCATCGAAGTGGCTCCCGGTGCTGGACTCGAACCAGCGACACGCGGATTAACAGTCCGCTGCTCTACCGACTGAGCTAACCGGGATCAGTCTGACCGGCCTTGCGAGACGCAACGTCCGGCGTGGGCGGCTATATAGCTGACCATCCAATGCTTGCCAAGTCTTTTGATGGCAAAAAAAGACGGCCGGAGCGGGGCAGGGAATCCGAGCGCCTTACGATTCGTGTGTCCGCCCTGTGGCGGGCGCTCCAACGCTGCGGCTTCTCCACCATCGCGGAGCATGAAACCTCGGGTGGCTGACGGCCAACATGGTCGATGCCAACATGGTCGAGCAGGTCCAAGCCATGCGAATTGGGCGCAGCAGTGGGGGGCTGACCATAGCGCTGCATACACCGGCGAGGTGTGGCGGTGCGGGCGTGGCCCGGGTCAAAGGCGGCCAAAGCGATGGCGGTCGCGTGATGCACGCTCCGGCACGAGCACGCTGTCTATGGAGAGGTCAGTGCAACTCGCAACCGCTACAACGTGACCGGTCGATCGATGGCCTTGCCCCAAACCAGCAACTCGCAGCGCCTGAATTCCGGCCGATAGTAGGGATCGCCCTCGACCAGTTTCACCGCTTCGTCCCGGCTCTCGACGTCGAGCACCCACAAGCCTCCGACGAAGGGGGCACCCGATTCCGGACGGAGACCGCCACCGATCAAAATCTTATCGCGGTTGGCATCAAGGTAGGCGAGATGGGCGGCGCCATGCTGCTGACGAACCTCCAGCATCTCCGGCGTATCGGTGAACAACGCGATCCATCGGGCCATGGGAATCCTCCCGGCGTTCTTGTCCACGCAGCTAACTTCTGCGGGGGAGGGGCCGCTAGCCAAACTGAAAAAACCGCTCCGGGTTTCCTGAGGGCCCCGTTTCTTTAAAGAATGGGGCAAAGGTCGGTTGTTCGTTGCTGTTCCGGCTTGCAGCGTTGCGAATTTCGCCGCTGGCATCCCCCGCCTACCGCCCCAGAATCGGACACTGTGGCAAGAGCCATAATTGATAGGGAGGGGGGCAGTGTAGCACCGTCCCGCATTCGGCTCCCAAGACCTCCAGCCCGCCATTCGCGCCCGGAAGGATAGGGGCAGGACTACGGCGAGTCGGCAGGGCAGAAAAAGGGCTTCGTCGGGTGACGGTTCAAGCCACGAAGGGCCACCTCGGGGTAAGGCCGAAACCTTGGGGGCAATGGGAGAAAATCGGGTGCCCTGGGCCTTCGGGCTTCAGGGCGAAAGGCTGAAAACCCTAAGGTTTCCAACGGTCAAGGATGGAGGCACGGGCGGGAATCGAACCCACGTACACGGATTTGCAGTCCGCTGCATCACCACTCTGCCACCGCGCCATCCTTGCGTCCGGCACCCCCTAGCGGGAGCGCCGCGGCGTGGGAGCGGACGTATACTGCGGTTCACGGGGGTGGTCAAGCGCCTTCGTCGCGTTATCTCGATGATCCGGTGCGGCGTTGTGTTCGTGAGACTTTGAAGATATATACGCGACGAGGCAGCGAGGCCGCGCACTACGGCTTGGCGCCGCGCTCCGTCCACCAGATTGTAAGCGACCGCCATGTCCGAATACGCCGCCGCCCGTCTCAACATGGTCGAAGGGCAGATCCGACCGAACAAGGTGACCGACCAGCGCCTGGTCGATGCCATGCTCGACATTCCCCGTGAACAGTTCGTTCCAAAGGCGGCGCGTGGCATCGCCTATGTGGACGAGGATCTCGCCATCGGCAACGGCCGCTATCTGATGGAGCCGATGGTCTTCGCCCGCATGCTCCAGGAAGTGGGCATCGACGAGACCGACGTCGTGCTCGACATCGGCAGCGGCTCCGGTTACTCGACCGCCGTTCTGGCCCGGCTCGCGGCCACCGTGGTTGGCATCGAGTCCGACGCCGAACTGGCCCGGCAGGCGACGGAATCGCTCAGCGCGGTCGGCGTCGACAACGCCGTCGTCATCACCGCTCCGCTGACCGAAGGCTACCCGCAGCAGGCCCCTTACGACGTGATCGTGATCGAGGGACTGGTGTCGGAGGTACCGGAGGGCATCCTGGCCCAGCTGGGCGAGGGCGGCCGGCTGGTCGCCGCCGTTCTCGGTGACCGCGGGGTCGGCGAAGTGAAGCTGTATCAGCGCAGCGGCGGAGTCACCTCGGCCCGCACGCTGTTCGAGGCGCACACGCACCCGCTGCCCGGTTTCGAAGCCAAGCCGAAATTCGTATTCTGATTTCAGAGTGAGTGATCCCAGGGGCTTCGGCCCTTTTCGACTTGTCCCCCAGCCTGTCACCTTGCCTTTCACCGGCCGCGGTCCTGCGGCCCGCAGCGGAGAATCAAGGCATGCCGGCGCCGTTTGACATGGACGTCGAGGATCTGGACCGCATCCGGACATCGGGTGGCGATCCGCTGGTGCTCGACGTACGGGAACCGGGGGAGGTGGCTATCTGCGCCCTTCCCGACAGCCTCCACATTCCGATGGGGGCGCTGCCCGCCCGCGTCGGGGAGTTGCCGCGGGACCGCGACATCGTGGTCGTCTGCCATCACGGCGGACGCAGCGCGCAGGTGACCATGTGGTTGCGTTCCCAGGGATTTTCCCGCGCCACCAATCTGAATGGCGGGGTGGATGCCTGGGCGCGCCGAATCGACCCGAACATGAAGGTCTATTGAACATGACTGTGCGAAGCCGTTTCGCGCGCCATTTGATGGCGACCGCCCTCACGCTGGGGGTTGCCTTCGTCGGGGGCATCGACACCGCGTCGGCCCAATCCCTCGAAGACGCGCTAGCGCAGGCCTATTCCAACAACCCGGCGCTCGCCGCCCAGCGCGCGCGCCAGCGCGCCGTGGACGAGAGCGTCCCGCAGGCTCTGTCCGGCTACCGTCCGACGGTGCGGGCGACGGCGGGCATCACCCGCAACGCCACCAACAGCACCTTTCAGGGCGGCGAAACCGGCTCCGAGAACAACGCCAAGAGCGTCGGGGTCACCGCCACCCAGCCGCTCTACGACGCGACCGTAGGTCCGGCCGTCCGCCGCGCCGAGCGCACCGTCGAAGCCCAGCGCGCCACCGTGCTCGCCAACGAGCAGCAGATTCTGCTGAACGCCGCGGCGGCCTATCTGGACGTCGTGCAGAATCAGGCGGTGCTGGAGCTTCAGGCCAACAACGAGCAGGTCCTGCGCCGCCAGCTCGACGCCGCGCGCGATCGCTTCCGCGTCGGCGAATACACCCGCACCGACGTCAGCCAGTCCGAATCGCGTCTGGCCGCCTCCATCGCCGCCCGCATCTCCGCCGAAGGCACGCTGCAGGCATCACGCGCGACCTACGAGCGCGTCGTCGGTTCGATGCCGGGCAAGCTGAAGGCGCCGAAGCCGAAGTTCAAGCTGCCGGGGACGCTCGACGAGGTCGTCGAGATGGCCCGCTCCAACAACCCCTCGGTGCTGTCGGCAACCTACACGGAAGCGGCGCAGCGCGAGGCGGTGGACCAGCAGTTCGGCCGCCTGCTCCCGTCGGCCAACCTGTCGGCGCAGGCCAACCGCACCATCGACGCCGGCCGTTCGTCGGGCATCGACATCAAGCGGCAGGATGGCGCTCAGCTCACCGCGCAGATCACCATCCCGCTCTATCAGGCCGGTCTTCCGGAAGCGCTGACCCGCGAGGCGAAGCACACGGCGAATCAGGCCCGCCTGCAGATCGACGACACGCGCCGTCAGGCGGTCGAGGCGGCGATCAGCGCGTGGCAGGGTCTGCAGGCCGCGCGGGCGAGCATCGAGTCCTACAACTCCCAGATCCGGGCCGCCGAGATCGCGCTGGAAGGCGTGCGGCAGGAAGCCCAGGTCGGGTCGCGCACCGTGCTCGACGTGCTGAACCAGGAGCAGGAACTGCTCAACGCCCGCGTCAACCTCGTCCGCGCCCAGCGGACCGAGATGGTCCAGGCCTTCACGGTCCTCGGCGCGATCGGCCAGTTGACGGCGCGGCAGCTCAACCTGCCGGTCCAGTATTACGACGCCGACACGCACTACAAGCAGGTGCGGAACAAGTGGATCGGAACCGGCGTGCCGGAGTGATCGCACTTGAAAGCCCCTTCCTGGGTGATCGTCCCCGGATGATCGAAACGGCCCGCCTCGGCGGGCCGTTTTTGTCTGGTGGCTTTTTACCCAGTCCTGCCCTAGTGTCCGCGTCAGGATGACGTCCCCGGGTTTGCCACGATGAGCGATAAAGGCCAGCAAGAACCGTCGATGGAGGAGATCCTCGCCTCCATCCGCCGCATCATCTCGGAGGACGGCGAACCCGCGAAGGCGGAAGCGGCGCCCCCTCCGCCCCCTCCGCCACCACCACCCCCTCCGCCACCTCCGCCCCCGCCGCCACCTCCACCCATGGAGGATGACGACGATGACGTTCTGGAACTCACCCAGATGCTCCAGAACGAGGGGAGGGACGAGCCCGACGAACCGGAGCCCGATCCGTGGCGCGACGAGCCGGCCTTCGGTGGCATGACCGACCCGGAGCCGGCGTATCACGCGCCGGACCCCGAACCCCCGCCCCCGCCGCCGCGTCCCGCCGCGAAGCGTCCCGCGCCGGCCTTCGACGATTTCGACGATGACGAGCCGCCCCCGCCGCGGCCGCGCATCCGTGCGTCGGGACTCGACGACGGGCTGATCTCCCGCCGGGTGGCCGAGGAATCGTCCCACCATTTCACGCATCTGGCGCGCCAGCTCGGCGACGACCTGTCCATCGGCCCGATGCCCGTCGGCGTCCGCACCGTGGAGGAAGTCGTCCGCGAGCTGTTGAAGCCGCTGCTGAAGGAGTGGCTGGACGAGAATCTGCCGACCATCGTCGAACGGCTGGTGCAGCAGGAAATCGACCGGATGATCCGGCGCTCCCAAAAATTCTGAGCGGCGTCACGGCCGCCACGCATTCCGGCCACGCATTCCGTTTGAATTCGTAAGCGAAAGTTCCTGGTGATGTTGGAAAAGACGTACCGGCCCGCCGAGGTCGAGGAAAAGCACTACCGGCTGTGGGAAGAGACGGGCGCGTTCGCGGCGAAGACCGAGTCGAACGGCAAGCCCTACACCATCATGATGCCGCCGCCGAACGTGACCGGCAGCCTGCACATGGGCCACGCACTGACCTTCACGCTCCAGGATGTTCTGACCCGCTACAACCGGATGCGCGGGCGCGACGCCCTGTGGCAGCCGGGCACCGACCACGCCGGCATCGCGACGCAGATGGTCGTGGAACGGAACCTCGCCAAGGAAGGCAAGACGCGCCACGATTTCGGCCGCGACGCCTTCATCGACAAGGTGTGGGAGTGGAAGGCCGAATCGGGCGGCACCATCACCCGCCAGTTGCGCCGGCTGGGCGCCTCGCCCGATTGGCCGCGCGAGCGCTTCACCATGGACGAGGGGCTGAGCCGCGCCGTCCGCAAGGTGTTCGTGGAACTGCACAAGCAGGGCCTGATCTACAAGGACAAGCGGCTGGTCAATTGGGACCCCAAGCTGCACACCGCCATCTCCGACCTCGAGGTCGAGCAGAAGGAGATCAAGGGCAACCTCTGGCACTTCCGCTACCCGATTGAAGGCGAGGTGGACCGCTTCATCGTGGTCGCCACCACGCGCCCGGAAACGATGCTGGGCGACACCGGCGTCGCCGTGCATCCGGAGGACGAGCGCTACAAGGACCTGATCGGCAAGAACGTCGTCCTGCCGCTGGTCGGCCGCCTGATTCCGATCGTCGGCGACGAGTACGCCGATCCGGAGACCGGCTCGGGCGCGGTGAAGATCACCCCGGCGCACGACTTCAACGACTTCGAGGTCGGGCGGCGCAACAACCTCGCGGCCATCAACATCATGGACCGCGACGCCCGCATCACCGGCGACGAGGTTCCGGAGGCCTACCGCGGGCTCGACCGCTACGAGGCGCGCAAGAAGGTCGTGGCCGAGCTGGAGGCGCTGGGACTGCTGGAGAAGATCGAACCGCACACCCACATGGTCCCGCACGGCGACCGCTCCGGAGTCGCCATCGAGCCCTGGCTGACCGACCAGTGGTACGTCGACGCCGCCACGCTCGCCAAGCCGGCCATCGAGGCGGTGGAGACCGGCAAGACCGTGTTTGTGCCCAAGCAGTGGGAGAACACCTATTTCGAGTGGATGCGCAACATCCAGCCCTGGTGCATCAGCCGCCAGATCTGGTGGGGCCATCAAATTCCCGCCTGGTACGGCCCGGACGGCCATTTCTTCGTCGAGGAGACCGAGGAGGCGGCCATCGCCGCGGCCAAGGCCCATTACGGCGAGGACGTGGCGCTGACCCGCGACCAGGACGTTCTGGACACCTGGTTCTCGTCGGCCCTGTGGCCCTTCTCCACGCTGGGCTGGCCGGACGAGACTCCGGAGCTGGCGCGCTATTACCCGACCGACGTGCTGGTGACGGGCTTCGACATCATCTTCTTCTGGGTCGCCCGGATGATGATGATGGGCCTGCACTTCATGAAGGACGTGCCCTTCCGGACGGTCTACATCCACGCCCTGGTCCGCGACGAGAAGGGCCAGAAGATGTCGAAGTCCAAGGGCAACGTCATCGACCCGCTGGAGCTGATCGACCAGTACGGCACCGACGCCCTGCGCTTCACCCTGACGGCCATGGCCGCCCAGGGCCGCGACATCAAGCTGGCGGTCAGCCGCGTCGAGGGCTACCGCAACTTCGCGACGAAGCTGTGGAACGCCGCGCGCTACACCCAGATGAACGGGGTGGCCCCAGTCCCCGGCTTCAAGCCGGTCGGGCTGACCCAGACGGTCAACCGCTGGATCGTCGGCGCTCTGGCGGAGGCGGCGAAGAAGGTTGGCGAGTCCATCGAGGCCTACAAATTCAACGAGGCCGCCAACACCGCCTACGCCTTCACCTGGGGCACCTTCTGCGACTGGTACCTGGAATTCACCAAGCCGATCCTGAACGGCACGGACGAGGCCGCCATCGCTGAGACGCGGGCAACCACCGCCTGGGTGCTGGACGAAATCCTGCACATGCTCCACCCGCTGATGCCCTTCATCACGGAGGAGCTGTGGGAGCAGCTTTCGGACGACCGGGCGAACCGCCTGATCTCCGCCCATTGGCCAGAGCACGGCGCGGAGCTGATCGACCCCGCCGCCCGTGACGAGATGGACTGGGTGGTGCGGACGATCTCCTCGGTCCGCTCCATGCGGTCGGAGATGAACGTCCCGCCCGCGGCGCAGATCGAGCTGAAGCTGAAGGACGCCGGTCCGGAGAGCCTCAAGCGGTTGGACACGCATCGCGACCTGATCCTGCGCATGGGCCGTCTGGCCAGCGCCGAGCCGCTGTCCGGCCCGGTGCCGAAGAGCGCCGTCCAGGCCGTGCTCGACGAGGCCACGCTGATCCTGCCGCTGGAAGGCATCGTCGACCTCGACAAGGAACGCGCGCGCCTGACCAAGGAGATCGAGAAACTGTCCGGCGAGATCAAGAAAATCGACGCCAAGCTGTCGAACGAGCAGTTCGTCGCCAAGGCGCCGGAAGAGGTGATCGAGGAGCAGCGCGACCGCCGCGACACCGCGGCGCAGGCCCGCGACAAGCTGCAAAAGGCGCTGGAGATGCTGGCCGCGTAAGGCCGGTCATCCAGACCCCAAAAGTGAGCAAGGGCAGGGGCTTCGGTTCCTGCCCTTTCTTTTTGTCTGAAGAATGCCCGACGGCCTGAGGACTCAAGTCTTGATCGAGGACACGAAGCGGTCGGCGTCGGCTTCGAGCTGCCGGAGTTCGTCCGCCAGTTGGGCGGCGGAGTAGATCATCTCGATGGCCGACTTGCCGGTCTCCGCGGCGGTGATCGCCATGGTGCTGACGCTCTCGGTCACCTCGTGGGTGTTGTCGTTGGCCCGGCCCACGGCGCCGACGATCTCCTCGGTCTGCTCAAGCTGGTCGCGCACGGCGGCGGACACGTCCTCCGACAAATTGGCGACCTCCTCCACGGTGGTCCGGATGGCCCGGATCGCCTCGACGACGGAGCCGGTGGCCTCCTGGATGGCCCCGACCTGACCGGCGATGTCCTCGGTCGCCTTGGCGGTCTGGTTGGCCAGGACCTTGACCTCCGACGCGACGACGGCGAAGCCCTTGCCGGCTTCGCCGGCGCGGGCGGCCTCGATGGTCGCGTTCAGCGCCAGCAGGTTCGTCTGTCCGGCGATGTCGTTGATCAGCCGGACGATCTCCCCGATCCGCTGCGAGCTGTCGGCCAGGGCCGCCACCGCCGAGTCGCTCTGCCGGGCGTGATCCACGGCGCGACGGATGGCCGTGCTGGAGGTGGTCACCCGCCCGCCGATCTCCCCGATCGAGGCGGAAAGGGTGCGCGACACGTTGTTGACGATGCCGACCACTTCCGAGGTCCGCTCCGCCTTTTCCGACGTGTCCAGGGCCTGCTCCTTCATCTTCTCCGCGGTGTCGCGCAGGATGTGAGCACCGCTGCGGATCTGGTCGGCAGCGTGACCAACCGTGTGGAGCACCCGCCCGAACGCCGAATCGAAGTCGTGGGCGATGGCGCGGAGCGCGTTTTCCCGTTCCTCCTCCGCCCGCCGTTCGGCCCGGCGGGATTCCTGCTCCAGCTCATGCGTGCGCTGAAGATTCTCCTTGAACACACTGACGGCACGGGCCATCGCGCCGATCTCGTCGCGCCGCCCGGTCTCCGGCACGGTGGCCGTCCGGTCGCCGCCGGCCAGCCGTTCCATCACGCCCTCGATCAGGCGCAACGGCCGGGTGATGCTGCGGGCAACGAGCAGGCTGATGATCGCGAAGCCGACCAGCAGGACGGAGCCGACCTGGAGCACGTTGGCGATCACCTCGCCGCGCACCCGGTTCTGCGTCTCCACCGCCCCGGCCATGCCGGCGTTGGCCGAATCCAGCAGCGCCTCGAAACGCGGCACCATCGCCTGGAAGGCGTCGTTGAAGGTCTGCACCTCGGCCCGGAACGCCTTGGTGGCGTCGACGAAGCGGCCGAGGTCGGTGCGGTAGGTGCGGGCCTGTTTCTCCAGCTTGGTCTGGGTGGCCGTGTCCAGGCCCGAATCAGCGAGGAAGAAGGTGAATTCGTTGAAGGCCTTGCGGTGGCCGGACAGCAGCGATTCGTCGCTGTAGATGATGAAGTCCTTCTCCATCTTCCGCATGGATTCCATACGGCCGGTCAGCTTGTCGGCGTTCGGCCACTGCTTCAGCTCGTCCTCGATGGCGCGAGCCGAGGCGCGCAGCACACCGCGCAGGCCGCTGTCGTCGGACAGGCCCAGTTCCTTTGCCCGCGCGACCACCGACGAGAAGCGCTCCTTCAGCGTGCCGATGCCCTGCGACAGATGATCCAGTTCCTCCTGCGGCAGGCGCTCCACACCGCGTTCCTTGAGGTTGTCCAGCAGGCGGGAGGCCTCCTCTGCGTTCTTCGCGAAGGCGTCGGCCGCCGTCTCGTCGCGGTCGGCCACGAAGCGCAGCGCCTGGAAGCGCAGGCGGCTGGCGCGGCGCTCGATCGCGGCGGTGTGCTCATAGGCGTCGCGGAACTGGTCCAGTTCGGCGGTCGCCTCGAACATGCGCTGGGCGCCGACGGTGACCGTCCCGCCCAGAAGGCCCAAGGTGACCACGGACGCGGCGACCAGCAGCGCGATTCGCGTGCCGATGGAAATGTTCGACAGCATATGCGGTAAATCCTTGGTTGCGCCGCGGACCTTACCCGCCGCCGAAGACGCCGCTGTTACGGATTGATGGCGGATTCGTTACCGTGCCGTCGCCCCTGGGCATTCATGGTGAACGCCCGTATCTAGAAACCGCTGGAAATCGAAAGGGGAGGTCGGCTGTTGTCCTTCGTGCTGTCGAAGCTGCTGTGGCTCCTGGTCTCGCCGGGCAATCTGCTCGTGCTGATCCTCACCGCCGGGACGGTGCTGCTGTTCACCCGCCGTCTGGCCCATTGGGGGCGGCGGCTGGTCGTGGCGGTCACCGTCGGCTTCGTCATCGTCATGGTCACGCCGATCGCCTCATGGGTCGCGCTGCCGCTGGAGGAGCGTTTTCCCCGCCCCGAGTTGCCGGAGCGGGTGGACGGCATCATCATGCTGGGCGGGGCGGTGAACCCGCCGATCACCCGCGACCGCGGCGAGCCGTCCGTCAACGACGCGGCGGAACGCGTTCTCGGCTTCGCTGAACTGATCCGCCGCCACCCCCAAGCGCGTGCGGTGTTCACCGGCGGCTCGGGGCGGCTGGCCGGGCAGGACGCCCTGGAACTGCGCGAGGACATCGCCGTCCGCGGCGCGCTTCGGCAGGTCGGAATCGACCCGGACAGCGTGACCTACGAGAACGAATCCCGGAACACTTGGGAGAACGCCCTGTTCAGCCAGCGGCTCGTCAGGCCGAAGCCGGGGGAGACCTGGGTCCTCGTGACCTCGGCGATGCACATGCCGCGGTCGGTCGGCATTTTCCGGCAGGTCGGCTGGGAGGTGATTCCCTATCCGGTCGATTACCGCACGCGCTTCGGCGGGCGCCCCTTCGTCCGCTTCGAGTTCGACAAGCAGATCGACGCGCTCCAGGACCCGGTCCGCGAGTGGATCGGCCTCGTCGCCTACCGCCTGATGGGGCGGACCGATTCGCTGTTTCCGGGGCCCGCCCATGACCGCGATGCAGCACAGGCGGGATCCTGACGGGTGTTGCGCGGTTGGCGCGGGGAGGTAACTCGGCTAGAGTGGCGCCACCAGATTTAGCGGGGTGGGGCCATGCGACGCGCGCATATGCTGAGGGGGGCGGTCGTGCTCGCAGGAGCGCTGACGCTCGCCGCCTGCGCGTCCGCGCCGCCCGCGCCATCCCCGTCCGGACTGCCGCGCAGCGGCGTCTACAAGGTCGGCAAGCCCTATCAGGTCAACGGCGTCTGGTATTATCCCGCCGAGGATTACTCCTACAGCGAGACCGGGATTGCCTCCTGGTACGGTCCGGGATTCCACCAAAAGGTCACCGCCAACGGCGAGGTTTACGACCAAAATGAGCTGACGGCCGCGCACAAGACCTTGCCCATGCCAAGCCTCGTGCGCGTCACCAATCTCGACAACGGCCGGTCGTTGGTTGTTCGCATCAACGACCGCGGCCCCTACGCCAACGGGCGAATCATCGACATGTCGCGGCGCGGCGCGCAACTGCTTGGGTTCGAAGGCACGGGCACGGCCAAGGTGCGCGTGCAGATTCTGGCGGAGGAAAGCCGCGCGGTCGCCGCCGCGGCCCGCCAGGGCACGCCGGCCCCGATGCTGGCGGAACTGGACGGCCCACCGCCGAAGGCCGCCCCGCGCAGCATGGTGGAGGTCAATGGCGCCGCCCGCGCCACTCCCGCCGCGGTCACCCGCGCCCCGGTGCCGCCGCCCACCACGGTGGCCGGCGACATGGTCGACGGGCGCTTCGTTCCGGCCCCGGTGGTCGCCGAGCTGCCGGTGAAGCCCTACGAGCAGATCTACGTCCAGGTCGGCGCCTTCGGCAGTCCGGACAACGTCACCCGCGTGCGCGCCCGCCTGGCCTCGCTCGGCCAACAGGCGCAGGTCACCCAGACGGTCGCCGGTCGGCAGCGGTTGCAGCGGGTGAGGGTGGGGCCGCTGGCCAGCGTGGAGTCCGCCGACGCCGTTTTGAACCAAATCCTCCAAGCCGGCCTTACCGACGCCAAAATCGTGGTTGATTGATCACCCGCGAGCCCAGTCCAAGCTTGGCCCGGCACCGGGCCTCGTTCCGTTTCATGTCTTGTCCAGTCCGCGTTTCGAAGGGAGTTGTCATGGTCGCTGTCGTCCGCACCCGCGTTGCCCGCACCCGTTTCGCCATGGGCCTTGCGGTCGCGCTGTTCGCGGCGGGGGTGGGGCCGGTGGCTCACGCCGCCAGCATCGAAACCATCGCCAAGCAGGCGATCCTGGTCGATATCACCTCGAACACCGTGCTGTTCGAGAAGAGCCCGGATCAGCGCATGGCGCCGTCCTCGATGAGCAAGATCATGACGATGTACATGGTCTTCGAATCGATCAAGGAAGGCCGGGTGACGCTGGACAGCACGCTGCCGGTGTCGGAGCGCGCGTGGCGGATGCAGGGCTCCAAGATGTTCGTGGAGCTGCACAACAACATCAAGGTGGACGACCTCATCAAGGGCGTGATCGTGCAGTCGGGCAACGACGCCTGCATCGTCTTCGCCGAAGGTCTCGCCGGCTCCGAATCGGCCTTTGCCGAGCGCATGAACAAGCGCGCCCGCGAATTGGGGCTGAAGGACACCAACCTGACCAACGCGACGGGCTGGCCCGATCCGAACCACTACATGACCGCCCGCGATCTCGCGATCCTGGCCGAGCATCTGATCAAGGACTTCCCGGAATACTACCACTATTATTCGATCCGGGAGTTCAAGTACCACGGCATCAACCAGGGCAACCGCAACCCGCTGCTCTATCGCGGCATGGATGTGGACGGTATGAAGACCGGCCACACGGAGGCCGGCGGCTATGGTCTGACCGCCTCGGCGGAGCGGGAGGGGCGCCGTCTCGTCCTGGTGGTCAACGGTCTGCCGAGCATGCAGGCCCGCGCGGACGAGTCGGCCCGGCTGATCGAGTGGGGCTTCCGCGAATTCGCCACCTACGCCCTGTTCAAGGCGGGCGAGACGGTCGATCAGGTGCCGCTCTGGCTGGGCGCTCAGGACACCGTTCCGGTCACCGTGCCGGAGGACATGAAGGTCACCATGGCCCGCGCCGACCGCAGCGGCATGAAGGTGTCGCTGGTCAGCAACGCCCCGGTCGCGGCGCCGGTGAAGAAGGGCGACGTGGTCGGCAAGGTGGTGGTGTCGGCGCCGGGCTTCCCGGGCAAGGAGTTCCCGGTGGTCGCCGCGCAGGACGTGGAGAAGCTGGGCTTCGTGGGCCGTGCCCTGGCGGCGGCGAAGTTCCTCATTTTCGGGGCGAGCTGATTGGTGTAAGCCGGCCCGTCACCGCCGGAATCCGGAACGCGGCGGGCCTCATCACCATCGGGAGCAGACCATGACGCGCGGGCGGTTCATCACGCTGGAGGGCGGCGAAGGGGCGGGCAAGACCACCCAGATCCGCCTGCTCGCCGACGCGCTGATCGGTTGGGGGAAGCGGGTCGTGCTGACCCGCGAGCCCGGCGGCTCGCCGGGCGCCGAGGAGATCCGCGGCCTTCTGGTGGCCGGGGAAACCGGACGCTGGGGGCCGGTGACCGAGGCGCTGCTGCACACCGCCGCCCGCCGCGACCATCTGGAGCGCACCGTCTGGCCGGCGCTGGAGGCCGGCCACTGGGTCATCTGCGACCGCTTCTTCGACAGCACCATGGCCTATCAGGGCTATGGGCTGGGGCTGGGGCGCGATCTGGTCGCCACGCTCCAGGCCACGGCCCTGGGCGACTTCCGGCCCGACCTGACTCTGATCCTCGACCTGCCGGTGGAGGAGGGGCTGGCCCGCGCCGCCGCCCGCCGCGGCGGGGAGGACCGCTACGAGCGGATGGACGTCGCCTTCCACCACCGCCTGCGCGACGGCTTCCTCGACATTGCCGCACGGGAGCCGGAGCGCTGCGTGGTCATCGATGCCGGACACCCCGTGGAAACGGTACAGGCGGCCATTCTGGACCAAGTGACCCGTCGCCTGGGAGCCTCCTGAGGTGAGCCGCGCCCGCGCGCCAGAACCGGTCGCGGAGGAGGATGCCCTCGCCCCGCGCCGCAACCCCGAACTGACCGGCCATGACGACGCCGAGCGCCTGCTGCTTGACGCTTGGAACTCCGGGCGCTTGCCACACGCCTGGTTGATCGGCGGCCCCCCGGGGATCGGCAAGGCGACGCTGGCCTTCCGCTTCGCCCGCTTCGTCCTGTCCCAGGGGCACGAGCCGCCGGACGCCGGCCTGTTCGGCGCGCCGCCGCCTCCCGCCACGCTGGCGCTGTCTCCGGACGCCCCGGTCTTCCGCCGCGTCGCCTCGGGCGGCCACGCCGACCTGCTGACCGTGGAGCGCCAGCGCGACGAGAAGCGCGATCGGTTGAAGCGCGACATCGCCGTGGACGACGTGCGCAAGATCGGCCCCTTCCTACGCAAGACCGCCGCCGAGGGCGGCTGGCGCGTGGCGGTGATCGATGGCGCGGACCGTATGAATCTCAGTGGCTTGAACGCCATTCTCAAGATTTTGGAGGAGCCGCCGTCCGGCGCGTTGCTGCTTCTGGTCAGCGACAACCCCGGCGGCATGCTGCCGACCATCCGCTCCCGCTGCCGAAAGCTGACGCTTCAACCGCTTCCTGAGGAAACGGTGCTCAACCTGTTGGCCCAGCATCGTCCGGATCTCGGCGACGAGGACCGAGCAGCGCTCGCGCGGCTGGCGGAGGGAAGCATCGGGCGGGCCATCGGGCTGGCCGAGGCCGGTGGGCTCGACCTCTACCGGGAACTCATCGGTCTGCTCGGCACCCTGCCGCGGCTGGACATCACCGCCGCCCACGCCTTTGGCGACAAGCTGACCCGCAAGCAGGACGACGGTCTGTACGAGACGGCCACCGACCTGCTCGTCTGGTGGCTCGCCCGCTTCGTCCGGTCGCTGGCCCGCGGCGCATGGCCAGCGGAGGTGGTGGCCGGGGAGGCCGCCCTGATGACCCGTCTGGCCAACGCCCGCGGCCTTGAACGTTGGGTGGAGGTGTGGGAAAAGGTCCAACGCCACTTCGCCCGTGCGGAATCCGCCAATCTCGACCGCAAACAGGTGGTCCTGAACGCCTTGGCGACGCTGGAAGCGGCTGCTACTTAACACGGACGACACACCACGCCCATCCGGACCGGCGACGCGCCGGGCCGGCGCATTCTCGGGAGAGCCTCTGACATGACCGGGTCGAAGACCTTTTACCTGACGACTCCGATCTATTACGTGAACGACGTGCCCCACATCGGGCATGCGTACACCACGCTCGCCTGCGACGTGCTGGCCCGCTTCATGCGGCTGGACGGCTATGACGTGAAGTTCCTCACCGGCACCGACGAGCACGGCCAGAAGGTGGAGAAATCCGCCATGAACGCCGGCATCGCGCCGCAGGAGTTCACCGACCGCGTGTCGAAGAATTTCCGCGACCTCGTCTCGCTGATGAACTTCTCCAACGACGACTTCATCCGCACCACGGAGCCGCGGCACATCGCGTCGGTGCAGGAGCTGTGGCGCCGTCTGGAATCGGCCGGCGAGATCTATCTCGGCAGCTACGCCGGCTGGTACTCGGTGCGCGACGAGGCCTTCTACGGCGAGGACGAGCTGACCACGTCGCCGTCGGGCAAGAAGATCGCCCCGACCGGCGCCGAGTGCGAATGGGTGGAGGAGCCCTCCTACTTCTTCCGCCTGTCGGCCTGGCAGGACCGCCTGCTGGAGTTCTACGAGCAGAACCCGGATTTCATCGCCCCCGCAGGCAAGCGCAACGAGGTCGTCGCCTTCGTGAAATCGGGGCTGAAGGACCTGTCGGTCAGCCGCACCACCTTCAAGTGGGGCATCCCGGTGCCGGGCAACCCCGACCACATCATGTATGTCTGGCTGGACGCCTTGGCCAACTACATCACCGCGGTCGGTTTCCCGGACGAGGGTGGCGAGTACGCCAAATACTGGCCGGCCAACCTGCACATGGTCGGCAAGGACATCCTGCGCTTCCACGCTGTCTACTGGCCGGCCTTCCTGATGGCCGCCAAGCTGGCCCCGCCGAAGCGCGTCTTCGCGCACGGCTGGTGGACCATCGAAGGCCAGAAGATGTCGAAGTCGCTGGGCAACGTCATCGCGCCGGAGACGCTGGTCAACACCTACGGCCTGGACCAGACCCGCTACTTCCTGCTGCGCGAGGTTCCCTTCGGCAACGACGGCGACTTCTCGCACAAGCAGATGGTGCAGAGGATCAACGGCAACCTCGCCAACGATTACGGGAACCTCGTCCAGCGCTCCCTGTCGATGATCGGCAAGAATTGCGGGGCCGCCGTGCCGCAGCCGGGCGCCTTCACCGAGGCCGACAACGCGCTGCTCGGGGCTGTCCGCAACCTGCTGCCGATCGTCCGGGCGGAGATCCAGGCGCAGGCCTTCCACAAGGCGCTGGACGCCATCTGGGCGGTGATCGGCGACGGCAACCGCTATGTCGACGAGCAGGCGCCCTGGGCGCTGAAGAAGACCGATCCGGCGCGCATGGCCACGGTGCTGTACGTGCTGGCCGAGACCATCCGCCACCTCGCCATCCTGACCCAGCCGATCATGCCGGAAGCCTCGGCGAAGATTCTGGACCAGCTGGCGCAGGGGCCGGAGGCCCGCGGGTTCGACCGGCTGGGGGCGGGCGGGGCGCTGGTCCCCGGCACGCCGTTGCCCACGCCGCAGGGCGTGTTCCCGCGCTATGTGGACGAAGCGAAGAGCTGACGAACGATGCTGGTCGATAGCCACTGCCATCTCGACTTCCCCGATTTCGCCGAGGAGCTGGACGCGGTCGTGGACCGCGCCCGGCAGGCGGGGGTGGGGCGGATGGTGACCATCTGCACCTACCTGTCGCGCTTCGACCGCATCCTGGCGGTCGCCGAGCGCTATGACGATGTCCTGTGCTCGCTCGGCGTCCATCCGCATCAGGCGGCGGAGGAGATCGCCGGGGTGACCGTCGAGCGCCTCGTCGCGCTGTCGAAGCATCCGAAGGTGATCGGGCTGGGCGAGACCGGACTCGACTACTTCTACGACAAGAGCCCGCGCGACGTTCAGCAGGAGTGCTTCCGCCGGCACATCCGCGCCAGCCTGGACACCGGCCTGCCGCTGATCGTGCACACCCGCGACGCCGACGACGACACCATGCGGATCATCCGCGAGGAGGCCGCCGGACAGCCGGTCCACGGGTTGCTGCACTGCTTCAGCTCCGGGCGTCAACTCGCTGAAGATGCTCTGGATTTCGGATTCTACATCTCGCTCTCCGGGATCGTCACCTTCAAGAAGTCGGAGGACCTCCGCGCCATCGTGAAGGACGTTCCGCTGGACCGGATTCTGGTGGAGACGGACGCGCCCTATCTGGCGCCGGTGCCGTTCCGCGGCAAGCGAAACGAGCCGGCCTACGTCGCCCACACCGCGGCTTGCGTTGCCGAGGTCAAGGGTGTGGACGCCGCGGACATGGCCCGAATCTCCACCGAGAACTTCTTCCGCCTGTTCCCGCGCGCCGGAACGGCCAATCAGGTCACCGCATGACCGGCCAGCGGGTCACGATCCTCGGCTGCGGCGGATCGCGGGGCGTTCCCGTGATCGGTCTCGGCTGGGGCTCCTGTGACCCGGCGAACCCCAGGAACCACCGGATGCGCCCGTCCATTCTGGTGGAGTGGGAGCAGGAGAGGGCCGGGCAGGGCGGTGACGTCAGCATCCTGGTCGACACCTCCCCAGATCTGCGCCAGCAGCTTCTCAACGCGGATGTGCGGCGGCTCGATGCCGTCCTGTGGACGCACCAGCACGCCGACCATGCCCATGGCATCGACGAACTCAGGGAACTGTGCCGCGCCATGCACGCGCCCATCGACGCCTTTGGCAGCGCCGATGATCTGGCCGAGTTGGAGCGGCGTTTCGGCTACTGCTTCGAGCCTCTGCGCCCCGGTGAACCCTTTTACCGCCCGGTGTTGACGCCTCGCGCCGTAGAAGGCCCGTTCGAGGTGCGCGGTCGCCGGATCGTGCCCTTCGAGCAGGATCACGGATATCTGAAGACCCTTGGCTATCGCTTTGATAAATTTGCCTATTCGACCGACGTTGTGAGGTTGGATGAAGACGCCTTCGCGGCGTTGGAGGGTGTCGAGGTGTGGGTGGTGGACTGCGCCCGGATCGAGCCGCCGCACCCGGTTCATGCCCATCTCGCCTTGACGCAGGAATGGATCGCGCGGGTGCGCCCCAAGCGGGCCTACCTGACGCACATGGACCAGACCATGGATTACGACACGCTCCGCCGGCTGCTTCCCCCCGGTGTCGAGCCCGCCTATGACGGGCTCGTCATCGAGCTTTGACCATCCGGGTCGGGACGGGAAGGGGTAGGGCGACGGCGACGGTCACTCGTCCGGCATGATGAGGCCCAGCCGTCCGGCGATGAAACGGTCCGCGGCCGCCTTGGCCGCCTGATCCGCTGTCTGAGGATTCAGCTTGAACTTCTCTCTGTAAAGCTTTGATGTTGCAGTGATGGCTGCAGGTAGAGTGTGCACCGCCGCACGGTATTCGGTCTCCGGCCAGACGTCGAAATCGCTCCAGGACCGGAAGGCGGCCACGGCCCGGCCGCGCTGCTCGGCCATTTTCTTGGCTTCGGCGGACATGGGCGCTTCCAGAAGGGTGCTTGGCACGAAGGACGCCTGAAGGTCGTCCACCTCAAACTGACGCTCGTAGCCGTGACGGATGCTGCCACGTTCGACCAGGGCCGGTTCGATCGCCGGGTCCATGTGGGCGGAGACGGCTTTCCATTCCGGCAGATCGAACACGGAGGACGAGGGATGACACAAGCCGGGCGTCTCGTCGCGCGCATTGCCCCAGAAGGCGCCAAAGGCTTCGAAGGCCGGCTGCCCATGTTTGGTGAACAGGAAGCAGGGCGCGTCCATCTCCGTGGTCGACAGGACATGGCGCAGAAACAGCAGCGACGTGCCCAGAGGGGCGCTCGCCACGTCGCCGAGATTTGCCATTTCTTCGAGAAGATAGGGGTCTCTTGGCAGACCGCGGTTCAAGATATCGTCCACCAGCTTGCGCACCGTGGCATCCTTGTCCGCCACCGGCACGGCGCCGCTCTGATAGAGATAGACCAGCCATGCCTTTGCCGGTGCACCATTGTAGCGCTGAAGCGCCACAGCGGCGGCTTTGGCATCTTTCGGAATTCCGGCGACGACCGCAGCCAGCTTTCTCTGGGCATCCGAATTCTGGGCGGCCAGGTCGGCGGCGCGCGCCTCATACAGGGTTCGACAGGCCGGGATGGCGGATGTGTCGGCGCAGGTGCCGTCACGTTCGGTCAGGAATGCTTTCTGCGCGCGCTCGATGACGTCCCGGCCATCGGCGGGCGTGTTTTCCAAGGTCTCGCGCAGAAGCGTCGCCATATCCTCGGCGGCGACCTTCAGATCGGCACTGGCACAGATGGTCCGGTCGGCGCGACTGGATGGTCTGGTGCAATCGGGCGGCGTCTGGGCCATGGCGGCGAACGGAAACAGACAAAGCGACAGCGCGGGACCGAAAAGCCACGAGGAACGAGGCATAAGGCGCAGCCTTCATCGAAGGGAATGGATATGGGAATGAGCCGAGACGATAGTCCATCGGCCAGAACGCCGAAAGGGACGGATTGGTGCCCTGCTCTCTTCGCACCGGCAGTATTTTCCATAATACAGATTATATGATCGTCTCTGACCTTGACGGCGGGGTGCCTCTACCCTTGGCGATGTCCGCAATGCACGCTACATAAAACACAGTTTGTACCCAACAGTCAGGTTCCGGTGAACGACGCCTTCGCGCCGACCTTTGCGCCGACGACATGGCGGCACCGATGCGCCGCTGCGCTGCTTGCCGCTGCCATCGGAGCCAGCGCGTGGTCGGTTCATGCCTCCACCGCCTCCGATCCCTCCACGGACGGCGAGACCGCACCGGCGCAGGCGCTTCCCGCACCGGACGATCCGCCGGTTCCCGCCGTGCCCGATCTGTCGGCGTTGCGGACGGCCTTGACTGAGTTTCATTGTGCCGAACTGGAGGTCGCCGTCGGCAAGGACCAGAGGATTGCGATCTCCGGCCTGACCGCGGGCGACACCGACCCGGACAGTCTCGCGCTGCTCGCCCAGGATTTCCTTACCGGCCAGCGGGCCGCGGTGGAGATCGAGCGGGTGTCCCCTGCCCTGTGCGAACCGCTGACCCTGATCGGCCCTTTTCGGGCTGCCAACGCCGGCTCGGCGTCGTCCTTGTCGATCCGCTTCAAGAATGCCGCCGGAACACCGTTCGAGGACGGCCAGGACTTGATGTTTGACATTGTAGCCCCTGATTTTCCAGCGCACCTGCAGGTGGACTATTTCACGTCGGACGGCGACGTGATTCATTTGTTGCCCAACCCTCTGGAGATCAGCGGCCGCGTGGAGTCCGGTGCGGTTCGCCGGCTGGGTGAGCGCGGCGCCGGAGGGCGAGTCTGGAGCATCGGGCCACCCTACGGTCACGATTTGATCGTCGTGGTCGCCAGCCCAACACCGTTGTTCGCCGCGCCGCGTCCCGAAGCCGAGGCAGCGGCGTCCTATCTTCCGGCGTTGAAACAGGCTTTGGACTCCGCCGCACCGGCCACCGTCGCCACCGCACGGTTCCTCAAAACCAGAGCGCGTTGAATGCGCCGTTGGATCAGGCCGGGAGAAGGACGAATCGCGCAAGGATGAGGGTGATGTTGTCCGGCCCGCCCGCCCCGTTGGCGAGAGCGATCAGCCGGGCACAGGCGTCTTCACCGGCAAGCGGCGGCTGTTGGGTGAGAATGCGCTGAATCACGCCCTCCGGCACGATGCCGGTCAGCCCATCCGAACACAGAAGATACAGGTCATCGGGCTGAAGATCGTGAAAGGCGATGTCGGGCTCAACCTGCTCGCCGGTGCCGAGCGCGCGAACGATGATGTTGCGATGGGGCGCTTGTCCGCGGCGTCCGTTGTCCAGCCAGACTTGGTAAAGACTGTGATCACGCGTCAGCAGGCGCAGCTCACCGTCGCGCAGGCGATACAGCCGGCTGTCCCCGGCGTGGAACACGATGACGCGGCCGGTTCCCGGCACCCGCCAGAGCCCAACCAGCGTGGTTCCCATGCCGCGCCCTTCGGCAAAGCCGCGCTGGCGGTTCAGGGTGTTGATCCGCCGGTTGGCCGCCACCACCGCGGAACGCACCGTCAATGCGGCGTCCGCAGCCGCCTTCTCCTCTTCCGCCTGGGATGGCGTCCGGCCTTCGTCGGCACGGTCCTGGGCGGCGATGACCGCGGCCACCACTTCCACCGCGGTGCGGCTGGCGATGTCGCCGCCGGCGTGCCCCCCCATGCCATCGCATATCACCGCCAAGCCGCGCGCCGGGTCGAGGTGGAACGCGTCCTCGTTGCGCGAACGGACACGGCCAACATCCGTTTGTCCGGCGGCGATCATGTCGATCAGGGCGGAATGCATCACGCGAACGGCTCCAGCGCGTTACAGCCGAACCAGCTTCCTGGAAACAGCCTTCGGCAACGCGAAAAACCGCCTCGGCTTTGCATAGGATAATGGCGGAGAGCCTGCAGATTGAACAGCAGGAAAGGACGCGTAAAAACGCCTCAGACGCTGACGTCCAGGAGCGTGCCGCGCTGCTTGCCACCGTAGCCGGTGCCGTTGGTCCGCGCCTGAACGGCCGCCGTCTGCGGGTCAACCGCCTGCCCCGATTGGGTCGCGTTGCGGGTGTCCCGCGTCTGGTCTATCTTGCCGACCGCTTGGGTGGCCTGGACTGTCTGGGTGCGAACGGTGGGGGTGGTCTGCTGCGCCGCCTGAACCGCCGGAGACATGGCCATCTGCATCGCCGGTGTGATCGGCGGCTGAGGCTTTGCCATCGGAGGCATATTGAGCGGATTTAACTGCATGTTAAGAATATGCGCCCGTGCATCCACCGATTCAAGATCCGAATCGACGCCGTGACCGATTAAAAAGCGAAGGCTGCAAGTGCCCTCGCCTTTCTGCAAACCAACGAAGGTGTCGGATCAGGCCGCCGGCTGCTGCTGGGTGATGCAGTGGATGCCGCCGCCGCCGCGTACGATGTCCAACGCCGGAACCTGCACCACCTCGCGGTCCGGGAAGGCCCGGCGTACGATCCGGAAGGCCTCGTCGTCCGCCGGATCCTCGAAGGCCGGCATGACGATGCCGCCGTTGGCGATGTAGAGATTCGTGTAGGACAAGGTCAGCCGCACGCCGTTCTCGTCGCGCCGCGCCGGCTGGCGAACCGGGATGACATTCAGCTCCCGCCCCTGGGCGTCGCGGGCGCGCTTCAGCCGGTCGAGATTGTCCTGGAACGCCTTGAAGTTGGCATCGCCGGGATCGTCGGTGGTGATCGCCATGACGACGCCGGGCTTCACGAAGAGGGCGATCTCGTCGATGTGACCGTCCGTCTCGTCGTCCTGATAGCCCTCGCCCAGCCAGATGACGCTGGAGATGCCGAGATGCTCCTTCAGCAACTCCTCGATCTCCGCCTTGCCGAGATTCGGGTTGCGGTTCGGATTCAGCAGGCATTGCTCGGTCGTCAGCAGAGTCCCCTCCCCGTCCACATGGAAGGAGCCACCCTCCATGATGAGAGGGGCTTCAAAGCGGCGCAAACTGAGATGTTCGAGCATCAGGCGCCCGACCTGCTGATCCTTGGCGCTGTCCGGGTAGTTGCCGCCCCAGGCGTTGAAGCGCCAATGGACACCGGCCACCTGCCCTTTCCCATCGGTGACGAAGCTGGGTCCGGTGTCGCGAATCCAGGAATCGCTGATCGGCAAGGGCAGGATCTCGACGCCCGGCCCGCAGGCCAACGAAGCATCGGCGACGTCGGCGGGATCACAGACCATGGTCACCGCCTCGAACCGGCTGACGGCGCGCGCGACGTCGGTGTAGGCGGCAGCGGCGGCGTCGAAAGCCCCCTCGGGCCACGTCTCGGGCCGGCACGGCCACGCCATCCAGCAGCGCGTGTGCCGTGCCCATTCGCCCGGCATGGTGAAGCCTTCCGCCGCCGGTGTCGTCATCTTTGAATCTCCTGCCAAATCCCTGAACTGTCCGGCTCTTGTGCGTGGCCGGAGCGGGGCGTCACGGCGTCACCCGTGACCCACGGTCACCCTAACCACGGAGCGGAGGATTTGGCAACGGCCACCAAAGGGGCCATCGGAATGCCCGGAAGGGCGGCGCGCTCGACCGCTCAGCGGCGGGAGGGCGGACGGTCCGAATAACGGCGCTTCGGCACCGAAAAAGGCATCGAAAAACCAAGACGAAGCATCGGGAACCATAAGAGCGCGCGCATGATACGGCCTCATTCGCTGTTGCAGATGCCCACAGAATAGCAAATGCAACGGCAAACGGCCACCCCCGCCGTCTGCGGCCGGATGGCATAGCCCCTATGAGGCGGTGTTCGGGGGTGGCAGGAGGCTTTTCAGCCCCCCTGCACCGCCATTTGCTCGTCCCGCTTCCGCTGACGGTCCTGCCGCGCCATGACGAGGCTGGCGATGAAGATGCCGGTGGCGACCACCACCATCATCAGCGTCGCCAGCGCGTTGATCTGCGGGCTGATGCCGAACTTGACGCTGGAGAAGATGACCATCGGCAGCGTGGTGGAGCCCGGCCCCGACACGAAGCTGGCGACCACCACGTCGTCGAGCGACAGGGTGAAGGCGAGCAGCCAGCCCGACACGATGGCCGGGGCGATGATCGGTAGCGTGATGACGAAGAACACCTTGGCCGGACGGGCGCCGAGGTCCATCGCCGCCTCTTCCAGGCTCTCATCCAGGCTGACGAGGCGCGACTGGATGATGACGGCCACATAGGCCATGGTGAAGGTGGTGTGGGCGATGGTGATCGTCGTCATGCCCCGCCCGTCCGGCCAGCCGATGGCCTGCTCCAGCGCCACGAACAGCAGCAGAAGCGACAGGCCGGTGATGACCTCCGGCATGACCAGCGGCGCGGTGATCATGCCGCCGAACAGCGTCCGCCCGCGGAATCGGCCGAAGCGGGCCAGCGCCAGGCCGGCGACGGTGCCGAGCACCACCGACGCGGTGGCCGACATCGCCGCCACCTTGAGCGACAGCCAAGCCGCCCCGAGAAGCTGGTCGTTCTGCAGAAGCTCCGCATACCATTTGGTGGAGAAGCCGCCCCACACCGTGACCAGCCGTGACTCGTTGAAGGAGTAGAAGATCAGCAGCGCGATCGGTACGTAGAGGAAGGCGTAGCCGAACCACAGCGCCCAGGCCAGTTTTCCCATCTGCTTCATCGCTCGGCCTCCGTCTGGCGCCCTTGGACATGCTGGAAGACCATGATCGGCACCACCAGGAACAGCAGGAGCGCGATGGCCACCGCCGAGGCGACGGGCCAGTCGCGGTTGGCGAAGAACTCGTTCCACAGCACGCGGCCGATCATCAGCGTGTCCGGGCCGCCCAGCAGCTCCGGAGTCACGAACTCGCCGACCGAGGGGATGAAGACCAGCAGCGACCCGGCGATGATGCCCGGCAACGACAGCGGCAGAGTCACCGTCAGGAACGCCTTCCAGGGCCGGCAACCAAGGTCCGCCGCCGCTTCCAGCAGCGTCGGGTCGAGCTTCTCCAGAGTCGCGTAGAGCGGCAGCACCATGAAGGGCAGATAGCAGTAGGTCATGCCGATGTAGACGGCCCAGTCGGAATAGAGCAGCTCGAACGGCTCCGTCGTCAGGCCGGTCCATTGCAGCAGGTTGTCCACCACCCCGTTGGCCTTCAGGATGCCGATCCAGGCGTAGATGCGGATCAGGAAGCTGGTCCAGAAGGGCAGGATGACCAGCATCATCAGCGGCCCGCGCTTGGCCGGCTCCGCCCTGGCGATGGCGTAGGCCATGGGGTAGCCCAGCAGCAGGCAGCAGACGGTGGTGACCAGCGCGATCTTCACCGAGTTCAGATAGGCCAGGATGTAGAGGTCGTCGCCGCCCAGCCGCAGATAGTTGGACAGGTTCAGCAGGATCTGGAGCTTGGTCGTGCCCGCGTCCTCGTCCACCAGCCAGTCGATCAGCGGCGCGTAGGGCGGCTGCGCCAGCATCGCCTCCGACAGGCTGATGCCGAACACGATCAGGAAGGGCACCAGGAAGAACAGAAGAAGCCACAGGTAGGGGATGGCGACCACCACCCCCCGCCCCCACAGGCCGATCCGGCGCAGAAGGTCGATCATTGCGTCAGCACCACCCCGGCGAAGGGACGCCAGCTCAGATGCACTTCGTCGTCCCAGGTGATCGGCATCTCGGTGCGCCGCACCACGTTGGGCGCGGTGACGCGCACCGTCTTGCCCGTCTTCAGCTCGACCAGATAGATCGACACGTCGCCGAGATAGGCGATCTCGCGCACGATCCCGCTGGTGACGTTGCGCCCGTCGGCGTTGGTCGCGGCGTTGGCCGGCGGCTCCTTGCTCAGCGCGATCTTCTCCGGGCGGACGGCGACGCCCACCGTAGCGCCGGCGGGGACCGCCACCGCGTGGTTGATGTAGAGGTCGCAGCCGGCGTCCTCGGAACGGATCAGCACATGGTCGGCCTGATCCTCCACCACCCTGCCCTCGAACATGTTCACCGAACCGATGAACTCGGCGACGAAGCGGGACTGCGGGTACTCGTAGATCTCGGTCGGCGTGCCGGTCTGGGCGATGACGCCATGGTTCATGACGGCGATCCGCGAGGACATGGTCATCGCCTCCTCCTGGTCGTGGGTGACCACGATGAAGGTGACGCCCAGCTTCTCCTGGATGTTGACCAGTTCGAACTGCGTCCGCTCGCGCAGCCGCTTGTCCAGCGCGCCCAGCGGCTCGTCGAGCAGGAGCAGCTTGGGCCGCTTGACCAGGGAGCGGGCCAGCGCCACGCGCTGCCGCTGGCCGCCGGAGAGCTGGTGCGGCTTGCGCTTGCCGAACTGGCCGAGCTGGACGAGGTCGAGGATGGCCCCCACCCGCTCCTTGATCTCGGCCTTGGCGACGCCGTCCTGCTTCAGGCCGAAGGCGACGTTCTGCTCCACCGACATGTGCGGGAACAGGGCGTAGGACTGGAACATCATGTTGACCGGCCGCTCGTAGGGCGGGATGCCGGCCATGTCGACGCCGTCGATGAAGATCTTGCCCTCGGTCGGCGTCTCGAACCCGGCCAGCATGCGCAGCAGGGTCGTCTTGCCGGAGCCGGAGCCGCCCAGCAGGGCGAAGAACTCACCCCGGTAGATCGACAGGCTGACCTCGTCCACAGCGACGAAATCGCCGAAGGTCTTGGTCACCTTCTCGATTCGCACATAGGGCTTCTGTCCCGGGTCCTGCCAGGGTTCCAGGCGCGTGGGCTTGCGGATCGGCTGGACAGCCATGCGGCTCCTCTCGGCGTCCTCTTCTCAAGGGAACGCCCCGGCCGTTCCCGATGGGAAGCGACCAGGGCGCGTGTCGTGCGTGCCGGTTCGCGGCGCGCTTACTTGCCGGTCTTGACCTTGGTCCAGACGCGGGTGCGGGCGCGGTCGGTGGTCTGCTTGATCGACTTCAGGGCGAACAGCTTGAGGCTGCTGTTCTCCGGCAGGAAGACGGCGGGGTTGGTCTTCACCGCTTCGTCAACCGAGGCCAGCGAGGCCGGAACGGCGTTGGCGTAGCTGACCGTGTTGGAGATCGCGGCGGTGTTCGCCGGGTCCAGGATGAAGTTGATGTAGGCGTGCGCGCCCTCCTTGTTCGGCGCGTCCGCCGGGATGGCCAGCGTGTCCCACCACACCTGCACGCCTTCCTTCGGCGTGATGTATTCGACCTTCACGCCGTTCTTGGCTTCCTCGGCGCGGGCCGCACCCTGGATGGCGTCGCCGTTGTAGGCCATGACGACGCAGGCGTCGCCGCCCGCCAGGATGTTGATGTTCTGGCCGGTGACGAACTGCTTGATGTAGGGGCGGACCGCCAGCAGCGTCTTCTCGACCTTGTCCAGATCCTCCTTCTTCTCGGAGTTCGGATCGAGGCCGAGGTAGTTCAGCACCGACGGGATCACGTCGATGGCCGAATCCATCACGGTGATGCCGCAGGCCGCGACCTTCTTCGCCACCTCCGGCTTGAAGATCAGGTCCCAGCTGTCGAGCGGGACGTCGGGGGCGACGGCCTTGATCTTCTCCGGGATGATGGCGATGCCGACCGTTCCGCCCAGATAGGGCACGGCGAACTTGTTGCCGGGGTCCGAGTTCTCGAGGAGCTTGAGAACCTTCGGATCGACGTTCTTCAGGTTCGGGATCTTTGCCTTGTCAAGCGGCGCCACGACCTTCGCCTGGATCATGCGCGACAGGGTCGGCTCGGCGGTGGGGACGATCACGTCGTAGCCCGACTTGCCGACCAGCACCTTCTGCTCCAGCAGTTCCAGGCTGTCGTACAGATCCACCTTGGTGTCGTAGCCGGTGGCCTTCGTGAAGTCCGCCAGCGTCGATTCGCCCAGATAGTCGTTCCAGATGTAGATGTTGACCGGCTTCTTGGCCTGGGCCAGCGCCGGGCCGGCGATGGCGATCGCCGCGACGGCGCCGATGACGCTGAGAGCGAAACGTTTCATGCAGAAAGCCCCCGAATTCTGGATCGTTCGTCAGTTCGTGACTGGTCGACTTTTTTCCATTCGACGTGGGAGGCGGCGTGCGTTGCACGGCGTCCCCGGCGCGAGCGCTATTGCACCCACGGGGCGGTTGGTTGTCAACGGTTTGCGGGGGATTTTCAGGGTTTTGCGGAACGCAAACGCCCCCTTCCGCGGCAGCGGCGGAAGGGGGCGGAAAAATGCTCAAACGTTCAGCAGAAGATTCTCGCGTTCCCAGGAGCTGATCACGCGGTGATAGGCCTCGTATTCCGCCTCCTTCACGCAGGTCACCGCGTCCAGGAACTTCTCGCCCAGCACCTCCTTCAGCGGCTTGCAGGCGTTGAACTTCTGGAGCGCGTCGCCCTGGTGGCGCGGCAGGGTGAAGGCCAGCCGGTAGGCGGACCCCTTCACCGGGTCGGTCGGCTCCAGCCCCTGCGCCATGCCGAGATAGCCGCAGGCCAGCGACGCGGCGATGGCGAGGTACGGATTCGCGTCGGCGCCGGCCACCCGGTTCTCCACCCGGCGCGAATCGGCGGGCGAGACGGGAACCCGCAGGCCGGTGGTGCGGTTGTCGCGGCCCCAATGCACGTTGATCGGCGCGTCGGAGTTCGGCACCAGCCGCCGGTAGGAGTTCACGTTCGGCGCCAGCAGCGGCATCGCGTGGGGCAGATACTTCTGCAGCCCGGCGATGTGGGACATGAACAGCGGCGTGTCCGCCCCGTTGGCGTCGGAGAACAGGTTGCGTCCGGTGTCCGCATCGACCACCGACTGGTGGATGTGCATGGCGCTGCCCGGCTCGTTCTGCATCGGCTTGGCCATGAAGGTCGCGTAGACCTGATGGCGCAGCGCCGCCTCGCGCGCCGTGCGCTTGAACAGGAAGGCCTGGTCGGCCAGCTCCAGCGCGTCGCCGTGGTTGAAGTTGATCTCGATCTGCGCCGCCCCGGCCTCGTGGGTCAGGGTGTCGATGTCGATGTCCTGTGCCTCGCAGAAGTCGTAGACCATCTCGAAGATCGGATCGAACTCGTTCACCGCGTCGATGCCGAAGGCCTGCCGCCCGCTCTCCACGCGCCCGTTGCGCCCGACCGGCGGCACCAGCGGGTAGTCGGGGTCCTTGTTGACCTGGACGAGGAAGAATTCCAGCTCCGGCGCCACCATCGGCTTCCAGCCGCGCTCCTCGTAGAGCGACAGCACCCGCTTCAGGACATGGCGGGGCGAGAAGTTCACCGGGCTGCCGTCGGCGTAGACGCAGTCGGTGATGACCTGGGCGGTCGGCTCCTCGTACCAGGGGACGAAGCGGATCGTCCGTTCGTCCGGGATCATGTAGATGTCGGAATTCTCGTCCGAGGTGACCGAATCGTCCTCCGGATACTCCCCGGTCACGGTCTGGACGAAGATCGCCTCGGGCAGCCGCAGACCGCGGTCGCGCAGGATGCGCAGGAACTTCTCGGCGGGCACGATCTTGCCGCGCGCGATGCCCGACATGTCGGGCACGAGGCATTCCACTTCGGTGATGCGGTTCTTCTTGATGAAGTCTTCCATGAAACCCATGAACGTATGGACCGCACCGGACGGTGGGCAGCCCCTCCCTGCTGTGAATGACCGCCTTACTATGATCCCGCACCCCCTCCTCGCGCCAGAGGGGAACAAAGATCCTGCCCATATGACCGCCGGAATCATTGACGTGGCGGGAGTCCCTCCCCTAACTCGGCGGTCATGCAGACATCATCCCATATCCGCTCGTGGTACGCCGACACCGCGACTCCGCACCCGCAGCACCCGGTGCTGGAGGACTCGCTGTCCTGCGACGTCTGCGTGATCGGCGGCGGCTACACCGGGCTGATGACCGCGCTGGAACTGGCCGAGCAGGGCTACGACGTGGTTCTGCTGGAAGCCAACCGCGTCGGCTGGGGCGCCTCGGGCCGCAACGGCGGGCAGATCATCACCGGCTACAACAAGTCGATGAGCACCATCGAGCGCTGGGTCGGAGCGGAGGATGCCCGGCGCCTGTGGGACCTCGGCGAGGACTCCAAGGCGCTGATCGCCGAACGGGTGGCGAAGCATGCCATTCCCTGCGACCTCACCTGGGGTTTCGCCCACGCGGCGGTGAAGCCGCGCCACATGGACGACGTGGCGGCAATGGAGCGCGAGATGCGCGACCGCTACGGCTACAACAAGGTCCGCACGCTCGACCGCGAGGCCATGCGGGCGGTGGTGGGCAGCGACGCCTATGTCGGTGGGTTGGCCGACGACGGGAGCGGCCATCTGCATCCGCTGAACTACGCGCTGGGCCTTGCCGGAGCCGCCGGGCGGGCCGGCGTTCGGGTTTTCGAGGACAGCCGCGTCACCGCCATCGACACCGGGGACCGGCCCGTCGCCACCACCGCGAAGGGCCGGGTGACGGCGCGTTTCCTCGTTCTGGCCGGGAACGCCTATCTGGGGGCGCTGGCGCCGCGCCTGTCGGCCGTGGTGATGCCCGTCGCCACCTACATGATCGCCACCGAGCCGTTGGGCGAGGCCACCGCAACGTCCCTGCTGCCGACCAATCTGGCGGTCAGCGACATGAACTTCGTGCTCAATTACTTCCGCCGCTCCGCCGACCACCGGCTGCTGTTCGGCGGCGGCGTCAGCTATTCCGGGCTGGATGCGCCCGGGCTGAAGATCGCCATGCGCTCCAAGATGCTGGCGGTTTTCCCGCAGCTCCGCGGCGCGGCGGTCGATCATTTCTGGGGTGGTCATGTCGCCATCACCATGAACCGCATGCCGCATGTCGGACGGCTGACGCCGACCACCTATTTCGCCCACGGCTATTCTGGTCACGGGGTGGCGCTGGCCGGCATGGCCGGACGGGTCATGGCGGAGGCGATCCGCGGCACGGCCGAGCGGTTCGACGTGTTCGCCCGCGTGCCCCACCTGCCCTTCCCCGGCGGGCGGCGATTCCGCACACCCGCCCTTGTCCTTGCGATGCTCTGGTTCCGGCTGCGCGATCTGCTGTAACCTGCCCGTCCCATTCCCGCTTCCGGTCCCCGCCCATGTCCGACGTCACCGATCCCGCAACCGGAAGCACGGAAGGCGCTGCCAGTGCGGCGCCGATGCGCGACACGCATTTCGATTTCGAGCACAAGGTCTTCAGCCTGTCCGGCGCCTTCTTCTGCATCGATCCGTCCTCCAAGCAGCCGGTGCTCCACATTCTGCTGGGGGATCTGAAGGCCGCCCTGCCCTTCAACACTTTGATGGAATCCTTCGACATCAAGGAGGACAGCCGCGACTCCAAGCTGCTGGACGTGGTGGAAAAGGGCCTGGCCTATGTGAAACAGATCCGGCCCGGCGAGCAGATTCCTGGAGAGTTGCTGGACGGCCGCGCCTCCTGGTCGGTGGAGGAAAAGCACCGGAACATCGCACGGGGGCGTCTGACGGTGCAGCTCGTCTCCTCGATCTCCGGAAGCGAGATGATCGTCGTGAAGGCCGACGAGTTGGAGCAGATCGTCGAGGACCCGCAGACCAAGCAGCGCGTCAAGGCCGCCTTCAAGGACATCGCGGCGAAGCTCGATCTGAAGGACAATTACGAGCAGTACCTGACCGACCGCATCGAGGACCTGACCCAGGAACTGTCCTACATCGAGGCGTTGCGCGACCGTTTCAACGCCATCCGCGCCATCAGCGGCAAGCTGACCCGGCTGACCCAGATCTACCGGACCGACCGCACCCTGTGCAACGAGGTCGCGCGCATGCAGGGGCTGCTGGGCAAGCCGTTGAAGGACTATGATGCCGTCTTCGAGCAGGCGGACGCCCAGACCGGCGAGATCTTCGGCGCGTTGAAGTCCTTCGACACCACCGTGACCTTCATCCGCAAGATTCGCGACGACCTGCGCGCCAAGCTTCTGGAATGGGAAGACATCCTCCAGGCCTGGGACACCACCCCGATGGAGAAGTCCACCGTCGTCGAGCAATTGCAGAAGCAGACCTACCGCTTCCTTGCCAACCGCTTCATCGAAACCAAGGTCTGGATTCGTAAGTAGCCGAATTCCTCGTCATCCCCCGCCATTGCCGTGGCCAGACATTCGGATGACTGCGATGATCGGAGTTGGCTTGTCACCGCAAGGGGCTTGGCGAAACATCCCTTCACCCGCGCTTCTAGGATGGCTGCCTCGGAGGGCGTCGCCATGAGAAGAATCAGACTGTCCTTATGGGGAATTTTAGCGGTCTTGACGGTTTTATGGATTGCTGGCGAACCGCGAGTGTTTCTGACGAACAGCTTTTTCGGTCTTCGCGCTGCGTTGGTCCAGTACAGCGGAATCATCGCCATCGGTTGCATGGGCATGGCGATGGTCCTGGCGCTGCGGCCGCGCTGGCCGGAGGGGTGGTTCGGCGGTCTCGACAAGATGTACCGCCTGCACAAATGGCTGGGCATCGCCGGCCTCGTCGCGGCGGTCGTCCATTGGCTGTGGGCCCAGGGGCCGAAATGGGCGGTGGGCTGGGGGTGGCTGACCCGGCCGCAGCGGGGACCGCGGGCGATTCCCGACAGTTCCCTCGAACAGTCGCTCCGCAGCCTGCGCGGCACCGCCGAGTGGCTCGGCGAATGGGCCTTCTACGCGGCCGTGCTGCTGATCGCGCTGGCGCTGTTCAAGCGCCTCCCCTACCGGCTGTTCTTCAAGACGCACCGCCTGCTGGCGATCGTCTATCTCGTGTTGGTTTTCCACGCCGTCGTACTGACCGACTTCGCCTACTGGAGCGCGCCCATCGGCTGGGTGATGGCGCCACTGCTCGCCGCCAGCGCCTGGGCCGCCGTCGTGGTGCTGCTCGGCCGGGTCGCCGCCGACCGGCGGATTCCCGGCACGATCAGCGCCCTCCATTACTTTCCGGGTGTGCGCACGCTGGAGGTCGCCATCGACGTTCCGCAGGGCTGGCCGGGCCACAAGGCGGGCCAGTTCGCCTACGCCACCTCGGACAACGCGGAGGGCGCCCATCCCTACACCATCGCCTCGGCCTGGGACGACGCCCACCGGCGGATCACCTTCGTGGTCAAGGAACTGGGCGACCACACCCGGCGTCTGCGGGAACGGCTGAGGGTCGGCCTGGCGGTGACGGTGGAAGGGCCTTACGGCTGCTTCACCTTCGACGACTCCTGCCCGCACCAGATCTGGGTGGGCGGCGGCATCGGAGTCACCCCCTTCATCGCCCGTATGAAGTTCCTGGCGGCGAACCCTGAACGACCACCGCAAACCGTCGATTTCTTCCACACCACCAACGAATACGACGAGGAAGCGATCGCGAAGCTCACCGCCGACGCGGCGGCGGCGGGGGTTCGCCTCCATGTCCTGATCGACAGCCGCGACGGCCGCCTGGATGGCGAACGCATCCGTGCCCTGGTGCCGGAATGGCGTGAGGCGAGCGTCTGGTTCTGCGGCCCGACGGGCTTCGGCCGGGCGCTGCGGCACGACTTCGCGGCCCATGGCCTGCCGGTGGACCAACGCTTCCACCAGGAACTCTTCGCGATGCGCTGACCCCGAGGAAGCCCTACGCTTCCGGCTCGCGCAGCAGAGCCCCCTGGCGCAGCAGTTCGCGCTGGATGGCGCCGACCGGGATGTCGCGGGTGCGCTCGCCGCGCCGCGCCGCCATCGACGCGCAGACCCCGGCGGCCTGCCCCGTCGCCATGCAGGTGGGCGTCACCCGGTAGGAGGAGTGGGCCTCGTGGCTGCCGGAGATGCAGCGGCCGGCCACCAGCAGTTTCTCCGTCCCCTTGGGCAGCAGGGCGCGCATCGGCACCTCGTACCATTCGCCGGAGGGAACGCGCTTCAGCACCGTGCCGCGGCCCGTCGGGCTGTGGATGTCCACCGGGTAGGTGCCGCGTGCGATGGCGTCCTTGAACTTCGCCGCGCCCAGCACGTCGTCCGCGGTCATGGCGTAGTCGCCGACGATGCGCCGCGTCTCGCGGATGCCGATTCCGGTGCCGGTCTGGCAGGTGTAGGAGTCGGCGAATCCGGGGGCGTATTTGCGCAGGAAATTGGCGATCTGCGCGGCCTGCCGATGGCTCTCCCACTCAGCGCGGGTCAGGTCGAAGACGTTGGTGCCCAGCGCGCCGGTGACCCGTGTGCAGTTAAGGGCGATCTCTCCGGGGTGGGTGGTGGCGAAGAACAGGATGTCCTCGCGCGCCAGATCGAGGTCGCCGTTGGCGGTGGCCTTCGACACCAGGTCCCAGAGCCCGTGCACGCCGCGCCATTGCGTCGGATGCTCCCGCACATAGCCGTTGAAGGCGTCATGGTCGAAGCCGACCATACGGAACATCAGAGTCATGGGCTGGGTCAGCCCGTCCTCCTCCCGCCCGACCTCGTAATCGCAGCCGGCCAGCGCCGCGATGTCGCCGTCGCCGGTGCAATCCACGATCACGTCGGCCTCGATGACCACCGGGCCGGACTTCGTCTCGAAGACCACCGCGTCGGGTTTTCCGGGTTCGCCGAGGACGGTGGAGGCGAAGGCGTGCAGCAGCACCTTCACGCCGGCCTCGTCGAGGATCTGCTGGGCGGTGACCTTCAGCACCTCCGGGTCGAAGGGAACGGTGAAGCCGGTGTCCGGCGAGGGCGGGATGGCCCCCTGGTTGGTGTAGAGCCGCCCCAGGAAGACGGCCAGCGCCCCGCCCACCACCGGCTCGCCGGGGCCGTGGTCCTGCGGCATCAGGCGCGTGTTGTCGACGACCGCCACCGAGCCGCGCTGGGTGTAGAAGCTCATCCAGGGCATGACGAGCGCCGCCGTGGCGTTGCCGCCGAGAAAGCCGTAGCGCTCCACCAGGATGGTGTCGGCTCCCGACTGGGCGGCGCCGATGGCCGCCCCCATGCCGGCCGGGCCGCCGCCGACGACGAGGACGTGGCAGCGCGCTACCTTCATGGCGCGGCGCGGCGGCAGGGTGACGGATTCAGGATTCGGGGGACAGGGCAGAACGGGCAAGACTGGCTCCTTTCGTCATTCCGCAGGCTCGGCCGCGTGCTCGGCGCACGGCGCCACCGTCCGCAGGGCCAGCGGCGCCGTCTCGCGGGCGCGCTCCATCAGCACGGGAATCCGGTCGCGCAGCAGTCCCTTCTGCTCCGCGCGGTGATCCCACAGGCGGTCGAGGTCGGCGAGGAAGGTTCCGGCGGTGGTGTGGGACACGGTTGCCCGCGGCTCCAGCCCCACCGAGGACAGGAAATCCGACACCTTGGAGGCGTAGGGCAGCGCGATCAGCGGCGTGCCGGTGATGGCCGCGAAGATCAGGAAATGCAGCCGCATCCCCACGGCCATCTCGAAGTGATCCATCAGTCCGATGATCTGGCGCGGCGTGTAGCGGTACTGCAGCAGGTGGGCGCGCTCCGACACGGCCATGCGGCCCATGACGCGGTGCGCCTCGCGCACGTCGGCGCGCTCCATCGGCACGAACACCACGTCGGCGCCGAAGCGCTGCACGATGTAGTCCGCCGCCTCGGCCAGAAGCTGGTGATAGGCCGCGTCGCTGAGTTCCGGCGCCGCGGCGCCCTGTTCGCGCACCGACAGGCCGACCAGGGGGCGGCCGCGCGGGATGCCGGCCTCGGCCAGCATCTCCTCGGTGAAGGGCTCCGGCGTCAGCAGCAGCGCTGGATCGGCGGTGACCGTCACCGGGACCTGCACGCCGATCTCCTCGATCAGCCGCTTGGCGCTCGGTTCACGGACGGTGATGCCGGTCATGCGGTCGAGCCCCTCGCGCACCGCGTCGCGCTCCACGCGGTCCTTCAGCGGACCGACGCCGATGGCGAAGGTGTAGGTGGGTACTCCCAGATTCTGCGCGATGGTGACCTCGCGCAGATAGGTCTGCGCCTCGCTGTCGTAGAGGATGCCGCCGCCACCCAGAAGCAGAAGGTCGAGCCGCTCCACCTCCGGGGTGATCTCGTCGCGCATGGCTTCCCGCGGGTTCAGGACGCGCTCGACCGCGTGGTTCTCGCGGGTGTGGGCGGCGTTGCGGGAGAAGACCACCACCTCCACACCGGGCACCGTGGCGCGCAACTGCTCGATGGCCGATGTGAGGATCGCCTCGTCCCCCAGATTCAGACCGCCGTATGAACCTGAAATGCCTATGACCGTCATCCGAATCCCCCTGCCGCACAGAAGCCGTGCGCCTATGTCTTCGGGTGCAACCCGACCGGCTGGCGAAGGTTCCGTGCGACCGGTACTCTGCGGTCGCGCTCATCCGGAGTTGGACGGACTGGACGTTGGACGCGCTGGACAGGACCGACGATGCAAAGACCCAAGCTGTTTCTCGATCTCGACGGCGTTCTGGCCGATTTCGACCGTGGGGTGAAGGCGGTCACCGGCAAACGCCCGGAGGAGATCCCGATGAAGGTCATGTGGCGGGAACTGTCCCGCCATCCCGACTTCTTCGGAACGCTGGAGTTCATGCACGACGCGCAGGATCTTTGGCGATTCTGCGAACCTTACGCGCCGACCATCCTCACCGGCTTGCCGCTCGGCTCCTGGGCGCCGGAACAGAAACGGCGCTGGGTCGCGCATATGCTGGGTCGCCATGTGCGAGTCATCACCTGCATGGCCCGCGACAAGCATCGCCATGGCGGGCCGGGCACGGTCCTGGTGGACGACCGCGAGAAGGCCCGCGATCCCTGGACCCAGGCGGGCGGCGACTTCATCCTCCACACCAGCGCGAAGGAGAGCATCGCCGCCCTGAAGCGCCTGGGCTTCACCGGCTGACCGGCATCACTCCGCCGGCAGCCGCTTGCCCTCGCTGCGCGTCTTGAGAAGTGAAACCACCACGCCGCCCGCGATCAACGTCAGCGTCACGCCCAGCGAGATCAGCGGGTCCGGTTTGCCGAAGATCTGCGTGTAGAAGATCTTGCCGCCGATGAAGACCAGCACCAGCGCCAGCGCGTATTTCAGGTAACGGAAGCGGTGGACCATCGCCGCCAGCGCGAAGTAGAGCGCACGCAGTCCGAGGATGGCGAAGATGTTGCTGGTGTAGATGATGTAGGGATCGGTGGTGATGGCGAAGATGGCCGGCACGCTGTCCACCGCGAAGATCAGGTCGGCGAACTCGACCATCATCAGCGCCAGGAACAGCGGTGTTGCGAGGAGCGCGGTCCGACCATCCGGACCCGTCTCCCGCACAAAGAAGTTCTGGCCGCGGAAACCGTCGGTGATCCGCATATGACGGTTCAGGAAGCGCAGCGCCAGATTGTTGGCGAGGTCCGGCTCCTTGTCCACGGCGAACAGCATCTTCACACCGGTGATCAGCAGGAAGGCGCCGAAGACATAAAGCACCCAGTGGAATTCGCTGACCAGCGCGGCGCCGGCGGCGATCATCAGGCCGCGCATCACGATCACGCCCAGGATTCCCCAGAACAGCACGCGGTGCTGGTAGGTCCGCGGGACCGCGAAGTAGGTGAAAATCAACGATATGACGAAGACGTTGTCGAGCGACAGGCTCTTTTCGATGAAGAAGCCGGTGTAGTACTGGGCCGCCGCCGCGTCGCCCATCGACCACCAGACCCAGCCGCCGAACAGAAGGGCGACGGTGATGTAGAAGGCGGAAAGGCGAAGGCTTTCCCTCACGCCGATCTCGCGGTCACGGCGGTTGAGGATGCCGAGGTCGAAGGCCAGCAAGGCCAGAACGATGCCGATGAAGGTCAGCCAGACCCACACCGGTTTTCCCATGAAATCGAGAAAGACGGGAGCGACAAGGGAATCCATAAACAGCCCCACTTGATTGCGCTGCGTCTGCAGTGAATTCAAGCGGGATCCGACATCACGGCTGACGCCTCAGCCGTCAGAGGGGCCCGGACCCGAACGCCACGCAAGTGGTGTTGCTGTTTTTCCGTTCAAGGCCTGCTCAGCGCCTGCGTTCGGCGAGTCGATCAACTATCGACGGAAAACATCCTCCGTTTTCCGCTGGCTCAGCACCGTTGTGCCACGGTGAGCGGTCGCTTTGATGCATCCGGGCCACAGGGGATGCAAGAACTCGTCATTGGCAAAACACTTATGGTTGCCTTTCCGGCCATCGCTCTTGTGCCAATGGATTCAATCTGCCAAGAACACGGAAAAATCCACACGCGCAAAAGCACCAGGAGTTTCGCATGAACCAGGCCGAGCTCATCGAGACCGTCGCAACCAACGCCGGCATCCGCAAATCCGATGCGGCGAAGGTCGTCCAGTCGGTGTTCGAAGGCATCTCCTCGGCTCTCGGTCGTGGCGAGGATGTGCGTCTTGCCGGGTTCGGCATTTTCGAAGTCGCCGAACGCGCCGCCCGCGAGGGGCGTAACCCGCGCACCGGCGAGGCGGTGCAGATCGCCGCGTCCAAGGCGCCGCGGTTCAAGCCGGCCAAGCAATTGCGCGACGTGGTGAACGTCTGATCGACATCGCCCAAATCCACGGCTGATCCACAGGGGAACGGAGCTGAACGCGGCCATGACCATCGAAGCATCGGAACTGCAGGCCCTGACCGCCAAGGTCGTTTCGGCCTATGTCGGCAACAACACGGTGCCGGTCGCCGACCTGCCGGCGCTCATCCTCAACGTGCAGGCGGCCTTCAACGGTCTTGGTGAAGACAAGTCCGCACCGGCCAAGGCCGAATTGGTCCCCGTGGTGCCGATCAAGAAGTCGGTAACCCCGGAATACATCGTCTGCCTGGAGGACGGGAAGAAGTTGAAGATGCTGAAGCGGCATCTGAAGACCGTCTACGACATGTCCCCGGATGATTACCGTGCCAAGTGGGGCCTGCCGGCGGAATATCCGATGGTCGCCCCGAACTACGCCAAGGCCCGGTCGGAGATGGCCACGAAGCTCGGCCTGGGCCGCAAGCGGGTCGTGCAGGATTAACCCTCAGCCCTTCGCGGAGCATTCAAGAACGGGCGCATCCACAGGGTGCGCCCGTTCTTGCGGCCGGCGGCCACGGACTGACTCCGCAGGAGCGATCAAGGCGCTCCAGTTTCCTTCCTGAACTCTGACCCTTGAACAAACCGACGGCCCCTTTGTCCGGTCCCATCAACACCCCTCATCGATGCTCCGCGGGTGACGACGCATCTCCGTTGCCGAGCGGGCGCTGCATCAGGACACTGTCCACCCAGCGCCCGAACTTGAATCCAACCGCCTTCAGCAGGCCCGCCGGCTCGAAGCCAAGGCTGCGATGCAGACCGATGGACGGGGCGTTGCCGCTGTCGCCGATCACCGCAATCATCTGGCGACAACCAGCCATTGCACAGCGGTCGATCACCGCCAAGAGCAAGGCCCGGCCCGCACCGCGCCCCATGCAGTCCGGGGCGAGATAAATCGAATCCTCGACGCTGTAGCGGTATGCGGTGCGCAGCCGGTAAGGGCCTGCATAGGCATACCCTATGACCCTGCCGTCCATCTCCGCAACGACATAGGGCATGCCCCGGGCCAGCACGTCGTCCCGCCGACGGGCAAGCTCTTCCAGGCTGGGTGGAACCTCCTCGAAGCTGGCCGTGCCGGTCAGGACATGGTGGGTGTAGATCGCCTCGATGTGCACCAGATCGCCCGGTCGGCTGTCGCGGATGTTCATGGTGAGATCTCTCGCCTCGCGTCTTCATGGGTTTCTTCCCGGAATAGCACGACTGCTGACCTGCGGAACACAAGCGTCGCCGCTGGTCGCGGTTGCTCCGCGCCTCTCTCACCCCTGAGGAACGTCCTATGCCGGGAGGCAGCCACCATTAGCCTATATGGCCATAGCTTATGAAAAATATACCGAACGCCGACCGAGTGATGACAAAGCGGAGAGAAACGCCTCTGCCTTCTCCTCAAACGAAAGCCGTCATATTTTCGCCAATCTCCCAAAAGTTCTTCCGATCTTTTTGGCATTCATAAGGACCGAATAGTCCGGATATACGCCAAAAAATATTGCTGCACCGCCGTTTCAAGGCTTGATCCAACTTGGTGGTGGCGGCACAGTATCAATGTCTGATTGACGTGTTCCTGGATAATTTCGGCAAATCCCCACAATAAAAATGCCGAAGCGATGGGCGTCTGCGAACGGCCATCGAAAAGGTTCCGCGGCAAGAGACGGTGGAGCGTTGGAGAGAGGAGGCCGGTGTGCTCAAGAAACTCCTGACTGGTGAAAACGCCAGCCTGACCCGCTATGTCGAGGAGTCGAAGCGGTTCCCCATCCTAGCCCCCGACGAAGAGCGCGAGCTGGCCGTCGCTTGGCGCGACCGCGGGAACGGCCATGCGCTGGAGCGTCTGGTGGGCAGCCACCTGCGGCTGGTCATCAAGATCGCCCGCGGTTTCGGCGGCTACGGCCTGCCGCTGGTCGACCTCGTCGCCGAAGGCAACGTGGGTCTGATGCAGGCCGCTCAGAAATTCGATCCGGGACGCGGTTTCCGTTTCGCGACCTACGCCACCTGGTGGATCCGCGCGGCCATACAGGAATACATCCTGCACAGCTGGTCCCTGGTGAAGATGGGCACGACCGCCGCGCAGAAGAAGCTGTTCTTCAACCTGCGCCGCCTGAAGAGCCAGATGCAGGAACTGGAACAGGGCGACCTGTCCCCGTCCACCGTCACCGCCATCGCGACCGAACTGGATGTGCCGGAGCAGGAGGTGATCGAGATGAACCGCCGGCTGTCGTCCAACGACAGCTCGCTCGACGCTGCCATGTCCAGCGACGGCGAAACCAACTGGCTGGAGCTTCTGGCCGACGACCGCCCGACCCAGGAGAGCGTGATCGCCGACGCCGACGAACTGGCGCTGCGCCGCAGGCTGGTTGGACAGGCCCTGGAGCGTCTGGACGACCGTGAACGCCGCATCCTGTTCGAGCGCCGCCTGAAGGAGGACCCGTCCACTCTGGAGTCGTTGAGCCAGCAGTTCTGCGTGTCGCGCGAGCGGGTACGCCAAATCGAGGTGCGAGCCTTCGAGAAGCTGCAAAAGGCGGTCCTCAGCGCCGCCCAGGCGCTGCGCCGCGCACCGGCCCATATGGCCGCCTAATGTAAACGAACAGACAGTCTCACGACGGTTCACGACATACCGGCGGATGCCAAACGGCTCCGCCGGTTTTCTTTTTTACTAACGTCTGATGATTTGTTGTGCCTGCGACAACGCTGCCGGTTTTCACACCCACCGTAACCCTCCATAGTGCCGACCGCAGGTTAGTTACTTTGCATTAAAAACAAGTTGCGCTAATCTGATGCGGTCCCATTTTCGCGGGGAAATTGATCCATGTCGCATTCTGCCCAGACACAGTCCATTCTCGACCGCATCTCCTTCTTGCGTATCGACGAACCCACCAAGGCAGTCCTTCGGGAATTCCAACCCCATCTCGCCCAGCGCATCGATCAGATCCTTGAGGAATTCTACGGCTACCTGCGCTCGGTCCCGCAGGTCGCGACGCTGCTCGCCAATCCCACGGTGGTCAGCCGGGCACGCGACATGCAGAAGCAGCATTGGCTGAAGAATGTTTTCACCGGCACCTTCGACGATGCCTACATGGCGCAGGTGCTGAAAATTGGGCAGGCCCACCAGCGCATCGGTCTGGAACCGCGCTGGTACACCGGAGCCTATTGCTTCACGCTGAACAAGCTGATCGATCTCGCCTATCAAGTCTACCGCAAGAAGCCGGAGAAGCTCGCCCAGCTGATGCAGGCGATCAACAAGGCGGTCTTCCTGGACATGGATCTGGCGACCTCGGTTTACGTCGACCTGAACACCGCCGCGATCATCTCGCGGGAGTTGGGAACCACCGCCGACTCGTTCGAGCGCGAGGTGAAGAGCGTGGTGCAGGCCGTGGCCTCCGCCGCGCAGCAACTCCAAGGCACCGCCCAGAACATGAGCCGCACCGCCGAAGAGACCAGCGCTCAGTCCACCCAGGTCGCTGCGGCGGCGGAGGAAGCCTCCGTCAACATCCAGACCGTCGCTGCGGCGGCGGAGGAGCTGACCGCCTCCATCGGCGAGATCAGCCATCAGGTAACCCAGTCGGCCGCCATCGCCGGCGAGGCCATGTCACAGGCGGAGCGCACCAACAACACCGTGCAGGGACTCGCCGACGCCGCCAGTCGGATCGGCCAGGTGGTGAAGCTGATCCACGACATCGCCAGCCAGACCAACCTCCTCGCCTTGAACGCCACGATCGAGGCGGCCCGCGCCGGCGAGGCCGGCAAAGGCTTCGCGGTCGTGGCCTCGGAGGTGAAGAGCCTCGCCAACCAGACCGCCAAGGCGACGGAGGAGATCAACTCCCAGATCGGCGCGGTTCAGGGTGCGACGCAGGATGCGGTGCTCGCCATCCGCTCGATCTCCGAAACCATCGCGCGGATCAACGATATCTCGACCTCCATCGCCTCGGCCATGGAGGAGCAGGGCGCCGCCACCACCGAAATCGCCCGCAACGTCCAGCAGGCGTCGATCGGCACCCGCGAGGTCAGCGAGACCATCGTGCGGGTCAATTCCTCAGCGTCGGACACGGGGTCGGAAGCGCGCAGCGTCCTGTCGGCGACAAACGAGCTGTCCATTCAATCGCACAATCTGCGGGCCGAGGTCGATCGCTTCCTGGCGCGGGTCCGGGCCGGCTGATCGTTTCAACGGACTGTGACCGGCGGCCTGATCAATGCCGCCGACTCACTGAGTTGAACGGCACTGAGTTGAACGACCCGTTTTCATGCGGGCGACACGGGCGTTGCCGTCAGAGAACGGTGCGGAGAACCGTATCGCTGACCTTGATCTTCGCCGCATTGGCCGCCGAACGGAGATCGTCGAGCGAACGCCAATGGCTACGGCCGCCGATGGTCGTCAAAGCACCATTCTGCATCGCCACGAAAAGGCCGGTGCGCCCGAGGTTGACAATCTTGATCATCGCGCGGTCCCTCCTCCCTCCTGGCGCTTTCTCTCGGCTTGAGAGTCGCGCCTTGTCGCCGAACGGCTGCGTCTTTGCTCCAAATCGTTTAGAGACTTATCAAGAATCATCCTATTTCGTCAACAATGACGATCGTCATATTCTTTCGGTTGTGGAATTCGTCCGTATGAGGCGATTACAAAATTATTTTCGTAAATTTTTCTCTTTCTGTTGCGTTTCACAGGAAGGTTTTGCTCGGCGAGACTTTCATCGGGCGCGGGGAACGCCGCCAGCGTCGATCCGTTCATTCCATCAGATGGTATGAAGTCCGGAGGAGGAATGGACGCCGCCACCGCGTCGCAGGATGTCATCAGCCTGCCCGTCGCAATTCGCCCGGCCTGCCGCACCGACCTGCCGGATCTCGAATGGTTCGGGCTGCACACGCCGCACCGGGAAATCCTCGCCACCGCCTTCCGTGCCCAGGAACGCGGTAGCGGAGCCTTGCTGGTGGCGGAGATCAACGGTTTTCCTGCCGGCCAGATATGCATCGACTTCCAGCGCAAACGGCATCTGCGCCGCGCCACGCTGTGGGCGTTGCGGGTGTTCCAGCCCTTCCGCAACCGCGGCATCGCCACACGGCTGATGGCCGCCGCCGAGGGCACCGCGCTCGATCACGGCTATTCGGAATCGGAACTGGGCGTGGATCGGGACAACGCCGGGGTCCTCGCCTTCTACGAGCGGCTGGGATACGAGTTGCGCGGCACCGAACGGGGACGCTATTCCTACCGCACCCCGGCCGGCGAACTGGTCCAGGTGCCCATCGATCAGTGGATTATGCGCAAACCCCTGTTCAGCCGGACGGCATGGCAGATTGGCGCCGGCTTTGCGCGGGTCACTCCGCCGCCAGCGCTATGAGCCGGGCCGGGCGACGGCGTGGCAGACGGATGCGCGCGCCGTCCAAAATGTCCGCCAGTTCCCGTGCGGAATCGGTGGCCATGCTCAGGGCGACCAGGGGAAGCCAGCGGTCGAACACTTGGGTCGTCACATCGCCTTCCCCAGCCTGCATGGCGGCCAGCGCGTCCAGAACCGCCAATTCGTCCATCCCGACCCGCGAACAGGAGGGGCAGCGGAACGCCGGCCGGCCGGCGTTGGTCACGGCGAAGGTTCCCAGGAGAGCGAACAACGGCAGCAGAGCCGACGACGGCACGCCGGCCACACCGAAGCTGGCCCGCATGGCGGCCATCGCGCCCGCCGTGCCGTGACGGAACCACTGCCGGAAACCGGTCAGCAGCGCACGCTCGGCCGTTGTCAGATCGGACACCGTCCAAGGGGACAACCTTCCCTCGCTCACAGAATCGCACATGTTGACCCCTCCCGACTGAAGTGACGGAGCCAATCTTAGACGACTCGCACATAGATTGCGAGTCATTCGCATTTGCATCTCGTGGACCTTCTGACGCAGGGCGCCCAAAGCGGGAAGCTGTGACAAAGCCCCGTGACATAAGCCGGCCTGTCCTGATGGAAAGGTGGGGTTAACCATATTCCGAGACCCTTCACACGCCCGCAGACAGGAGCGTGGAAGGATGAGGCGGACAGTCGGACAGGCGCTGCTCGGATTGGTGGCGGCGTTGGCAATGCTCGGTACGGCGCAGACCGCGGCGGCCCAGATTCACCTGAACCCGGCCTATGGCGACGGTGCCCTGCTCGGCCCGACCGTGGCCCGGGGCGCGGTGGTGTGGAGCCATGGCCGGTCGGTGGACGTGGAGGATTCGAACGCCCCCACCCCGCTCTACATGAAGACCATGAAGGACGCGGGGTGGGACGTGTTCCGGCTGGATCGCATGCGGGTCAGCGACACGCTGCCGAACAGCTCCCGCGCGCTGGCGGGTTATGCCGACCAGTTGAAGGACCGCGGCTACCGCAAGGTCGTGCTGACCGGCCAGTCCTTCGGAGCCTTCCTTTCGCTGATGGCCGCCGGACAGAGCGACCGGGTGGACGCCGTCGTCGGCACCGCCCCCGCCGCCTTCGGCAACTTCTCCGACTCCTACGACAGCTTCCGCGACAACGCGGCGCAGCTCTGGCCGATCCTGCGCGGCATCCACAACGCGCGGGTGATGCTGTTCTTCTTCCACGGCGACGATTTCGACCCGGGCGGACGCGGGGAATCGGCGCGCGGCATCCTGTCCTCGCGCGGGCTGGACCACATCGTGGTCGATCAGCCGGCCCTGCTGACCGGCCATGGCGCCGCGACGACCGGCATGTTCGTCCGGCGCTTCGGCACCTGCATCCTGCGTTTCGCCGAGGCGCCGCCGCGCCGGGGCGACCCCTCCTGCGACGAATCCTGGGGCCGCACGCCGAGCGCGGAGCTGATGCGGGCCGCGGCGCCGGAGCCGCGCACCGGCAGCGGCACCTCCTCCTCGGCGGGCACAGGCGCCCGCTCCTTCCTTGGCGTCTGGTACGGCGCCTACATCAACGGGCGGGAGATTGCGCTGGCGGTGGACCGGGTCGACGGCGACGCCGTCTATGCCGACTATGTGCTGGGGCCGGGCATGGAGGCCGACCAGCCGATGGAGCGCGCCCAGCGCAAGGGCCGCATCGAGAACGACGAGCTGGTGTTCGACGAGAAGGGGCGCAACGTGTTGCGCTACAGCGTCCGGACGGACGGGCGCCTGTCCGCCACCTGGCTGGACCGCTCCGGCAAGGGCCGTCTGGAGACGACGCTTCGCCGGATGGAATGAGCAATCACAGACGGTGGGCGATCACAGCCGGCGGGCGAGCGCCAGAAGCCCGCCGGCGCCGATCATCAGGCCGCCGGTCAGACGGTTGAGGGTCCGGGCCGCGGACCCGCTGGTCAGGCGGGCGCCGATGCTGTTGCCCCCGGTGGCGTAGGCCATGATCCAGCCGAACTCGATCACCACCATGATCGCCACCAGCGCCACGAGCTGCGGCATCAGCGGGGCCGCCGGGTCGATGAACTGCGGGAAAAGGGCGGCCATGAAGACCAGCGCCTTCGGGTTGCTGAAGGCAACCAGCAGCCCACGCAGGAACAGGCGATGGGCCGGGGCTTCCTCCGCCGCCGCGGCGCCGCTGACGCGCGGCGAGCCGTCCGGCACCGGCGCCCGCCACGCGGCGATGCCGAGCCAGGTCAGATAGGCCACGCCCGCCCACTTCACCGCCTGGAAGGCCGGCTCCGATGCCGCCAGCAGGGCGCCGAGTCCCAGAACCGACAGGGTGGCCATCGTCGTCAGCGCCACGCACATGCCGAGCCCGCCCCAGGCCGCGCGGCGCACGCCGTAGCGCAGGCCGAGACTCATCGCCAGCAGCATGTTGGGGCCGGGGGTCATCGACAGCACGAAGGCCGTTGCGAAGAAGAATCCGAGAGTCTGCCAGTTCATCGCCGTCTTCCGAAGGGGTCCAGGATGTCACCACGGCGCGGCGCGTCTGGCAAACGCCGCCTGTGCAAAGCTGGTCAACGCCGGTCCCGATTGGGCCGCCCTGGATTGCTCCCAACCGGAGCACGGTAATCCCACGGCGGCGTGCGCAGCCACTCCTCCAGGCTGCCCGGCGCCGCCGGGCCTTTCATATCCGGCCGCTCGGCCGACTGGATCGACTCGGGAGGATTCGAGCCGAGAAGCGCGCCGGGCCACACCCGCCCATCCCGGTCGACCCGCGCACGGTAGCGCAACCCCATGGAGGCGACGAACTCCCCCTGCCCGGTCGGGCGCCCGAACGCGAACCCGCCGACGTAGCGGTGACCGTCCGGCAGGGTCAGCATCCCCGGGCCGGTGGCAAGGCCATGCCGGAAACGGCCCTGGAAGATCGTCCCATCCGCGCGACCGCTGCGTCCAGGCCCCTCCGCCCGACCATCGACGAAGACCGCCTCGGTCCAATCCGCCGGCTCCGCCCCATCGAACATTTCAAGAATGCCGGCACCGTGAGCGAAACCATTGCGGCAGGCGCCGCTCCAGCGGACGGACCTCCCCCGGCTCGGATCAGGGTCGCGGACGCGGCAGCCGCTGACCGGGTCGGTCAGAACCCGCTCCGCCGTTTGCCGCTCCTTCCCTTGGACGGGGCTCGACAGGAACGCGCCCAGCGACAGAGCCGCCAGTCCGGCGAGCAGGAACCGGGTTCGCATGATCGGACACTCCGCATGCGCGCACAGCCTTGCGCGGGAGCGGATCCAATCACCGTGAGGAGGCCGCCGTCTGTGCCCTGCCTCTCACTTCACGCCGGTTTCGTCCAGCGGGCCGCCGCCACGTCGTCCGAATCCTTGGCCTCCACCCAGCGTTCACCCTCCGGAGTGGCCTCCATCTTCCAGAAGGGCGCCCTTGTCTTCAGCCAGTCGATCAGGAAGTGGCAGCTTTCAAAGGCCGCCTCGCGGTGGGCGCTGGCGGTGGCGACCAGCACGATCCGGTCGCCCGGCTCCAGCCGCCCGTAGCGATGGATGATCAGCGCGTCGTCGAGCGGCCAGCGCGCCCGTGCCTCCGCCTCGATGGCCTCCAACTGCCGTTCGGTCATGCCGGGATAATGCTCCAGCGTCATGGCGCTGACGGATTCGCCGCCGGCCATGTCGCGAACCAGCCCGACGAACAGGGTCACCCCGCCGATGCCGGTCTTTCCGCCGGTCATCGCGGCCAGCTCCGCACCGACGTCGAAGTCCTCGCTCTGCACCTTCACCGTCACGGCAAGGTTTCCTTTCTCAGCCGCCGGTGACGGGCGGGAACAGGGCCACCTCGTCGCCGGGGCCGACCGGGTGGTCGTAGGGCACATGCTCCTGGTTCACCGCGACCTTGACCACCGTGCTGTTGGCGAGCGCGTCGGCGTGCTTCGGGCTGCGGGTCTTCAGCCACGCCACCAGGGTGCCGACGTCCCGGACCTCCGCCGGCAGGTCCACCGTCTCGGTCGCCACGCCGATCTTGGTGCGCAGCCAGGCGAAATAGAGGATCTTCATCACCGAACCTCACTGAAAGGCAGGAAATCCACGATCATCCCCGGCTCGACGCGGGTGATCTCTTCCGGCAGTTCGACGAGCCCGTCGGACTCGACCATCGACGACAGGATGCCCGCCCCGTCGCGCGGGTGCTTGACCGCGGTCAAAACCCCGTCGGCGGCGCGGGCGAGCGTGGCCCGCACATACTCGCGCCGCCCCGCCTTCTTCTTGTAGGTAAAGCCCGCGCGCAAAGGGAACAAGGCGGGCGCCTCGTCCGCCGCCCCCATCAGCCGGAGCAGGATCGGGCGGGCGATGCGCAGGAAGGTGACCATGACCGCCACCGGGTTGCCCGGCAGACCGATGAAGACCGCTCCCTTGGCCGTGCCCAGCGCCACCGGCCGTCCCGGCTTGATCGCCAGCCGCCAGAAATGCAGGCCGCCCAACGCTTCCACCGCCGCCTTGACGTGGTCCTCCTCCCCGGTGGACATGCCGCCGGAGGTGATGAGAACGTCGTGCGTCTCCGCTGCTTCGGCCAAAGCGCCGCGAACGGCGTCGAGCCGGTCGGGCAGAATGCCCAGGTCGGTCACGCGGCAGCCGAGTTGGCGCAGCGAGGCGATCAGGGCGAAGCGGTTGGCATCGTAGATGCAGCCGGGCTCCAACGGCACGCCCGGCTCCCGCACCTCGTCTCCGGTGGAGAAGACGGCGACACGCAGAGCCGTGCGCACCGTCACCTCCCGCCGCCCCAACGAGGCGAGCAGGCCGATGTCCTCCGCCCGCAGCCGGCGTCCGGCGGTTAGGACGGTGCTGCCCTGTGCCATGTCCTCCCCAGCCCGGCGACGGTTGGCGCCGCGGCGGATGCCGGGGGGAATGGCGACGGTGCCCTCCCCCGCCTTGCAGTCCTCCTGCATCAGCACCGTGTCGAAGCCTTCGGGCATCGGGGCGCCGGTGAAGATGCGCACCGCCTCGCCGCGCCGCCCCGGACGGTCCAGCGCGTGGCCGGCGGCGACGCGCGCCGTGACCGGCAGCAGCGTGGCCGCCTCGGGCGTCAGGTCGTCGAAGAAGACGGCGTAGCCGTCCACCGCCGAATTGTCGTGGGGCGGCACGTTGAACGGAGCGACGACATCCTCGGCCAGCACATGGCCCAGCGCGTCGGCAAGGCCGATCCGGCGAGCCTCCGTGACGGGGCGGAGGCGGCCGGAGAGAAGCTCCAGGGCCCGATCCACCGCCATCATCTCCCCGCCGAAGGCGAAGCAATCGTCGCTAAGCTGAGCCATCGCCCCACTCCACCCCGCACACCGCTGTCCGACAACCTTATGTCGGACCACCCTGCTTCAGGCCGTCCGCCGTCTCAGACAGCCTGCCCCGTTGCCCTGCACCGGTCCAGCGCGCAACGCTCGATGATGAAGGACGCGATGGCCTCCTCGTCGTTCAGGTCGAACACGGGTACCCCGGCGTCCGGCACCGGCCCGTCGCTGGCGATCGCGACGATGCTCGGATCGTCGCGCGCGATCAGCGACTTGCCCACCGAGGCACGCCACACCTCGATCTTCTCGTGCGGCTCGCGTTTGAAGCCTTCGATCAGCAGAAGATCGACCGGCGACAGCTTCGGCAGCAGTTCGGTCAGGGACAGTTCCGGCTCGTCGTTTCGGATCTCATGCATCAGCGCCCAGCGGCGGGGCGAACTGACCAGCACCTCGGTGGCGCCGGCCTCGCGATGGTTGTGGCTGTCCTTGCCGGGATGATCGATGTCGAAGCCCTTGTGCGCATGCTTCATGGTCGAAACGGTCAGGCCACGCCGGATCAGCGCCGGGATCAGGCGAACGATCAGCGTCGTCTTGCCGCTGCCGCTCCACCCCGTCAGGCCGAACATCTTCATGGAAGCCCCTATCCTCCGCCTTGCCGCCCATCGCTGCGCGGGCGTTCCCCGGTCACATAGCAGAAACACACGGGCATGCGAACGGACAAACCGGATTTGTGGTCCGCTCTGCCGCCAGCCGGAAAGCCGTTTACGATAAAAAGCGACTCGGCCCCAAAACGCGGCTCAGCCCGGCGTGCGGGCCGGGTTGCCCGGCGCGCCCTTCCGGGGCTTGGCCGGCTGGTGGGCCATCATGTGCTTCAGCCCGGCGCGCATGTAATCCCAGCCGGTGACGAAGGTGAGGATCGCCGCCACCCACAGGCCCAGCGTGCCGATCAGCGTGACCGGGATGTGGACCGGGCCGTAGTCGCCGACGATCAGGAAGCCGATCGCCACCATCTGGATCGTCGTCTTCCACTTGGCCATCCAGGTGACCGGCACCCCGACGTTCAGCCCGGCCAGATACTCGCGCAGGCCGGACACCAGGACCTCGCGCAGCAGGATGACCACGGCGGCCAGCACCGACAGCCCAGACAGCCGGGCGAAGGCGACCAGCATGATCAGCGTCGCGGCGACCAGCAGCTTGTCCGCGATGGGGTCGAGGAACTTGCCGATGACGCTTTCCTGCTCCCAGGCGCGGGCCAGATAGCCGTCGAACCAGTCGGTGATGCAGGCCGCGGCGAACAGGGCGCAGGCCGTATAGGCGGCCCACGCCTCGGGCACGTAGAACAGCCCGACCACGACGGGAATCACCGCGATGCGCGACAGGGTGAGCAGGTTCGGCAGGCTGGTCAGCATCGGTCGCAACTCTGGAATCGGGGGAAACGCGCGGTGGGCGGCGTCATTCTAACCGTCTGAATGGAAATGATCGTATATCTTTTTCGCCACTGTCTTGCTGATCCCTTCGACCGACTCCAAATCCGCCAGACCGGCGCGGGAAACGGCGACGGCGCTCCCGAAATGGTGCAGCAGGGCTTTCTTCCGGCTGGGTCCGATTCCGGGAATCTCGTCGATCATCGATTTTCCCAACGCCTTGGTGCGCTTCGCCCGGTGGGTGCCGATGGCGAAGCGGTGCGCCTCGTCCCGCAGCCGTTGCAGGAAATAGAGCACGGGATCGCGCATTTCCAGTTGGAACGGCGCGCGGTCCGGCATGAAGAAGCGCTCGCGCCCGGCGTCGCGGTCCGGCCCCTTGGCGATGCCGACCAGCGTCACGTCGTCGATCCCCAGATCGGCCAGCACGCCCAGCGCCATGTTGAGCTGCCCGATGCCGCCGTCGATCAGCACCAGATCGGGCCAGGTGCCCTGAGTCCGCTCCGGGTCCTCCTTGATCGCCCGGCCGAAGCGGCGGGCCATGACCTCGCGCATCATCGCGAAGTCGTCCCCGGCGGCGCCCTCGGTCTTGATGTTGAACTTGCGGTAGGCGTTCTTGATGAAGCCCTCCGGCCCGGCGACGATCATGGCGCCGATGGCGTGGGCGCCCTGGACGTGCGAGTTGTCATAGACCTCGATCCGTTGCGGCGGGCCGTCCAGCCCGAACACCGTCGCCACCCCGTCGAGCAGCCGCGCCTGGGAGGAGCTTTCGGCCAGCCGCCGCCCATGGGCCTCCCGGGCGTTGGTCAGGGCGTGCTCGACGATGCGGCGCTTGTCGCCCCGCTTGGGCGCGGCCAACTCCACCCGATGGCCGGCGCGCAGCGCCAGGGCCTCGGTCAGCAGCTCCTGCTCCGGCAGGTCGTGGCTGACCAGGACGAGTCCGGGGGCGGCCTTGTTCTCGTAGAACTGGGCGATGAAGGCGGCCAGCACCTCCGGAGTCTCGGCGCTCTTGTCGTGGCTGGGGAAATAGGCGCGGTTGCCGTAGTTGCGCCCGCCGCGGAAGAAGAACACCTGCACGCAGGTCATCCCGCCCTCCGCATAGGCGGCGATCACGTCGGCGTCCTCGATCACCCCTTCGACGTTGATGTCCTGGTGCGCCTGCACCGCGGTCAGCGCGCGGATACGGTCGCGGTAGCGGGCGGCGGTCTCGTAGTCGAGATGCTCCGCCGCTTTGGTCATCTCTGTGACGAACTCCGTCTGGATGTCCCGGCTCTTGCCGGACAGGAAGGCGCGGGCCTGATCGACCTGCGCCTGATACTCCGCCGGGCTCACCCGCTCCACGCAAGGCGCGGTGCAGCGCTTGATCTGAAATTGCAGGCAGGGCCGCGTGCGTGCGGCGAACACCGTGTCGGCGCAGTTGCGCAGCAGGAAGGCGCGCTGGAGCGCGGTGATCGTCCGGTTGACCGCCCCTGCCGAGGCGAAGGGGCCGAAGTAGTCGGCGTCGCGCGACCGCGCGCCTCTATGCTTGGTCAACTGCGGATAATCATGGTCCTTGGTGATCATGATGTGCGGGAAGGTCTTGTCGTCCCGCAGCAGCACGTTGTAGCGCGGCATCAACCGCTTGATCAGATTCGATTCGAGAAGCAGCGCCTCGACCTCGGTGTGGGTCGTGACGAACTCCATGGTCTCCGTTTCCGAAACCATGCGCTGCAGCCGCACGGGCAGGCGGTTGACCTGGGTGTAGTTGAACACCCGCCGCTTCAGGTTCTTGGCTTTGCCGACATAGAGCACGGCCCCGTCGCCCGCCAGCATGCGGTAGACGCCGGGCGTCTGCGGCAGGGTCTTCAGGTGGTCGCGGATCACCTCCGCCCCCCGGGCGAGATCGGCGGGGCGCCGTCGCGGGGGTGGCGTGTTGTCCACGCCTCGGGTATCCGCGCCTGGTGCGTTGGCGCCCCGAAGGTCGGCGCCCAGAAGGTCGGCGCCCAGAAGGTCGGCGTTGTCCGTCTCCGGGAGGATGAGGTCCGTGGGGGTTTCTGCGGTGTCGGCCATGTCTCGAATGTCGTCGGGTCCGGGGAGGGGGTCAACCACCCCCTGTCCTGAATGGTTAAGACGAACGATCCACCTCTTCAGTGGGCATCCGTCGGGATATCCACGACTCCTGTGGATAAGTGTGTCGATAACCCAAGGGTTACCCCAGCGGAACCAAGGTGGCCCAAGGGATTCCAAAGCTATGCACAAAAATTGGGCATTTCACCTAAGACGTTGTTTTTACTGGAGACACCCCGAGTCAAGTCGGCACTTTGGCGCTGCGCCGCTATTTTTCCGGATCGTGCAAACAGCCCCTTGCGCCGATGAGGCCGGATGTGTACAACGCGCGGTCCTCTTGCCGGGGCGCCCAGCCCACCAAGGGGTTGTCCGCTGAACGGCCAGACGACTCCTGGCCGAACCGCCTATTCCGTTGGCACGAATCCCAAGGACGGCTGCGCCCATCCCAAATGCTCGCCACCGTCGAGCGCGACCATTTGCCCGGTGACCGACGGCGCGTCGATGAGGAAGCGCAAAGCCGCGCAGATCTCTTCCGGCGAGGGGCCGCGCCTCAGCGGAGTCGCGTCACGCTGCGCGGCGAACTCCTCATCTGTCTGCCGGACATTTTTCAACGTCGGGCCTGGTCCGATCGCGTTGACCCGGATGCGCGGGGCAAGCGCCATGGCGAGCGTCTGGGTCAACGTCCACAGGCCGGCCTTCGACAAGGTGTAGGAGATGAAGTGCGGGGTGAGGTTCCACACCCGTTGATCGATCATATTGATGATCAATCCCTCCGCGTCGCCCGGCACCTGAGCCGCGAAAGCTTGGCTCAACACGAAAGGAGCACGAAGATTCGCCTCCATGTGGCGGTCCCAGGACTCGCGGGTCACATCCCCCACCTCGTCCCGCTCGAAGCGGGAGGCGTTGTTGACCAGCAGCGACAGCGTGCCCAGCCGCTCGACGGCTTCGGGCACCAGCGCCCGCGCGTCCATCTCGCGCTCCAGGTCGGCCTGAAGCGCCACGGCAACGCCGCCCTGCCCGACGATCTGCGTCACCACCGCGTCGGCCTCGCTGCGGGAATGCCCGAAATGCACCCCCACCCGCCAGCCACGCGCCGCCAGATCGAGCGCGATGGCGCGTCCGATCCGCTTTCCCGCCCCGGTGACCAGGGCCGCTTTCCTCTTGATCTCCACCATGCCGCCATAGGTACCCTGCCACCCGTTCCGGTCAAGGGGGATCCCATCGGGTCGAACTCCGGACCGGTAGAAGACGCGCGGAGCAAGGTGCGGCCATGCTGAGGGAAGCCTTCGAGTATCTGACCACGCCCTGCCCGCCGTTGGCACGCCGCTATGGCTATCTGGCGGAAGCGCTGGCTCTCGGCGCCCGCCACCGGCGCCAGCGTCGAGCCTGGACTCCCCACGTCGAGGCCTGCCGCCGTTTCGTTCAGGAGGCCGCTGAGCGGACGCCGCGGGGCGGGCGGGCGCTGGTGGCAGGGTCCGGCTTGCTGATCGAGGTCCCGTTATCGGCACTGGCCGAGCGATTCAGAGAGGTGGTGCTGGTCGACATGGTGCACACCCATGCCGCTCGCCGACAGGCGCGGCGCCATTCCAACGTCCGTCTGCTCACCCTCGACGTTACGGGGGCGCTGGCGCCGCTGGACGCGGCCCTCTCCGACGGTTCGCCGCTTCCCTCTGCGGCGCCGCCGGACCTGCCGGGGGAGCGGTTCGCTTTCGCCGTGTCCTGCAATCTCCTGTCGCAGCTTCCCCTGCTGCCTTTGGACGCCATCGGCCGCAAGGCACCGAACACGCCGGAGGCGGAGCGGGAGCGCTTCGCCCGCACCCTGGCGCTCAATCACCGCTGCTGGCTTGCCCGCGTCGCCGAACAGGCCGCGCTTTTCACCGATACGGAGAGTTCCTGGTTGGAGAACGGCGCGATCCAGGAGCGCGAGGACTCCCTCTGGGGTCTCGACCTGCCCGCCCCCGACAGGACCTGGGATTGGGACATCGCCCCGGCCCCGGAGGAGGACCGGCGGCTCAGCCTGCGTCACCGGGTCGGCGCGTGGTTCACTCTTCCGGCCCCGACCGGTCCAGACCCAACTGGGCCCTGACGGCGTGGCAGGCGTCGCTTCCCGCCGTGAATTCACGGCAGACCAGGGGACGATGCTCATAGACGCTGCAAAAAACGGATTCGCCGAGGGTTCCCATCAGGGCGACGCAACGGTTGCCGTTGCACCGCATGCGTCCGTCCTCCTTCAGATGCTCCATGATGTCTTCACCGTCCCAATCGCCGATGAAGGTGGGCCATTCCCAGGAATAGGAGCAACAGGCTCCGCAGCTTTCGCAATCCGGTACACCATCCTGCGTCAGCATAGCACTCCCCATTCTTCCCCGTTTGTTCCCACGCCCCCCCCAGGCACAATGCCCGGACACGACGAGAAGCCGGCGCTTCCCACAGGGGAAAGCGCCGGCCTTGCCGTTCATGAAGCCGATTGTCAAGTGTGTTTGAGCCCTGCTCCGTGCACGTCCTTGGATGGTGTGGCGTGTGCCGTGGTGACCTGGCGGCGACCTACTCTCCCACGTCTTAAGACGCAGTACCATCGGCGCTGAGGCGTTTCACGGCCGAGTTCGGAATGGGATCGGGTGTTGGGAGCCT
>NZ_JBFUHT010000004.1:0-264744 GCF_056402275.1 Azospirillum sp. P4_B5
CGCTGGCGGTGGCGGCGCTGGTCGCCTGGGCCCTTGCCCGCTCCCACGACCGGCGCGAGGCGGCGGAGCGGCGCGCGCGGGTGGCGGAGGCCGCGGCGGAGGCCGACCGGCGATCCCATGCCATTCTGGAAAGCACGACGGACGGCGTCTACGAGGTCGACCGGTCCTGGCGCATCGTCTACATGAACGGACGCGCGCGCGGCCTGATGGGCGGCAGCAGCGACCTGACCGGACAGCGTTTGTGGGAGGCCTTTCCCGACGCCATGGGAACGGTGCTGTGGGACCGCCTGCACCTCGCCATGAGGGATCGTCATCCCGACGAGTTCGAGGCCTATTTCGCGCCGCTCGGCGTCTGGCTCTTCCTGCGGGTTTTTCCGTCCTCCGCCGGATTGGCCGTCTACTTCCAGGACATCAGCAAGCGCCTGCTCGCCGAACGGGCGCTGGAACGCGCGGTGGAGCAGGCGAACCAGATCCTGGAGAGCATCGGCGACGCCTTCTACGCCATCGACCGCGACTGGCGGATCACCTACGTGAACAAGCGCGCCCAGGAGATGTTCGAGCGCCCACGCGACGACCTCGTCGGGCGCTGCCTGTTGGACCTCTTTCCCGACGTCGCGGGCAACACCATCATCCGCAGCTTCGAGGCCGCCATGGCCGACCAGCAGCCGCGCGAGTTCGAGGCGCTGTCCGGCATCTTCCAGCGCTGGACCATGTTCAACGTCTATCCGCAGGCGGGCGGCGGCCTGTCCATCTACTTCCGCGACGTGTCCGCCCACCGCGCGGCGGAGGCGGCCCTGCGCGCCAGCGAGCACCGCTACCGCACGCTCCTGGAAGCGCTGCCGCAGATGGTCTGGACCTGCCGGCCGGACGGCAGCGGCGATTTTCTGAGCCGGCAATGGCTGGCCTACACCGGCCAGACGGAGACGTCGGCCCAGGGCTTCGGCTGGACCAGCTCCATTCATCCCGACGATCAGGAGCGGATTTCCGCGGTCTGGGCCCAGGCTGTCGCTCAAGGGATGGTCTTCGACACGGAGGCGCGCATCCGCAGCGCCGATGGCACCTATCGCTGGTTCAAGCAGCGCGCCCTGGCGACCGTCGACCCGGAAACCGGAGATGAGCGCTGGTTCGGCACCTCCACCGACATCACCGACATCTTCGAGGCGCGCAACGCCATGCAGGCGGCCAAGGAGGAGGCGGAGGAAGTGGGCTTGCGATTCCGCACGCTGGCGGATTCCATCCCGCAGCTTGCCTGGATGGCCCGTCCGGACGGGCGCATCTTCTGGTACAATCAGCGCTGGTACGACTACACGGGCGTCGAGGGCGCGGACGCCGCATCAGGTCGGCTGTGGGATGGCATCCTTCCCGCCGAGCATGCCGAACGCGTTACGGCCAGCCTTCAGCGCTCCTTCCAGACCGGGGAGCCGTGGGAGGACACCTTTCCCATGGCCGGACGGGACGGTGCCTTCCGCTGGTTCCTGTCGCGGGCGCTGCCCGTGCGCGATTCCGCCGGCGCCGTCGTGCTGTGGTTCGGCACCAACACCGACGTGACCGACCGGCTGGAGGCCGAGGACGCCCTGCGCCGCGCCAAGGAGGAGGCGGAACGGGCCGCCCTGTCCAAGTCCAAGTTCCTCGCCTCGGCCAGCCACGACCTTCGTCAGCCGATGCAGTCGCTGTTCCTGTTCTCCGGCGCGCTGCACGGTCATGTCCATGGCGAGAAGGGGATGAAGGCGCTGCGCCATCTCGAAAGCGGGCTGGACGCGCTGAAGGGGTTGCTGGACAGCCTGCTCGACGTGTCGCGCCTGGACGCCGGGGTGGTCAAGCCGACGCTGGAGGATTTTCCGGTGGCGCTGCTGCTCGACCACATCGCGGCGGGCTATGCCCCGGTGGCCCGTGGCAAGGGGCTCGACTGGACGATGGAGGGGTGTCCGCTGAGCATCCGCTCCGACCGCGTCTTGCTGGGCCGGATGATCCGCAACCTCGTGGAGAACGCCATCCGCTACACGGAGCGGGGGAGCATCGCCATTGCCTGCACGGCCGTCGGCGGGCGGATGCGGATAACGGTTTCCGACACCGGCATCGGCATTTCCGAAGAGCATCTGCCCCGAATCTTCGAGGAGTTCCATCAGGTCGGCAATCCAGAGCGCGACCGCAGCCAGGGACTTGGGCTGGGCCTCGCCATCGTTCAGCGCATCGGGCAGCTTTTGGACCATCCGGTGACCGTCCGCTCCACGCCCGGCGCGGGGTCGGTCTTCATTATCGAGGTGCCGTTGGGCGAGACTCCGAAGCCCATCGAGACGATGGCTGCGACGCCCACGGCGTCGGCGAGCGGTGATGAGCGGTTGGCCGTGGTCGTGGACGACGACGCCATTGTGCTGCTGGGCCTTCAGGCCATTCTGCGCGAGTGGGGGTACGAGGTGCTGATCGCCGGCTCGGGGGAGCAGGCTGTGGACAAGCTGCGCTCGGTCAGCCGCAAGCCCGACATCATCATCGCCGACTACCGCCTGCGTGAAGGCAAGGTCGGCACCGACGCCATCCTAGACATCCGCCGGCTGTTCGACGCCGACATCCCGGCGATCATCGTGACCGGGGAAACCGGTCCGGAGTGCCAGCGCGACGCCGTGCGCCACGGTTTCGGCCTGATGCACAAGCCGGTGACCCCGCGCCAACTCGCCGGAGCCATGGAGCGCTCCCTGCAACCGGCGGAATGAGGCCGGCAGAATGAATCCGGCGGTCCCGGGCGGTCAGTCGCCGCCCCCGCCCATCGCGGGCGGGGTGGGCGGCAGACGGCGACGGGTTTCGCGGTGCAGGATGTACAGGCCGCTGACCGCCACCACGGCGGCTCCCAGCACCATGTGCAGGGTGGGCATCTCGCCCCACAGCATCCAGCCGAACAGAACGGCCCACAGCAGCGCGGCGTAGTTGAAAGGCGCCACCACGGCCGCCGGGGCCAGCGAATAGGCCCGGGTCAGGAACAGCTGGGCGCCGCCGCCGAGCACGCCGGTGGCCGACAGCAGGGCGAGGTCGGTCAGGTTGTGCGGGGTGATCCACACGAACGGCATGACCAGCGCCAGGATCAGAGTGGTGATCGCGGTGAAGTAGAAGACGATGGTGTTGGCGTGCTCGGTCTTGCTGAGCTGGCGGATCGCCACCATCGCGAAGGACTGGCAGAAGGCGGCGCCGAGCGCGACCAGAGCGCCCAGATGCGTCAGCATCTCGCCCGACGGCCGGACCATGATGAGAACGCCGACGAAGCCGACCAGCACCGCGCTCCACCGGTGGATGCCGACCTTCTCGCCGAGCAGCGGCACCGACAGGGCGGTGAGGAACAGCGGTGCCGAGAAGTTCAGCGCCACCGCGTCCCCCAGCGGCAGCAAACTGAAGGACCAGAAGGTCAGCGACATCGCGGTCAGTCCGACGACCGAGCGCCAGACATGGCCCATCGGGCGTTCGGTGCGCAGGCTGTTGATCCAGCCGCCCTGGAGCGAGATGACCACCGCCACGGGAATCAGGGCCATGGCGTTGCGGAAGAAGGTCACCTCGATGACGGGGTACGTCTCCGAGAGCAGCTTCACCAGCACGTTCATCAGGGAGAAGAGCAGCACCGACCCCAGCATCATGACGATGCCGAGCGGTATGTTCTCCACGCGGATGTGGCGGGGCGTCGCGGGACGGGCGGGGGCGGGGGAGAGGGGGGGCGCGGTCACGCCCGGATGCTATCAACTGCAACCACCCGCGTCACGTTGCCGCGACACGGATGGTCATGTCCTGAAGGAATGGCCGGATTGCGGTGAGACACCGATCCGGCCGTTGCGCGCGTCGTCAGCGGTTGTTCAGCAATTCGGCGATTTCGCCTTCTGCCCTCAACCAGTGGTCCATCTCGTGGCCGTCCGGGCGACCCTCGCGTTCCCAGATCTCATAGGCGCGCTCCTGAACCATGCGGCTCTTCTGGCCCTGCAGAAGACCCTCGGCGATGTGCATGTTGATGCGCGACAGCGACACCAGCTTGCGCGCCTCGATGGAGCCCCGGGTGGCTTCCATGGTGGTGTCGGTGACATACTGCGCAAGGTTGCGCAGGTTCGCCTTGACCTCGGACTCCAGCGTGTTTTCCTCGTTCTTGAGCACCGTCTTGATGGCGACCCATAGGCGCAGATTGTGGTCGAGCGCGTGATTCGCCTTTTCCGGCGTGTCGGCTTCGACGAGCAGGCTGGCGGCGTGCAGCAACGCGACCGCATCCTGTTCGATGGCCGCGAAGTTGGTGTTCAGGACGATTTCCGCCCCGGTGTCGGTGGCGAGCGCTTCGGCCGCTTCAGGCGACGGAGCGGCTTCGACGGTCTTTGCGGTGGCGGTCTTGCGCTTGGCCATGATCGAATCCCCGGCGTTGGTCCCCGAGGTCAATAGAACCAGCCGTTGTTAACAAGTGGTTAAGGCGAGTATTGCCAACCCTTTTGCGCAGCCTTAGCGTCAGAAGAAACGCCAAGTGATTCGCGAATGGTCTTGCTGCGCTGCAAAAGAACGGGCGGACTCAGCGTCCGGTGAAGGCTCCGAACGGCATGCGGTAATAGAATCCGAACACGTTGTTGGCCGGTGCGGCGGCGTCCGCGGCAGGGCCGCTGGTGTCGATGCGGCTGTAGCCCAAGCTGAAGCGGGCCTTGTTCTCGAACTGATATCCGAGTTCGAGCTGGGAGCGGAACTCCACCACGCTGCCCGACGACGCCGGGTCGCGGGGGGTGACCGGCAGGGTTCCGGCACCGAGGCTGGGGGTGAAGACAAAGGAGGATCCCCCCAGCGGAACGTCGATCAGGATGCCGCCCATGCCGTGCAGGCTGCCGTCCGGCGCGCTGGGGCCGAGCGACACCCAAGGGCGCACCTCCGCATAGCCGTCGAGCTTTGGCAGAAGGGAGGAGCCGATGCGGATCTTGTTGTGCAGGTCGGACACCTTGGTGTCCGGCGCCTCTCCCACACTGTAGGCGAGGCCGCCGATCTTCCAGTTGCCAATCCGGTCGTCCGGCATCGCCAGGGTCTGTGCGCCTGCGGAAGCGGAGAGCGCGAGGCCCGCCGCGGCAACCACCAGACAAAGGCACGAGGACCCATGACGCACGGCGGCCTGCTCCCGATCGATCGTTGACCGTCCTACTCCGGCTGCTCCAGCCTACCGCGTCCGATGTCGGAGCGGTCGTGGCATTACGCGTTGCACCGCACCCCCGCGCAAGCGCGTAACGGTGCTACTCCCAGATGTCGTGCGCGCCGCCCCCGGCGTCAATGGTGGGAGGGCTGCCCTGTTTGCGAAGGCCTAGGCGGTTGGCGGAGGTCTTCGGGGAGCATGGAGCATGTTAGACTGCGGTCATGCAGCACGCCGCTTCCGATCCCGCACAGGACCCGACGCCGATGGTGGCCGCCTTCCTCGCCGACCCGGCGAGCCACGGCGGGGCAGCGGTGGAGCGTGTCGAAACCCATGCCGCCATCGTTTTCCTGGCCGGCGACCGGGCGTACAAGCTGAAGCGCGCGGTCCGCTACCCCTATCTCGACTATTCGACGGCCGAGCGGCGGCGTGCGGCATGCGTGGAGGAATTGCGCCTGAATCGCCGAACCGCGCCATCCCTTTATCTTGGTCTGGAGTCGGTGGTGCGGCGGGCGGACGGAGCGCTGGCCTTCGGTGGCGAGGGTGCGGCGGGTGGAGCGGCGTTGGATTGGCTGGTTGCGATGCGCCGCTTTCCACAGGACGCCCTGCTGGACCGCGTGGCGGAGCGGGGCGGTCTCGACGACGGGCTGATTCGCGATCTGGCCGACGCGGTGACGGCCTTTCACAAGGCCGCGGAACCGCGCCCCGACGGCGGCGGGGCCCTGGCGATGCGGGAGGTGGTGGACGGCAACATCGCCGAACTGCGCGCCAACCCTTCCCTGTTTCCTCCGGAGCGCGTCGAATCGTTGGCCCAAAGGTCGGCGGACGCGCTGAAGCGCCTGAGCCCGTTGCTGGAGGAACGGCGGCTGGGTGGCTTCGTCCGGCACTGCCATGGTGACCTGCATCTGCGGAACATCGTGCTTCTCGAAGGAAAGCCGGTGCTGTTCGATGGCATTGAGTTCGACGCGCGGTTGGCGGTCATCGATGTCGCCTACGACCTCGCCTTTCTGCTGATGGAATTGGAACGGCGGGGGCTTCGTCCGCTCGGCAACGCGTTCCTCAACCGCAGCCTGGACGCAACGGAGGACTATGACGCGTTGGCGCTCCTGCCTCTGTTCTTGTCGGTGAGGGCGGCCATCCGTGCCAAGATCGCCGCCACCACGGCGGCGCTCCGCCCGGACGACTTTGCGGCGCGGTCGTCGAAGCGGGAGGCCCTGGTCTATCTGGAGCAAGCCGCGGCGGCGTTGGAACCCCCGCCGCCGCGGCTGGTCGCCATCGGCGGCCTGTCCGGCACCGGCAAGACCCGGCTGGCCCGCGCCCTGGCGCCGTCGCTGGGCGCGTCGCCGGGCGCCGTGGTCCTGCGCTCCGACGCGCTGCGCAAGCGCCTGTTCGGGGTTGGGGAGGCCGAGCGGCTCCCCGCGGACGCCTACACGACGGTGGTGACCGAACGGGTTTATGCCGGGCTGCTGGAACGGGCGCGGACCGTGCTGACCGCCGGGCACAGCGTGGTGCTGGACGCCGTCCATGCCCGTCCTGAGGAGAGGTCCTCCGCCGCCCGTCTTGCGGCGGAGGTCGGCGCGCGATTCGACGGGGTCTGGTTGGACGCGCCCTTGGACACGCGGGTCGCCCGCATCGCCACCCGCCGGGGCGACGCCTCCGACGCCACGGCGGAGGTGGCCGAGCGGCAGGACGTCTATGATCTGGGCCCGCTTGAGTGGCTGCGTACGAATGCTGGCAGGGATGCGGGGGAAACGCTTGCGGCCGTGTTGGAGCGACTGGTGTAATTCCAGGTGGAACGGGCGCCGCCGGTTCCTCATGGTCTAGAATACGGGCGGCGCGGCGCTGGAAACGGTGCATCCAGCCGCTGTTCCGACAGGCACCGTCCATAAGATGGGCCGGCGGAAACGGCCCGGGGGGAGATCATGTCACTCAAGACGATCCTTGTGCCGCTGGCCGGCCTCGACGGCGACACGGTGGCTTTGAACGCGGCGCTGAAGATCGCGCGCGAATTCGACGCCCATATCGACGCCCTGTTCGTGTCGCTGGACCCGCGCGACGCCGTGCCCATGCTGGGCGAGGGCATGTCCGGCGCGATGGTCGAGGAGATCATGCGCGCCGCCGAAGGGGAGTCGAAGACCCACCTGCACACCGCCCGCCGCACCTTCGACGACGTGGTCCGTGCCGCGGGCATCGAACTGCGCGACATCCCAACCGGAGTCGAGGCGCCGACCGCCCAGTGGCGGGAGGAGACAGGGCGTGTCGAGGAGGTGGTGCCCCGCGAAGGGCGGCTGGCCGACCTGCTGGTCTTCGCCCACACCACTCTGGACAGCAACACCCAGGCTTACGCAACGGTGGAAAGCGCGCTGCTGGGGGCGGCCCGCCCGCTGCTGCTGGCACCCGCCACGATGCCGGAAGAGATCGGCCGCACAGTGGCGCTCGCCTGGAACGGCAGCCCCGAATCGGTGCGCGCCCTGACCGGGGCGATGCCCTTCCTGACCGGCGCCGACACCGTTCATGTGTTGACCGCCGAGACCTCGAACACCCAGGCTGCGACAGGGCGTCGCATTGCCCAATATCTCGCTTGGCATGGTGTTAACGTTCAGGTAACCATATTGAAGCCGGGATCGGAACCCGTCGGCCAAGCCATCATCAACAAGGCCGCGGAACTTGGGTCCGACCTCCTCGTGATGGGGGGCTACGGACACAGCCGGATGCGGGAAATGATCCTGGGTGGCGTGACCCGCTATGTTCTGAATCACGCCGGCCTGCCCGTGCTGATGGCCCACTGACGACAGGGCCTCTCTTTTGAAAGGCCGGGCTTCTCCGATCCGACGCGCGGCGCCGCAACGACGGGCGCCCTCCACGCCGATGGTTTTCAACCACAAGGGCCACCCGGACTCCGGTCCGGGCAAGGCCCGGCAATCGGGAAGGAACGCGCCATGTTGACGATCGACGATTGCATCGCGCTCAGCGATCTGACCGAAGAGGAAATCGACGCCATCGCGGAGCATGAGCATCTGCCGGAAATCCTGGCGGTGGAACTGGGCTGCTGCCTTGCCCACGACGCCGAAGGCATCCGCCGGATCGCCCGCATCATCCGCGAGGACATCGACCGGGCCCGCAGTCATGGGCAGACCGTTCACGCCCGCCAGTTGACCGTCGTCCTGGACGGCTTCGTGCATCAGCACCCGGCCCTATAGCCCGGACTTGCGACGGGAGCCAGCAACACGAGACGGCGATGGGAAGGAATGCCCCACACGCACCGTAACGGTGCGCCTGGGGGCGGGGAGGTGCGGAACAACCGGCCCCCCGTCCGGTTGGCATTGGCGGGATCGCGTCGGGGGGGACGGCGGGGAGCGCGAATGGCGCGCTCCCCCAACCGTCGGGCCACAGCGACGCGCTGTCTTGCTCCGCTGCCAGCCAAAGGAAGAACGCCAATGCCCTTGAAGACGATCCGCCTCGAACTGGCCCGCACCGCCGACCACCCGGAAGGCAGCGCTGAGCATGGTTATGAGTTCAAGGCCCCGTTGACCGCGGACGGCCATCTCGACTTGGAGGAATGGCGAGGCCACAAGGCGGCCTGCACGGTCCGCCGCTTCTGGCGCGGCGAGGACGAGCAGACCGGCCACCTCATTCATCGGGGTAAGGGATGGCTGTTCGATTACGATGCCGACGACAGCGACGACGACGAGACGATCTTCCGCTTCGACCGCCACACCCTGGTCGAGGGGGAATACATCTCCATCACCGAACATGACGGTGAGCAGCGCCCCTTCCGCATCGTTTCCGTCCGCTGAACATCGGCCAGCGACGCGCGGCGGACCGCCTTGTCCGGATCCGTCGCCCAATTCCGCCGATCAGGCGGCCAGCCGTTCCTCGCGGTCGCGCAAATTGCGTCCGACCTGTTCGAGAAGCTGCCGCAGAGTCTCGGCGGTCATGCCATCCCGCTTCATCAGGGCGACGATGATCGGCTCGTCCAGGATTTCCGACAGGGTCGGAGCCGTCAATTGGTCCATGTTACCCTCCCTGTTCATGCCGGCCCTGTTCATTCCGGCCGGCCTTAGGCCGCGTCGTTTCCATTGTACGCAAGATACAGTGTTTCGCAAGAATGCTGCGCCGCGAAATAAACTATCACAGACAGTGTAAGAGTAGAAGGGCGCTGAGTGTTCATGCCTGAACACCAGTATGATGCCTATACCGGTAAGGGAGTTACCACGATGGGGGTGGAGGGGTCAGCGGTCCGCGTCGCGGTTCCGCATGATCGTGACGCCGGCCCCAGCCGTGTCGGGAAGCAGGGACGGCAACTCCACGTCGACGCGCACATGGCGGACCTTCGGCTGGGCCATGCAGAACGCCGCGGTGCGGTCGGCCAGATAATCAGGGCCGGGCACCGTTTCCTCGGCGCACAGCCGGCGCAGATCCTCCACGATGTCCTCGTAGGACATGACCGCGGTTATATCGTCGGGAAAGCCCTGGCCGGGGTGGCTGACCTTCAACTCCAAGCTGATATGGACAGTGTGACGTCCGGAGCGCCCGGCGAGCGACACGGTGGCGGTGAAATCGCGCAACAGAATGGTGTAAGTCGCCGCGGCGCCGGGGGAATTGGAGCCGGTGTGTCGGGAAACAGGATCGTTGGCCAAAAAAGACATCTCCTGGCGGGCGGCGGCCCTGATCGATGCCCCGGTCCGGGGCGGCCGCCTCGTCGCTGCGCCACGCCCACTATAGCGCAGGCGCCAGCCCCTTCGGCAAGGTCAGAGCATCAGTACGCCAAGCCGTCGACAGCCTCAGACCGCCACCGACAGGTCCGTGACAGTGCGGACCACGGTATCGCGCCCCGGCACGGCGGCCAGAAGATCGTCGACGCTTCGCGCGATGGCCGGATGCTGAAGGCCGCCCGCGATATCGGCAAGCGGGGCCAGGACGAAGGCGCGCTCCGCGATGCGGGGATGAGGGATCTCCAACTCAGGCGCGTACATCACCAACTCGCCATAGAGCAGGATGTCGATATCGATGGGACGCGGCCCGAAGCGAAGGCCGCCTTCCAGATCGCGGCCCATCTCCGCCTCGATGTTCTTGACATGGCGCAGAAGCTCCCACGGACCGAGGGACGTCTGGCCGCGCAGCGCCATGTTCAGGAAGGGCGGCTGGTCGGTCACGTACATCGGGGCGGTCTCGTAGACGGGCGATGCCAGCGTGACCCGTACCTGCGGAGCGAGCCGCCGCTGTGCCGCCGCCAGATTGGCGGCGCGGTCGCCCAGATTGCTGCCGAGCGCAAGGTAGACCGTGGTCATCGCTGAACCGTCGCTAGTCGAAACCAAACCCTCGTCAGTCATACCATGATCCTCCGTTCCTTCAACCGTCAAAGCATCGGACGGCGACGCCGTCATAGTCGAAACCGCCCCTTCGTCACGTTGAAAGGGTCGGTATGGAGCACGCTCCGGTTTAGGTAGCCGGCTTTCTCCGGGAACCGCAAGCGGCGGACGGGGTTGTGCCAGTCGTGAGATGCTGCATCGGAGGGGGATGGTCATGACGGTTCGGCATGTCGGGACGGCAACGCTTCTGGGTCTGGCCGGGGCGCTCCTGGCGTCCTGCGCCACGGGGCCGGACCCGCAGATCGCCCGGCGCGCCCAGACCGAACTGGTCGGCATGCCGAAGGAACGTCTGCTTTCCTGCGCCGGGGTGCCGACGCGGCAGGCTCAGGCCGGCGGTCGGGAATACTACACCTATGTCTCCGATCCCGGAGTGGCGGTCAGCCCGTTGGGTGGCAGCAGCATTGGCGTCGGCGGCTTCGGCGGGGGCGGTTCCAGCGGTGTTGGCGTCGGGCTGGGATTTGGGCTTCCGCTCGGTTCCTCGTCTCCCGGCATGTGCGAGGCCACCTTCGTCCTGGGGCCGGGGGGGGTGGTGGAGCAGGTCTCCTATCCCGGCAACGCCTCGCTGTCCGCCTGCACGCCGATCGTCCAGAACTGCGTTCCGCCGGCCCCGCGCTGAACCGTCCCGTCCTGGCTGAAAGGGGGACTGTCGCCGGTTGCGGCCTTGCCGTATCGTCCGGCTATGGCTTGGCTGTGAACAAAGGCAGGGAGACCACGTCATGGACATGAGCGGCAGCCAGCGCATCACGGCCCCGCGGGACAAGGTTTGGGCGGCGCTGAACGATCCGGACATCCTGCGCCAGTGCATTCCCGGCTGCGAGGAGGTGCAGAAGACCTCCGACACGGAATTCACCGCGAAGGTGGTGGCCAAGGTCGGTCCGGTCAGCGCCAAGTTCTCCGGCAAGGTGACGCTGTCGGATCTCGACCCGCCCAACGGCTACACCATCACCGGCGAAGGCTCGGGCGGGGCCGCCGGTTTCGGCAAGGGTGGCGCCAAGGTCTCGCTGGAACCGGACGGTGAGGCGGCGACGGTGCTGTCCTACACCGCCCACGCCACGGTCGGCGGCAAGCTCGCGCAGATCGGTTCGCGCCTGGTGGACGCCACGGCGCGCAAGATGGCGGACGATTTCTTCAACCGCTTCACGGCGGTGGTCGGCGGGCCGCCGCCCGAACCGGTCACCGAGCCGGTCGTTCAGACGGTCGCGCAGCCTGCGGCGACGAGTGCGGCCGCTCCACAACCGATAACGCCCGCCGTGGCCGCCCCCGCCCCTGAGATCCCCATTCCGCTTCCCGCCGCCCGGGGCCGTGGAGGCTTTTATGTGCCTTGGGCGGCGCTGGTCGTGGTGGCCGTACTTGTCCTTCTTCTGGCATGGATGAAATAACCCGTATTTGGTGTTTGTGCTGTGGGCGCGACACGTTGGGGGGTTGGCCTTAACCACAGAATGTGTATGCTGCGCCCGAACCTGCCGGCACCAGAACGCCGGCCTCATCCGGAAGGGGGAATCTGACCAATGAATAAGCATATCCTGGGCGTCGCCCTGATCGCCGGCATTGCCATGGGCGCGGGCGCCGCGCAGGCCGCTGACGCCGCCGCCGGTAAGGACGTCTTCAAGCAGTGCATGGCCTGCCACACCGCCGAGCAGGGCAAGAACAAGGTCGGCCCGTCGCTGTTCGGCGTCGTCGGCCGCCCGGCCGCCGCCATCGACGGCTTCAAGTATTCCAAGCCGATGCAGGAGAAGGCCGCCGGCGGTCTGACCTGGACCCCGGACAACCTGAAGGCCTACATCACCGCCCCGAAGGAAGTCGTTCCGGGCGGCACGATGGCCTTCGCGGGCATCAAGGACGCCGGCAAGGTGGACGATCTGATCGCCTTCCTGGGCGAGCAGAAGTAAAGACGCCCGCGTTTCGGCGCGGGGGTAAGGACGGGCCGGAGGGGAAACCCTCCGGCCCTTTCCTTTTGCAACTGGCCTTTTTCGGTCAGCCGGCCGCCTCCAGGCTCTTGCTCGCCACCTCGAAGACGTCGGGCGACAGGCCCGACGTGGCGACGATGCGCTCCAACTCGGCCTTCATCAGGGCGCGGCGCGTCGCGTCGTAGCGGCGCAGGCGCGAGAAGGGACCGACCATGCGGGCCGCCACCTGCGGGTTCATCGGGTCGAGCCGAAGCACCTGATCGGCCAGGAAGCGATAGCCCGCCCCGCTGGTGTCGTGGAAGCGCACCGGGTTGCCGCCCGCGAAGCCGCCGATCAGGGCGTAGACCTTGTTCGGGTTGCGGATTTCGAAGGCGGGATGGGCGAGCAGCGCCGTCACCCGCTCCAGCGTGTCGGGCCGGTGCGAGGTCGCCTGCACGCCGAACCACTTGTCGACCACCAGCGCTTCGCCCTTCCAGCGTTCGTAGAAGCCGGCGATGGCCTCGTCCCGCTCCGGTGCGCTGGAATTGCTGAGGAACTGGAGCGCCGCCATCACGTCGGTCATCGCCTGGGCGCCGCGATACTGGCCGAGGCAGAGGTCCAGCGCCTCCTCGTCCTCCAGCGCCATGAGATAGGCGAGGCAGAGATTCTTCAGCGCCCGCCGGCCGATGGCCGCCGCGTCCACCGAGAAGGGTTCGTTGCCCGCGTTGCGGCGGTAAGTGTCCAGCCAGCCCGGCCGCAGCTCTTCGGCCAGCCGGCGGCGCGCGAACTCGCGCACGGCGTGGATGGCGTCGGGGTCGATCACCTCCATCTGCGTGCCGAGGTAGCTCTCGGTCGGCAGTACCAGGGCCTGCGCGGCGAAGGCCGGGTCCTGGTCGGCGTCCTTGAGGACGGCGCCCACCGCGTCGATGAAGCTCTGGGGCAGCGCCAGATCCCGCCCGGCCTGCCGGTCGGCGACGAGGGAGAGCAGCAGCCGGGTGGCCAGCGTCTGCCCGGCCTCCCAGCGGTTGAAGGCGTCGCTGTCGTTGGCCATCAGGAAGGTCAGGTCGCCGTCCGTCAGGTCGGCCCGCAGCTTCACCGGGGCGGAGAAGCCGCGCAGCAGCGACGGCACCGGGCGGGCCGGAACCTCGACGAACGTGAAGGTCTGCTCGGCCTCGGTGATGTGCAGGGTGCGGCTGGTGCCGGCGGCCTCGGCCTCGCCCGTCAGGCGCAGCGGCAGGTCCGCCCCGTCCGGACCGAGCAGCCCCATGACCAGCGGAATGTGCATCGGCTCCTTCACCGGCTGGCCGGGAGTGGGCGGCACGGTCTGCCTAACGGTCAGCCGGTAGGTCTTCGCGTCGTCGTCATAGGCGCCGCTCACGTCCAGTTCCGGTGTGCCGGCCTGCCGGTACCAGAGTTTGAACTGGCTCAGGTCCACCCCGGTGGCGTCGGACATCGCCGCGGCGAAGTCGTCGCAGGTCACCGCCTGCCCGTCGTGGCGCTGGAAATACAGGTCCATGCCCTTGCGGAAGCCCTGCGCGCCCAGCAGCGTGTGGTACATGCGGATGACTTCCGACCCCTTGTCGTAGACTGTGGGGGTGTAGAAGTTGTTGATCTCCACATAGCTGTCCGGGCGCACGGGGTGCGCCATGGCACCGGAATCCTCGGGGAACTGCACGGTGCGCAGGCGCTGCACGTCGGCGATGCGCTTGACCGCCCGCGAGTTCATATCGCTGGAGAATTCCTGGTCGCGGAAGACGGTCAGCCCCTCCTTCAGCGACAGCTGGAACCAGTCGCGGCAGGTGACGCGGTTGCCGGTCCAGTTGTGGAAATACTCGTGCGCCACCACCGCCTCGATGCCCAGGAAGTCCTGGTCGGTGGCGGTCTCCGGCTTCGCCAGGATGTATTTGGTGTTGAAGACGTTGAGGGACTTGTTCTCCATTGCCCCCATGTTGAAGTCGCCGACCGCGACGATGTTGAAGATGTCGAGGTCGTACTCCAGACCGAACACCTCCTCGTCCCAGCGCATCGACTTGATGAGCGAGCGCATGGCGTGGTCGACCTTGTCCTCGTTCCCCGGCTCGACATAGATGCGCAGGGTCACGTCGCGGCCGGATGCGGTGCGGAATCGGTCCTCCTGATGCACCAGCGTGCCGGCGACCAGGGCGAACAGGTAGCAGGGCTTGGGGAAGGGGTCCTCCCACACCGCGCGGTGGCGCCCGTCGGGTAGGTCGCCGGATTCCATGAGATTGCCGTTGGACAGCAGCACCGGATAGCGCGCCTTGTCCGCGGTGATCGTGGTGGTGTAGCGGGCCATCACATCGGGCCGGTCGGCGAAATAGGTGATCTTGCGGAAGCCCTCCGCCTCGCACTGGGTGCAGAAGTTGCCGGAGGACTTGTAGAGCCCCTCCAGCGCGGTGTTCTCCTGCGGCTTGATGCGGACGACGGTTTCCAGCGTGAAGGTCTCCGGCACGCTGTGGACGGTCAGATGGTCCGGAGTGACGGTGTAGTCGGCGTCGCCCAGCGGCTGCCCGTTCAGCGCGACGGACACCAGTTCCAGCCGCTGCCCGTCCAGCGTCAGCGGCAGCGCCGCCGCATCGTCGCGCGCCGGGTTGCGCCGCAGCCCGAGCTGCGCGCGGACCGTGGTCACCTCCTCGCCGAGATCGAAGAACAGATCGGCCGTGTCGATCAGATGCACGGGCGGGCGGTAGTCCTGGAGGCGGATGGCCTTGGGCGTGCCTTTGTCCATGGGGCTTTTCTCTAACCTTGTTTTGGCCGTGTCGGCGTCGCGGGGACGGACTCTAGCATGGAGAGTGGGGACGCGGGGCGCCGTTGGACAGGGGCACGGCTACATATGCAGAGAAGCGATATTCGCGTGTTCGTTGACGTGAAATGCATGCAGGTTGTCCGCGGCCTGAAAGGTGCGTAGAGGAAAATACTGGGAATACTGGGGTATGCAATCCAGTAGAAGACTGCCTTTAAAAATCATGGGAATATTAAATTAAATGTGCTATTTATGATATAGATATCCCTATCAGGCGGGCGACAGGAAAAATATAAATGACTATGAAGCCACAAATCGAATTTAAGCATGTTCTTGGCGAGCTGTCGGTAAATAGGAACGATCCTTGTGAGATAATTCGAGAGCTAATATCGAATTCATATGATGCTGAAGCAAAAAATATTGCGTATTTTCCTTTAGAGGACCAGAAAGGTCTAATGTTTTTTGACGACGGCATTGGTTTAAACACCTCTAATCAGAAGAATGGCATCACTCCGTGGGAAGCATTTTTTTCCATCGGAAAATCGACTAAACAAAAAGGTGAGGGAATTGGTTATAAATGCCAGGGATCTAAGCTTTGTTTTGCGTGCTCAAGAATTTTAGTTGCCACATTATTGAATGGGTCAAAGTCTTGGCTTTACAAGATTATTGATAACCCTAGAAATAATCTAGATATAAACTTTGATATCCGACCGAAGGCAACAGAAGAAATTGAGCTTCTTTTGCATGATTTTTATACGAGTAACTCAGCTAATACTAATTTAGCTGTGAGCGCTTTGATCGATTTCATAAAATCAAAAAAAATCAAAAGCGGTACTCTTATCGTGATTGATGGCCTGGATGCTGAAGCATTCGGTAAGTACTTCTCATTCAGTAAAAAAATCGAGGAGTCATATGTTTATAATTATGTTCGATTTTATACCCGTCAAGGTGATGCTCGAAATTTGACTAAAACCCAGGGTTTTTCTGGGAGCGGTATTGCTCAGGTGACAGGGAAACTAAATGGCGCCGATCTTTATGTGTTCGCTAATAAGAATTTGATAAAAGTTCCCTTTGGTTATCCTTACCTAGAGGTTGATGGTTCGGATCTGAGCTTTAAATTTCCTTCACAGGTTTCACGTTTGAGGGATGGCCGTTTCTTCAGTCGCTCTGCGAAATCTTTTTCAGTTGGTCAGGCAAAATATTCTATTGTTATGGCAATTGATGGAAACAGAAGAGCCCACGAAGAGTATAAAAATTTAGATCGAAAGGGGAAGGCTCGCTCTGGTATAAGATTAAGCGATCAGCGCGGTATGTTTATTTCCGTTAAAGGTATAAAGATATGCAAGTACCCTGACATTCTCTCATCCATACCAGAGTACCAAATATTGGCAGAAGGAGATAGCCCAAGCCACTATAGTATCATTCTGGATGGTGATTTCGATCTTGTAACGAATAGAAATTCACTCAGCAAAAAGGCGTTTGATACACTGTCAGATCCGAATTTTGTGAAAGAAATAAAGAAGTTTCTTGATACTCAAAAAACTAACGACCGAATTTTCTCCGAGTTGCTGTCTCGCCTTAAAAAGGAAAGCACGGAAAATCTTCTCAACGACCAGATTGATATCCTTGAGGGATCGCGTAACGAAGTGGCAATGCGCGAAAGATTTCGCATTGTGGCCGCCGATGGAGAGAAGCACCTTTTCCTTTCTCCTCAGCCGGGAGAGGAGTATTTAGTCGGAGTCCTCTATTCCGTGCTTTCTTATCTACTTCCGCCGAACTCTCCTTATTCCGAGTTCTGGCGGCGAATTGTTACGTTTTCTACTCAAGGAATTGATAGTTTGGCATTTAAAGATGCGCAATCCAAGAACCCGTTGTCAAAAGATAATATAATATCAGTTGAATATAAGTACGAGTTCCACAATTCTGGACCTTTCAATCATGCGCTTGCCGTTGTGGACTATATCGTTGCTTGGTCCGTCGATGTGGACGAAGAAAAGCAGGTGCGAGATGCTTTCACCTGTTTTGGCGATATCAAAAAAAGCGAAGAGCATGCCTTCTTGTGGACGATAGAAAATATAGAAAAGGACGATGGTGGAGAATATTCAAAGGTTATTAACGTGATATGCCTCAAACGATTGATTGAGGTTGCTTTTGAAGGTGTAAAGTTTAGAAAGGTGTCGGAGTAGGCAGTCGTAATCAAGCGCTCATGCAGAAACAAAAATTCTGTTTCTGCATGAGCTCTGTCTGAGATTTTTTAAACGTGGAAGCTCTCGCCGCAGCCGCAGCGGCCCTTCTCGTTCGGATTCTTGAAGACGAAGCCGGTCTGGAACTTGTCGTCCACGTAATCCATTTCGCTGCCGATCAGGAACATGACGGCGGCGGGGTCGATCAAAACGGTGACGCCCTTGTCCTCGACCACCTCGTCGAACTTCATCTTTTCCTTGGCGTACTGCACGTCGTAACTGAGGCCGGAGCAGCCCTTCGCCTTCACGCCGATGCGCAGGCCGATGTAATCGTCGGTCGCCTTGGCCATCAGCAGCCGCACCCGCTCCGCAGCGGCGTCGGTGATGGAAAGGGCCTTGGGGAGAGAAGCCGTAGAAGCCGTAGCCATGGGGATCTTCGCCTCCTTAAAACATGTCCAGTTGGACCCGAGCGACCTCGGACATCATGCCCTGGTGCCAGGGCGGTTCCCAAACAAGCTCCACCTTGCATGTGGTGACGTCCTCGACGGACGCAACCGCCTGCTGCACCTGCATCGGCAGTTCGCCGGCCACGGGGCACATGGGGCTGGTCAGGGTCATGTCGATCTCGACCTCGTTGTTCGGGCCGATGTCGACACGGTAGATCAGGCCCAATTCCCAGATGTCCACGGGGATTTCCGGGTCGTAGCAGCTCTTCAGCGCCGAGATCACCGCCTCGCTCAGCGCGGCGCGCGGGTCGTAGGCGGCCTTGGCCGCAGCCATGTCCGCTTCGGTCTGGTTCATCGGCTTGGCCTCCGCGGCGTCGGCTTCCTTGGAGATCGCGTCATCGGGCATCGCGTTTCACCGTTTCCTGCAACTTACTCGCTGCTCGCCTTGTCCTCGCCTTCGATGGCCGCGCTCATCGCGTGCCAGGCGAGGGTGGCGCATTTCACGCGCACCGGGAACTGACGGACGCCGGACAGCACCATCAGCCGCTCCATGGCGTCCTCGTCCACCGGGCCGTGGTCGCCGTGGTCGTGGTCGTCCTTGGTGCACAGGTCGTGGAAGGTCTCGAACAGGGCCTTGGCCTCCGCCTCGGTCTTGCCCTTGATGACCTCCGTCATCATGGACGCGCTGGCGGTGGAGATGGCGCAGCCGCGGCCCTGGAAGGCCACATCCTCGACCACCCCGTCCTTCAGTTTCAGATAGACCATGAAGCGGTCGCCGCACATGGGGTTCTCGCCCTTGGCCTCCCGGTTGGCATCGTCGGGATGCCGGAAGTTCCGGGGGTTCTTGCCGTGGTCCAGGATCACCTCCTGGTACAGCTCGCGCAGTTCGTCCATCATGCTCCGAAGAACTCCTTCACCGCGATCACCGATTCAACCAGAGCGTCGGCCTCCGCCCGCGTGTTGTAAAGGGCGAAGCTGGCCCGCGCCGTGGCGCCGACCCCGAAACGCTCCATCAGCGGCTCCGCGCAGTGGCGGCCGACCCGCACGGCGACGCCGTACTGGTCCACGATGGTGCCGAGGTCGTGCGGGTGCACGCCCTCCAGCGTGAAGGAGATGATCGGACCCTTGCCCGGCGCGGTGCCGTAGACGCGCAGGCCGTCGATCTGGGAAAGCTGCTGCGTGGCGTACTGGAGCAGGTCGTGCTCGTGCGCCGCGATGGCCTCGCGGCCCAGCGATTCCATGTAGTCCAGCGCCACACCCAGCCCGATGACCTCGGTGATCGCCGGGGTGCCGGCCTCGAACCGCGCGGGCGGCGCCTTGAAGGTGGTGCCTTCGAAGCTGACGCTCTCGATCATGTCGCCGCCGCCCTGGAAGGGGGGCATCTTCTTCAGCAGATCGTACTTGCCGTACAGCACGCCGGTTCCGGTCGGGCCGTACAGCTTGTGGCCGGTCATGATGTAGAAGTCGGCGTCGATCTCCTGCACGTCCACCACACCGTGCACCGCGGCCTGGCTGCCGTCGAACAGCACCGGCACGCCACGCTCGTGCGCCATGCGGGCGATGATCTTGGCCGGCGTCACCGTGCCCAGCACGTTGGAGCAGTGGGTCATCGCCACCAGCTTCGTGCGGTCGGACAGCAGGTCCTCGTAGGCGTTCAGGTCCAGCACGCCGTGCTCGTCCACCGGGACGACGCGGATGCGGATGCCTTTGTCCATCTGGAGGAGCTGCCACGGCACGATGTTGGCGTGGTGCTCCATGACCGAGACGATGATCTCGTCGCCTTCCGACAGGAAGGTCCGGCCATAGCTGTGGGCGACGAGGTTGAACGCCTCGGTCGCGCTGCGGGTGAAGACGATGTTGCGCTCCGACGGGGCGTTCAGGAAGCGGGCGACCTTGCGGCGGGCCTCCTCGAACTGGTCGGTCGCGGTCTGCGACAGGAAATGGACGCCCCGGTGGATGTTGGAATAATCCTCCTCCAGGAAGCGGGTCATGGCGTCGATGACCTGCCGCGGCTTCTGCGCGGAGGCGGCGCTGTCCAGATAGACGAGCGGCTTGCCGGGCTTGCCCTTCCGCTCGTGCACGGTGCGCGACAGGATGGGGAAGTCGGCGCGGACGCGCTCCACGTCGAAGGTGGGGGCGAAGGTGGAGAGGGTGTCCGTGATCTGGGTGTCCATGTCCGGTCCCTCCTCAGCGCGCGTTCTGCCAGTCGGCGACATAGCTCTGGAAGGCGTCGCGGACGCTCTCCTCGGCGATCTCCTCCAGCGCTTCGGACAGGAAGGCGCCGATCAGCAGGCCGCGCGCCGTATCCTTGTCGATGCCGCGGGCGCGCAGGTAGAAGAGCTGGTCGTCGTCCAGCTCGCCCACCGTGGCGCCGTGGCTGCACTTCACGTCGTCGGCGTAGATTTCCAGCTCCGGCTTCGCGTCGATCTCCGCGGTGTCGGAGAGCAGGAGCGCGCGGTTCTGCTGGTAGCCGTCGGTCTTCTGCGCGTTGGGGCGCACGATGATCTTGCCCTGGAAGACGGCGCGGGCCTGGTCGTCGATCACGCCCTTGTAGACCTCGCGGCTGGTGCAGCAGGGCTTGGCGTGGTCGATGAAGGTCGTGGTGTCGACATGCTGGCCGCCGCGCACCATGTAGGCGCCGCTGACATGCGTGTCGCCATCCTCGCCGTCGAGGACGCTGTTCACCTCGTTGCGCGACAGCTTGGCGCCGATGGTCAGGATGAAGTTGTCGTACACGCCCTTGCCGGCCACCTTCGCCGCGGTGTGCGACAGGTGGAAGGACTCCGTGTGCTCGCGCTGGACCTTGTAGTGGTGGACCGACGCGCCCTCGCCGACGAAGACCTCGGTCACGCCGTTCGACAGGGTGGTGCAGGAGCCCAGGCCGACGTGATGCTCGACGATCACGGCGCGGGACTCCGCCTCCGCGACGATCAGGCCGCGCGGGTGGAAGGCGGTCGGCTGCGCCTCGGAGCCGACGGAGACGAAGACCAGCTCGATGGTCTCCTCCACCGTGACGCCGCGCGGCACATGCAGGACGGGGCCGTCCGCCAGAAAGGCGGTGTTCAGAGCGACGAGAGCCAGATCGTCGGGGGCGGCGATGCGGCCCAGATGCCCGGCGACCAGATCGGGCTTGCGCGTCAGGGCGTCGGCGAGGTTCAGCAGCTCGACCCCCGCCGGCAGGCCGGCAGTCGAGGACAGCTCCGCCCGGAAGCGCCCATCCACGAAGACCAGCCGCGGACCGGTGGTGCCGTCGGCGCGCACGGTCGGCAGCATGTCGAAGCGGGCGTCGCTCTCGGAGGCGGGCTGGAAGACCAGCTTGTCGAGCGCGCGCAGGTTGGTGTAGCGCCAGGACTCGTTCTTGACGGTCGGCAGGCCGAGTTCCGCGAAGCGGGCGCGGCCCTGGTCGCGCAGCCCGTCCAGCCAGGACAGGCCACCGCCGGGCAGGCCGCCCTTCACGCGGTCGAGCTGCTCCAGGAAGGGCTTGGCCGCCGCTGGGTCATAGCCCCGCGGCGCCGTCGTGAGAGTTGTCGTCGCCATGGTCAGGCCGCCTCGTTCACGCCGAACTCGGCGTAGCCGTTCTTCTCCAGCTCCAGCGCCAGTTCCTTGCCGCCGGAACGCTGGATCTTGCCGAAGGCCAGCACATGCACATGGTCCGGCACGATGTAGTCGAGAAGGCGCTGGTAGTGGGTGATGACCAGCATCGACCGCTCCGGCGAGCGGAGCGCGTTCACGCCCTCGGCCACGATCTTCAGCGCGTCGATGTCCAGGCCGCTGTCCGTCTCGTCGAGGATGGCGAATTTCGGCTGGAGGACGGCCATCTGGAGCGTCTCGTTCCGCTTCTTCTCGCCGCCGGAGAAGCCGACGTTGACCGCGCGCTTCAGCATCTCGTCGGTCATGCTCAGCGCCTTGGTCTTCTCGCGCACCAGCTTCAGGAACTGCATGGCGTCCAGCTCCGGCTCGCCGCGCTTCTTGCGGATGGCGTTCAGGGCGGACTTCAGGAAGGTGGTGTTGGCGACGCCGGGGATTTCGACCGGGTACTGGAAGGCCAGGAACAGGCCGGCGGCGGCGCGCTCCTCCGGTTCCATCTCCAGCAGGTCCTTGCCGAAGAAGCTCACCGAGCCTTCGGTGACCTCGTAGCCGTCGCGGCCGGCCAGCACGTAGCTGAGCGTGCTTTTGCCCGAGCCGTTCGGCCCCATGATGGCGTGCACCTCGCCCGGACCGATCGTCAGGTCGATGCCCTTGAGGATTTCCTTGCCGTCCACCGTGGCGTGCAGGTTCTTGATCTCGATCATCGTTTCTTCTTCCTTCGCGATACGGTGGGCGGTCAGCCAACGCTGCCTTCGAGGCTGATGCCGACGAGCTTCTGGGCTTCCACGGCGAACTCCATGGGCAGCTCCTTCAGCACTTCCTTGCAGAAGCCGTTGACGATCAGCGACACGGCGTCCTCTTCCGACAGGCCGCGCTGGCGGCAGTAGAACAGCTGGTCCTCGCTGATCTTGGCGGTCGTCGCCTCGTGCTCGACGCGGGCAGTGCGGTTGCGGTTCTCGATGTAGGGCACCGTGTGGGCGCCGCACTGGTCGCCGATCAGCAGGCTGTCGCACTGGGTGTGGTTGCGCGCGCCCTCCGCCTTCGGCAGGATCTTGACCAGCCCGCGGTAGGTCTGCTGCGCCCGCCCGGCGGAGATGCCCTTCGACACGATGGTCGAGCGGGTGTTCTTGCCGATGTGGATCATCTTGGTGCCGGTGTCGGCCTGCTGGAAGTTGTTGGTGATGGCGACCGAATAGAACTCGCCCACCGAATTGTCGCCCTGCAGGATGCAGCTCGGATACTTCCAGGTGATGGCCGATCCGGTCTCCACCTGCGTCCAGGAGATCTTGGAGTTGCGGCCGCGGCAGGCGCCGCGCTTCGTCACGAAGTTGTAAATGCCGCCGACGCCGTCCGCGTTGCCCGGATACCAGTTCTGGACCGTCGAGTATTTGATCTGCGCGTCGTCCAGGGCCACCAGCTCGACCACCGCGGCGTGAAGCTGGTTCTCGTCGCGCTGGGGCGCCGTGCAGCCTTCCAGATAGCTGACGTAGCTGCCCTCGTCCGCGATGATCAGCGTGCGCTCGAACTGGCCGGTGTTAGCCTGGTTGATGCGGAAGTAGGTGGACAGCTCCATCGGGCAGCGCACGCCCTTCGGGATGTAGACGAAGCTGCCGTCCGTGAAGACCGCGCAGTTCAGCGTCGCGTAGAAGTTGTCGGTGTAGGGCACGACCGAGCCGAGATACTTCTGAACCAGCTCCGGACACTTGTGCACGGCCTCGGAGATCGCGCAGAAGATGATGCCCATCTCCTCCAGCTTGGCCTTGAAGGTGGTGGCGACCGACACGCTGTCGAACACGGCGTCCACGGCGATGGCCGGGCTCTTGCCCTCGGCCCCCTCGACGCCGGCCAGGATCTCCTGCTCGCGCAGCGGGATGCCCAGCTTTGCATAGGTCTTCAGCAGTTCGGGATCGACCTCGTCCAGAGACTTCGGGCGGTCCTTCGTCTTGGGGGCGGCGTAATAGTGCGCGTCCTGGAAGTCGATCGGCGGGTAGGACAGCTTCGCCCAGTGGCGCGGCTCCTCCATCTCCAGCCATGCGCGGAACGCCTTCAGGCGCCATTCGAGAAGCCATTCCGGCTCCTCCTTCTTGGCGGAGATGAAGCGGACGATGTCCTCGTTCAGGCCCTTGGGCGCGACATCCGATTCGATGTCCGTCGTGAAGCCGTACTTGTACTTCTGCTCCGTGACGGCGCGGACCTGTTCGACGGTTTCGGTCGTGGCGGCCATGCTTGTCTCTCGTTCCCTGAAAGCGTTGTCCGATGAAGGCGCCGAAACGTCAGACGGCGGCGCGCCGTGCCGGGCCTGGGCCGGCTCCAATGCTGTCGAGCGGACCGGGTGGGCCCTCCGCCCAGGCGGGCGGTCCCATCATATCGGCCAGCGTAACCTGTTCGAGCGCGCCGCGGATGGCGCTGTTGACCTTCTCCCAGCCGCCGCGCATCGGGCAGAGGCGCTGCACGCCGCACTGGCTGTCGGCGCCCTCCACGCAGGCGGTCAGTGCAATCGGGCCGTCGAGCGCCGTGATGATCTCGGCAATTGAGATTGCGTCGGCGGTGCGGCTGAGCGCATAACCACCGGCGGCGCCGCGGTGCGAGGTCGTGAGGCCCGCCGGGGTCAGCGTCTTCATGAGCTTGGCGACCGTGGGGGAGGGCACGCCCGTGCGCTCCGCCAGATGGGAGACGGTGTGAACCGTGCCCACATGGCGCGCCATTTCGCTCATCACGACGATGGCGTAGTCGGTCAGCTTGCTCAGCCGGATCATGACCACCCCGATACAGGACTAAATTGGTCCTGATTAAGTGGCCATCATAGGACCTTTGTCAAGCGGAACCGGAGCGGGATAACCGGGAAAAACACTCGGGTATAAGGATGGCAGGACTGCGCCCGGCGCACGCTGCGGCGAACTGTCGCGGCCGGTGCCCAGCGACGGGAAACCATGCACTGCGGTCGGACAATGAAAAACCGGCCCCGCGGTTGTGGCCGCGGGGCCGGTGCAGTCAGCGTGGAACCCGAAGGGAGCCGAGGGGAGCCGTGAGCGAAACCGGATCAGCCCGGCTTGCGCGCTTCCTCCCGAGCCGCGTCGCTGGCCGCGCTCACCGCATCGCCGACTTCTTCCTTGGCGGCTTCGACCGCCGCGCGGGCGGCGCGGGTGCCGCGGTCCATGGCGTCACGGGCCATTTCCTTGGCGCGGTTGGTCGCCTCGTCGGCGTAGTCGCCGACCCAGCGGTCCTCGTAGCGGGAGGTCGGGATGCTGGCACCCAGCGCGGCGCCCAGGGCGATGCCCATCACACCGGCCACCACCGGGTGGTCGTCCACCATCTCCCAGAATCGACCGGTCGCGCTGTGCAGCCGGTCCGACGCCCGCAGGTGGCTGGCGCTGCCATGATTGCCGATATGGCTGTCCACGCGGCTGCTCATGTCCCGGCGCATGTCGTGAGCCCGGTCGCGGGCGTGGTCGGTCAGGCCGCGCACGCGGTCGCCAGCCTCCTCGACGGCGTCGCTTGCCCGTTCGTAGACGTGGCCCGCGGCATCGCTGGCCCGCTCGTAGGCATGGCTGGCGGCGTCGCGCACGCTGCCGCCGGCGCTGTAGAAGGTGTCGCGGGCGTATTGCGCGGCGCTTCCGGCGCGGTCGCGAACGTTGTGCATCGCTCCGCTGCGTGCGATGCGCCGGTCGTAGCCCGAGGCGGTCAGGGCCAGCCAGCCCAGCCCGATGCCGATCATGGCGAGCGGGATCGGGTTGCTGCGCATGGTCTCGCCGACCGAATGGGACCGTTGGTGGGTCTGGTTGCGGATCGGCTCGTAATAGCGGTCCTGGGCGCGTTCGCCGTAGCCGCCGGTGGTGGTGTGCATCCGGTTCATGGTCTGCTCCATCAGGTGACGGGGAGCGAGCCGCGCGGTCTTGCGCTTCAGGACCTGGATCGTGTCGCCGATCCGGGCTTGGCGTTCGCGGATCTCCCGTTGCATCGCGTCGTAGTCGCGGGGCGTTGCGCGCCCCTTCTCACCGTCGTTCATGGGCCCCTTGCTCATTGGGCCGCTCATCGGGCGAGCTGGGAGCGGGCCCAGCGTTTGTCGTCCCGCAGCGTCTCGATGGTGCGCTGCGGCTGCAGATTCTCCGGGCTGAGCCGTTTCTTGCCGATCATCGCCAGCACGCCGCCGATGACGAGCACGACGGCCCCGACGATGACGGCGGCCAGCCAGGGCTCGACCACCTTCGACAGGGCCAGCACCGCAGCGGCCAGCAGGACCAGAACGCCCGCGAAGGCGATCAATCCGCCGGCGACGACGTAGGCCGCACCGCCCGCCGCCTGTCCGGCCTTTTCGGTCAGCTCTGCCTTGGCCAGCTCGATCTCGGTGCGGGCAAGGTTTGTGGTCTCCCGTGCCAGATCGGCGAACAGGCCGGCGATGGGTCGGTCTTGCCGCGGATCGTAGGAACGGTCCTCCGCAGCGCTCATGGTTTGATCCCCTGGATCGGCGTGCCGGAAACCGGCTTGGTGTCGGAGGTGGCGCCCGACATGGTGTTGGGCGTGGTGGTGGGCGTGGTGCCAGCCACCAATTCGGCCGCGTCACGGGTGCGCGCCGCGCTCGTCGCCGCGGTTGCGGCGTTCAGCGGACGCGGGCTCTCCTGGTTCCGGCCGATCCCGCCCCCCGCCGGCGTCAGGCTGGTCGAGGTCATGCTGGAAGAAGCGATGCCGGACGACAGGCCGGACCTTGGGTGCGGCGCCATCGAGCTTTCCATGGATGCCGAGCCGGCGCTTCCGCCAGCCATGCCACGGCTGTGACCGGCAAGGTCCCGGTCGGTGCGGAGAGCCTCCTGCCCGGCGCGGTCGGCGCCACGCAGGCCGAAATCGCGGTAATCGTGATGGTCATGGTCACGATGGCCACGGTCGTGCCGGCTGTAGCCGCCGGTCAAATGCGATGACGACGCGCCGCGAAATCGCCGTTCTCCGGAGCTTTTGACGAAGCGGGCGAACAGGAAGCCCACGGCGAAGGCGGCGCCGACGAACACCTCCGGCTGACGCCGCGCGAAACGCTCCACCTGGCCGACCATGTCGTCCACGGTGGAGTTGCGGAGCATGTCAGCCACCCGTTCCACCCGGTCGGCGGCCTGCCCGGCGTAATGGGCGGCGGTCCCGTTGTTCTCCTCGTTCAACTGCTCCGCGGCCTTGTGCAGCGCGTTGGCGACGCTGCCCAACTGGTCGGCGGCGCGCCCTGTTTGCATCTCAAGAAGCGAACGGATGCGGCCCTGGGCTGCGTCGATGGTGTCGCGGCCGGCATCGGTGGCCTCACCGGCCATTCGGTTGAGATCGTCCGAGGAACCCTTGTTCTGCGAACGATCACCGCCCATTCCCGTGTTCGCCCCACGGTTCGCCATCGGGTCCGGCGACTTGCGGTTCGGTTCGCCGGTGCCCAACGTATCGCGGTCTGCCATCTGTTTTCCTCCTCCGGATCGGCTGCGGGTGTGTCCCGGCAGCAGCCTGCGGCAATTCGCCGCGCTCTGCGGCGTCCGATGTCGGAAAGCAAACACTCTCATCGGCATCGGAGTTCCGGCGTGTGTATTGCGTTCCTGCGGAGCAACGCGGAGTTGCTGGCACCGATTCCAGCGCCGCTGTCGGAAATGGACGGGAAACGGAACTGTGCTAAACTTCTCCGCGAATTCGTGATGGTTCCGGTGAACCGGAGGAGGGAGTCGTGAACGGCATCTTTTCGGTTCTCTCCAACGGCCAAAACAGCCTTTTCCAGCTCCAGAAGGCCAAGAAGGACTGGGAGCGGGCGATGGACGCCATGGACGGTAAGGACGCCACGCAGCGCCTTACCGAAAAGGCCGAACAGGCGAAGCTGCCGTTCGCCATGACTCCGGAACAGCAGAAGAACTTCACCGCCGTGGTCAACGCGCTGGAGGAGGCCAAACGTGTCGGGGGGCCGAAGGCTGTCGCCGCGCAACGGCTGGAGGAGGTCGAACGCAAGATCGCCGAACTCAAGATGATGATGCGCCACAATCAGGGCGACCGGGAAAAGCTGGTGCAGCTGGCGCGGGAGGCCGCGATCCTTGCCAAGCAGGCGGGGCGGGCGGCGAAGGAGTATGGCGCCGGCGTGGCCGCCGCTGCGGAGATGGGGCTTCCCGGTGGGGCGGGAGCGCCGTCCATTGGTGGCATCACCATCGAGCGGACGATCACCCGCACCTCCGTCACCGTCGTTCAGACGGAGATCGCCGTCGATGTGACGATGACCATCCGTGAGGACGGCGCGCCTGCGGATGGTGCTTTCGCCGCAGGCGCGCCGCCGGCCGCGGCCACGCAGCCCTCGCCGCTTCCGGTCGATGACGCGGCCGCAGAGGGCGCCGCCACGGCTGCGGGCATGGCGGCGGGCGAAGCAGCGGCGGACGATGGCGAGGCGCTGTCCGCCGAGGCGGTGGCGGCGGAGGCCGCCGGTCTGGCCGGGCAGGCCAACGCTCAAGGCGTGGTGTCGGATGGCAAACCGTCTGAAGAGGGCAAGACCGCCACAGAGAAGACCGCCACAGAGAAGACCGACGAAGAAAGGGAAAGGGCAGAGGCCGAAGAAGAGGCCAACGCAGGAGCCTTGGAAGGGCAGGGGAGCGACCTTGAGCGGTGGATGAAGGACATGGCGCCCAGCCTGAACGCCGCTCCCAATGCCCCGCAGGGCGACAGGATGCGCAATTTCATCCAGCGGATGATGGCCGACAACGACCTGAAGATGTCGCGCTACCGCGAGGCTGACGAGTTCGGGCGCCGGGTGGAAGTCGTGCTCGCCGAGGCGAAGTCGATCATCGCCGAGGCGAAGGCCGCCAATGAGCTGGATCAGGCCGAAGAGCGGCGCAAGGCGCGGCGGGAGTCCTTCAAGGATTACGACAAGATCGTGGAGGAGGCGCAGGACAACGTCAACGAACTGCGTCAGGCGGCCTTCGGGTCCAGTACGACGCTGAAGGACTTTGTGGAGGCCATGACCGACCCGGACGGCACGGACAACATTTCCGGCGATCCGGAAGGCACCGGCGAGGATGCCGCGATCACGCCTTCGGTCGACAGCGTATCGGCTCTGGGTGGGGCGGATTTGGGGATGCCGGCCCTGGCCGGTTCGGTCAATCTGCTCGCGTAGAAGCGTCGGTGCGCCGATGGGGAGGACACCCCCTTCGCGCGCGTGAGTGGACCGCCTTCGGAAGTATCGCCATCTGGGTAATCCAGCCTATTTCGCAGTCGAAGCGGTCTTGACGACGGCGCCGGACAGGCGCAGGATCGTTGGCGTGAAGGTTGATGCTCGAAAAGCATTGTACGCACAGCGCCGACCGGCGGTAACGACGGTCGGATAGAAGGCTGGAGTTCAAGCGGCAACATCCCGTGAGACGCCTGTGCGGCGCTCTCATCTTACCGATACTGTTGCCCGTCCGGCTGACCGGCGGTGGGGCCATACCCGGGTGGCTCCGCCGCCGATTGTTTTTGGGGCTCTTTTTCGCCCTTTCCTTTTCCCTTCCCAGCCGCCGGTTTTCGCGCCCAAGGGCGCGCGGTGCCACGCGCCGTGCGCAAGGCCTCCCCGCGCTTTTCCCGTAAGAGGATAAGCCAAAGGAAAGTATGGGTATTTGAGGCGATCGGCGCCCTCCCACCTAACCTCCAAATAGGCAAATTAGTTCGAAATCCTACCTATCGATAGGAGTAGGAACAAAAATTGGCCGCAAATGTGCGCAAAAAGGGGGTATCAAACAGGGGTTTAACGCCACATTAACCAGACTGGACTGACCTTGATCTCACGGAGGCGGCAAGTGCAGGCATGGGGCCAGCAACACCGCCCGCGAATTCAACCACGATGCTTGAAAGGCCCGACGATGACGATGACGGGTACCATATGCGAAGTGGCTGGAACCAATGCCGGAGTGGGGTGCCGGCGGCGGAAGGCGGGCCTTGTGCTGGCGGTTCTTCTGCTGGCCGGGTGCCCCGGCACCACGGTTCCTCTCGAAACGCAGACCACCGGAGCGACCGCCATGGCCGTCCCGGTGCCGAAGACGAAACCTGCTCCTCCGCGCGTCAAGGCCGCGGGCAAGGATCAGGCGGCCACGCCGGCGGTGAACGGTCCGGGGACCGGTCCCGCCGCCGAGGTCATCGCCATGGCTGGGACAGAAGTGGCGGGGCTGCCCCCGGTACCGTTCGGCGGCGCCAGCCCGCCTGCCACCCTGTCCCCCGAAACGCTCGTCGGCCTGGACCAAGTCCAGACCCGGCGTCTCCTGGGCACCCCTGCCGCAACGGAAGAGGCGCCACCTGCAAAGGTGTGGCATTACGCTAAGGGCGATTGCTCGCTCAAAGTCTTCTTCTTCATGGACATGACGTCCTCCCAGGACTTCCGTGCCCTTTCCTACGATATGAAGAGCAGCGAAAATGTCCCAGATGTCGATAAACGATGCTTCGCTCAACTCCTTGCCCAAGGCTGGGATGTCCGCAATGACTGAGGCCGCCGTCGCCCGCGTGGCGCTGGTCGACGACGACGACCTGTTCCGCGAATCCCTCAGCCTCAACCTCGCCGACGAGGGGTATGAGGTCGTCACCTTCGACCGTGGCGAACCCGCGCTCGACTTCTTCGCCGAAGGCGGTTCGGTGGACATTGTCCTCCTGGACTGGCGCATGCCGAAGATGGACGGCATCGACGTCCTTCGCCAGATGCGCTCCCGCGGCATTGACCTGCCGGTGATCTTCCTCACCGTGCTGTCGGACCAGATTTACGAAGAGGCCGCGCTGGCCGGCGGCGCGCTCGACTTCGTGGAGAAGTCGCGCAGCCTGTCGATCCTGCTGAAGCGCATGCGCCTCATCGTGGACGGCTCCAAAGGCACGCCGGAAGAGGCCGAAGGGCCGAAGGAGTCCGTCTACGCGCTGGGCAACCTCGACCTGCGCCTGGACAACAGCCGCGCCCTGTGGAACGGCAAGCGCATCGACCTGACGCTGACCGAGTTCAACATCGTCAAGCTGATGGCGACCCGTCCGGAAGAGGACGTGTCCTACCGCGAGATCTACGATCTGGTGCATGGCAAGGGCTTCCTGGCCGGCTACGGCCCGTCGGGCTACCGCGCCAACGTCCGCGCCTTCATCAAGCGCATCCGCCAGAAGTTCCGCGTGGTCGACTCCGATTTCGATTGCATCGAGAACTATCCGGGCTTCGGCTACCGCTGGGGCAACGGCACCGGAGGCACGGGGCGCACGCGCGACGACGACGCGGATGTGATGGTCGATGGCGCTGCTGCCGATTGAGGCCCGCGGGTCCGCGGGGGTGCCTGGCGGGGGGGGCGACGGCGCCCGGGACGGTGCGGAACTCACCAAGGGAGGCTTCTCCATGGCGGGTTTCCCCGGCGGCCGGTTGCGGTGGCTGTGGCACTCGCTGGCCAGCCGGCTGGCGCTGCTGACCATCGTCTTCCTGGCGGTCCCAGTGCTGATCTACGATCAGTTCCAGCGCGCCGACACCACGACGCAGACCCTGCTGTTGCAAAGCGCGCAGCGGCAGGGCGAGCTGATCGCCCGCGCGCTGGAGCCGGACCTGTCCCGCGCCAACCGCGCGGCCCTGCCGCAGCTCGGCCCGATCCTGCGCCGCTTCGCGGACGGGAACACGCGGCTGAAGCTGCTGGTCCGGCCGCGCGCCCTGGCCGGCAACAACCTGATGGGCAGCGACGGCTTCTACTACGTCGCCGCCGCCCCGTCGGTGCCCACCGACGATCTGGACGCCGAGCGGCACCAGCTCCTCGAACAGGGGGTGCTGGACCGGCTGGGCGCTTCCTGCGCCGGGAACGAGCCGCTGGCCTTGCGACTGCCGCGCGCCTCCGGTGGCTATGAAATTCTGACCTCGGTCACGCCGATCAACACGGCCTTCGGCTGCTGGGCTCTGGTGACCAGCCACACCGCCGGCGGCTATCTGGACTCCTCCCTGGGACGCCCCTACTGGAGCACGCCGGTCGTCCAGGCCGCGGCGATGATCTACATCGTCATGGCGGCGCTGGTGATGGCCGTTCTGCTGGGGGTCTGGCGCAATCTGCACCGTTTCGGCGACCTCGCCCGCGATATCGTGTCGGGCGGCATCGGCGAGAGTGGGCAGGGGTCCTTCACCAACCGCAACACCGTGCCGGAATTGTCCGGGGTGGCCGAGGATTTCGACCGGCTGGTCGACACCCTGCGCGAAAGCGCCCGGTCGCTGCGCCGCGCGGCGGAGGACAATGCCCACGCCTATAAGACGCCCATCGCGGTCATCCGCCAATCGGTGGAGCCGCTGCGCCGTTCCCTTCCCGCCGAGGACAACCGCAGCCAGCGCGCCCTGACCATGATCGAGAAGTCGGTGGACAAGCTCGACGGTCTGGTCTCCTTCGGGCGGCGCATGGACGAGGCCGCCGCCGATCTTCTGGTGCCGCCGCGCCGCCGGGTGGACCTGTCCGATTTGGTGGAGCGGATGGCCGGCGGCTACACCAGTCTGCTCGCCGAACGGCAGCTCCACATGCGCTCGCGCATCGAATCCGGAGTGGTCGTGCGGGCCAGCGAGGACATCCTGGAGACCGTCATCGAGAATCTGGTGGAGAACGCCGTCAGCTTCTCCCCGCCGGACGGCGCGGTCAGCGTGCGGCTGTCGCGCAACGGCGCCTGGGCGGAGCTGGTGGTCGAGGACGAGGGGCCGGGCGTCGATCCGGCGAACCTGCCGCGCATCTTCGAACGCTACTTCTCCCAGCGCGAGCCGGGACGGGGCATGCCGGAGGACGCGGCGGCCCAGAACCAGGCCGAGGCCACCCATTTCGGCATCGGCCTGTGGATCGTGCGGCGGAACATCGAGGCGTTCGGCGGCAAGGTCCGCGCCGAGAACCGCTCCACCGGCGGCTTCCGCATGACGGTGACCCTGGGGGTGGCCTGACGGGGGCGGTGGCCTGACGGGGCGCAAGCCCTGTACGTTCCCTTCCGTACGGGTGTGGCCGGACCGTACGTCCGGTCACACGTACGGAAGAGCTTTGTCCCTTATCCTGACCTTGCTCCCGCCCCAATCGGGCGATACCGTGCGCCGCGACCCTCCAAGGGCAAGGCAGCCCCATGCACGTCATCGTCATCTATGTCCTCGCGGTATCCGGCCTTCTGGCGCTGGTCAGCCTGCTGCCGCCTATGGCGGCCCGGCTGCGGATGCCCTACACGGTGCTTCTGGCCGCCGTTGGCGTGACCCTGGGGCTGGCGATCCAGACCTTCGCCGGGCAGGGCGGCACCGGCCCCTTCCATGACTTCCTGAATTCCCTGGCGGAGATGGACATCTCGTCCGAGGTGCTGATCTACGTCTTCCTGCCGGTGCTTCTGTTCGAGACGGCGCTGGCGGTGGACGTGCGGCGGCTGTTCGACGACGTGTGGCCAATCTTGCTGATGGCCGTGGTGGCGGTGTTCGTCTGCACCTTCGCCGTCGGCTACGCGCTCAATCTCTTCACCTCGATGGGGCTGGTGGCCTGCCTGCTGCTGGGGGCGATCGTCGCCACCACCGACCCGGCGGCGGTCGTCAGCATCTTCCGCGACCTCGGCGCTCCTCGCCGCTTGACCATGCTGGTCGAAGGCGAAAGCCTGCTGAACGACGCTGCGGCCATCGCGCTGTTCACGTTGCTGCTCGGCATGCTGACCCGCAACGCCCATGGTGGGGCGACGGAAGCGGCGATGGAGTTCCTGCGCGACTTCGCGGGCGGCGTGGTGACCGGCTATGTGTGCGGGCGCGTGGTCTGCATGATCGTCGAGCCGGTGCGCGACCAGCCGATGGCCGAGATCACGCTGACCGTGGCGCTCGCCTATCTCAGCTATGTGCTGGCGGAGCATTACGTCGGCGCATCGGGAGTCGTGGCGGTGGTGACGGCGGCGCTGGTCGTCGGCTCGGTCGGACGCACGCGCATCTCCCCGGCCACCTGGGGGGCGCTGGAGCATGTCTGGAAGCAGCTCGGCTTCTGGGCGAACTCGTTGATCTTCCTGATGACGGCGCTGCTGGTGCCGCGCCTGCTCGGCGGCATCGGCTGGAGCGACGTCGGGCTGGTGCTGGTCGTGGTCGGGGCGGCCACGGTGTCCCGCGCGCTGGTGCTGTTCGGCCTGCTGCCGCTGCTGTCCGGCGCCGGTCTGGCGCAGCGCGTCAGCCACGCCTACAAGACGGTGATGCTGTGGGGCGGCCTGCGTGGAGCGGTATCGCTGACGCTGGCGCTGGCCGTCACCGAGAACGGGCGCGTTCCCGACCGGGTGCAGGGTTTCGTCGCTGTGCTGGTCACCGGTTTCGTCTTCTACACGCTGTTCATCAACGGCACGACGCTGCGCGCCGTCATCAACCTGCTGGGCCTGAACAAGCTGTCGCCGGTCGAGCACGCCATGCGCAACCGCGCGCTCGCCCTGTCGCTGACCGGCGTGCGCGAGCGGGTGGAGGATCTGGCCCACCGCTACGAGGTCGACGAGCAGGCTGTCGGTTCCACCGTGTCGCAATACACCGACCGGCTCGACGCCATCGTCCGGGAGCGGTCGACCGAAGCACCGCTGAACAACGAAGACCGCGTGACCATCGGCCTCGTCATCCTGGTGAACCGGGAGGAGGAGCTGTATTACGAGCATTTCCGGCAGGGTATCCTGTCGCGCGGGGTGGCGGAGCTGCTGAACCGCCGCACCGGGCGCCTGCTCGACGCGGTGAAGACCCAGGGGCGCGCCGGTTACCGCGCCTTCGAGGAGCCTTTCATTTCCTTCACTCCCTGGATGCGGGTCGCCAGCCTGTTGCACCGCCGGCTGGGCATCCACGCGCCGCTCGCCCGCCGGCTCGCCTTCCGGTTCGAGATCCTTCTGGGCGTGCGCACCGTGCAGCGCGAGCTTCTGGAGTTCATCAACGACAAGGTCGGGCAGGTCCTGGGCACCGATGTCGCCTGCGAACTGGAAGGCATCCTGACGGTGCGCCTCGCCATGGTCGAGCAGGCCCTGGCGGCGCTGAAGCTGCAATATCCCGACTACGCGCTGATTCTGCAGAGCCGCTACGTCAGCCGCGCCGCCCTGCGGCTGGAGGAGGCGGATTACCGGGCGCTCTTCGCCGAATCGATCATCAGCCAGGAGATCCTAAGCGACCTGCAACGCGATCTGGACGCCCGCCGTCGCGCGCTCGACGCACTGCCGAAGCTCGATCTGCGGCTGGATCTGATGGACCTCGTCGGGCGGGTGCCGCTGTTCAAGGGGCTGGAGGGCGACCGTCTGCGCGGCATCGCCACCCTGCTGAAACCGCGGCTGGTCCTGCCGGGGGAAACCATCGTCCGGCGCGGCGAGCGCGGCGACGCCATGTTCTTCATCGCGTCCGGCGCCGTCGAGGTGCTGGTTCCGGGTCTGGACGAGCCGGTCCAGCTCGGCACCGGGGAGGTGTTCGGCGAGATGGCCCTGCTGACCCGCCAGCGGCGCAACGCCGATGTGCGTGCGATGGGCTATTGCCAACTGCTGGTCCTGGATGTGAGAGACTTCCATCGGCTGGTGAAGAAGGACGCAAGCCTGCGCGCCCATCTCCAGTCGGTGGCCGAAGCGCGGCGCAACCCGCCGCCGAAGCCTGTGGAGGAGGCCGTGACGCCCGTGGCGGACGCGCGTGCGGTGGAGGCGCCGAAGCCGGACCTGTCCGGCGGTGCGTCCGCCTCGGACGCCCCGCCCTTGGCGGTCGAGGTTCCAACCGCGGAAAGCGCGCAGGCGCGGGGATAGGAGTCGGGGAAAAGCGATGACCGTGCAAGCGACCACCGCCGCAGCGGGCGGGCGGCCCGATTGGGTGCGCCTGATGCCGGGCGTCTTCGTTCTGCTGTGGAGCACCGGATTCATCGGCGCCAAATACGGCCTTCCCTACGCGGAACCGCTGACCTTCCTGCTGGTCCGGCTGGGGCTGGTCGCGGTGATCCTCGGCGTCGTCGCCCTGGTCACCGGCGCCCCCTGGCCGAAGAGCTGGGCCGAGGCCGGGCGCATCGCGCTGGCCGGGCTGCTGGTGCATGGCGTTTACCTGACCGGCGTGTTCTGCGCCATCGCCAAGGGCATGCCGGCGGGGGTGACCGCGCTGATCGTCGGCATCCAGCCGCTGCTGACCGCCGCCCTTTCCGGTCCGCTGCTGGGCGAGCGGGTGACCGGACGGCAGTGGGTGGGCTTCCTGATGGGGCTGGCCGGAGTCGGGCTGGTGGTGGGCGAGAAGCTCCACTTCGATTCGACGGACGCGCTGGGCATCGGGCTGGCGCTGGCCGCCCTGCTGGGCATCACCTTCGGCACGCTCTACCAGAAGCGTCACGGCACGGCGATGGACCTGCGCAGCGGCACCGCCATCCAGTACGCGGCGACCGCAGCGGTGCTGGCGGTGCTGGCCCCGTTGTTCGAGACGATGCACATCGACTGGACCGGCGAATTTGTCTTCGCCCTGCTGTGGCTCAGCTTCGTGCTGTCGGTGGGAGCGATTTTCCTGCTGTTCCTGTTGATCCGGCGTGGCGCGGCGGCGCGCGTGGCGAGCCTGTTCTATCTGGTTCCGCCGGTCACGGCGGTGATCGCCTGGGCGATGTTCGGGGAACGGCTGGGGCTGCTGGCCCTGTCCGGTATGGCGCTGGCGGTTGCCGGGGTCGCCCTCGTCAACCGCAGTGTCAGGCGCGCCGCTTGACGCCGTGCGCATTGCCTCGGCGGGGCGGTCCGACTATGCTTCCTCGCACCGGCAAAATGCCCGGCGGTGTCCGCTGGTTCAACCACGCTTCGGCAACCCACATCGGAAGTGAGTGTCATGGACGGCCTGGAGCCCATCTCGCTCGATGACAACCAGACCCTGCAGGCCATCGGCATCCTGGCCGACGTTCTGGATGGGGTGGACGGCCCCGGCGGGCTGGACACGGTTCTGGTTTCCAAGGCGCTGCGGCAGGTGATCGCCACCAAGTCCCAGCCGGCCTTCGAATTCGCCACGCGCGCCTTCAACACGCTCGACGCCGACGTGCGCCGTCAGGTGGCGGAGACCGCCGATCAGGCGGCCCACGATTCGGTCGAGCTGCGCGCGCGTGTCGGAGGCTTCCTGGCGACCTCGGCCAAGGCGCCGGGAGCTGGCGGCCCGGCCACACCGGCGCAGGCCACCAGCTTCCTCAACGCGCTCAATCTGCGCAATCGCCGCCGGTCGCCGCAGTCGGAGTGAGCCGGCTTGGCTCCTCCGGCCCGATCACTCGGGTTCAGATCACCTGGGTGTAGCGGTTGGGTTGGCCTTCGGCCGACCAGCGGGCGTGGATCTGGCCCTTGCCGTCGAAGATCAGCGACAGCCAGTTGCGCTGCCGGATGATGCGCTTTCCCGATTCGGGAAATGCCGGCATTTCGAAGACATAGCCGTTGGGCAGGGTCTCCTTGCGACCGGCCAGCCATTCCAGGGCGAAGGCGGTGGCCTTGGCGGGCGGCGGGTGGACGACCCCCGACGCGATGAGCTGCCAGATCTCCACGCCGCCGCCGCGCAGCACGGCCCGCGCGCCCGCGTGGATCTCGCCCGACACGGAGGTGACCCGGCAGCCGGTGCGCCGCGAGAATTCCGCCAGAAGGAGGATCAGGCGCAACCACTCCTCGGCGTGGGCCGGGCTGCGCCATTGGTCGCGCAGATCGTCCTCAATCCCGACACGGACGGGCGACAGGCCGACCGCCCGCTCCATCACGCCGGTGTCGAGGTAGAGCAGCGGCACGCTGGACATCAGGATCAGGTGGCGGCAGCCCTTGAAGCGCTCCAGCCATTCCGGCAGGGCATCCCACACCCGGTCCGACAGGACGCGGCGAGGGGTGCGGTCGCAGCGCATGTCCAGCGCCAGAACGCCGACATCGCCGAGCCGGAACCCCTGGCTGAAGGAATCCAAGGGCGCCCCCCACACGCATTCCGGCTGGGCGCCCTCCATGGCGGCCAACTGGAACAGCGAGAAGTGGCGGCGGGCGGCCGTATAGACGCCGCGCCAGGCCGGGGACATCATCTCCTCGTCCGGGTGGGAGCCCCAGCCATCGAAGATGTCGTGGTCGTCCCACATCATCACCGACGGTATGCGTGCCGTCACCGCCGCGGTTTCCGGCTGGCCCCAGACCCGCAGGTAGAGGTCGAAGTAGAAGTCCTCGGCCTCCTCCGCCATCGCGGCGGTGAAGGGCTCGTCCAGGCGGGCGGCGTCCGTCCGCTTCCTCCAGGCGCTGAGCAGCGGCGGCTGGCGCCACACCGCGTCGGCGTAGAGCTGGTCGCCGCCTTGCAGCAGCAGGTGGAAGCGTTCGCTCTCGTGACGGCGGCGCAGATCACCCCACAAGGCGTTGCGCGGTGCGTTCAGCCCGGCGATCTTTTCCTCATCCTCCGCCCCGTTGCATGAGACGTAGGCGATCCGTGGCGACGAGGCGCGTCCCGGCACCGTCACCGCCCAGGTGTGTCCCGGCGATGCGCCATCGGTGAAGCCATAGGCGGCCTCGACATCGCGAGCGCCGCGTGGAATGGCGAAATCGAAGCGCCAGACGTGCCGGTTGCGCCATTGGGCGAGGTGGCGGGGCGGAACGGGCAGGGTCACGCCATCCACCCGCAGATCGTAGGGTTCGGCGTCGCCGTCCAGCACGAAGAGGGCGGACAGCCACCAGCGGTCGCCTTGCTCTCCCCGGAAGTAAAGGACGGGACCCAGAATGATGTTCGGTGCCGGCCTGCCGCGCGCCATGGACGCTGTTCTTCCTCTTCATTCCCGCCGGTCCGGGCGCCCATGGCCCAGCTTCCGTTTCCGCGGCTCCTGTTTATGGGAAAAGCCGCCGGTCTGTAAAAGGGGCAAGCGTTGATCCGAAGGGGGAAGCCGCATGGAAATGCGGGAGAACCCGCCACGCTGGTTGGAAAGCCAGGGTACGGACAAAAAAAGCGGGCGGCCGGGTCGTCCGGTCGCCCCTCATGTGACGATGGAACGCGGGAATCGGAGGGCTAGCTCTTGCGGCGCTGCCTCAGCAGTTCGAGCATGCGCGCCGGTACCGGCTCTTCCAGCACGGGATCGTAAAGGCGGTGAAGCTCCTCCACATGGCTTCTGTGGAAGGTCACCACGGCCTTCGCGTCGGCGTCGTCCTCTACGGACTGCTCGAACTCCTGACGCTCCTTGTCGTCCAAGGCACCGTCAAGATATGCGTTGATATGGTTCATCGTCACACGCTTCATATCTTTTGATCCCGGAACGTCTCCGGAGGCCATCCCCCCGAGACGGAAACGATCCGCGACGCAGAGTTCAATATAGTGCGGCGGGCACGGCGTCGGGAGTGGTGTCTTACCTCTTCTTATGGGGATGATGCCGATACCGCCAAATGGTTGGCAAAGCGTATCCGATCGTTCCCCGTGGATGCTCGGCCACTCCGCAGCAGCCATACTCGTTTCGCACGCGGGATGTAACAGCCGCTCCCATCGGTTGTTCCGGTGCCGGATTGTCCGGACGCTATGGAAGAATCAACCTGTTGTACGGCTGCCATACCCCACGGCGCATTCCCCGCCACGCCTTAGGCAGCCATCAGGTTGTTCAGACGCTCGCGGGCGCGGCACAGACGGGACCGGATGGTGCCGATGGAGACGTTCAGCTTCTCCGCAGCCTCCTGGTAGGGGCGGCCTTCGATGGCCACCAGCTTCACGACCTTGCGCTGGCTGGGGGTGAGCGCCCCGAAGGCGCGGTCCACGTCGCGGAAGACCAGCCGGGCGATCTGCGAGGCCTCGACCGACATGGCGCCGTCCCACAGTTCGACCTTGGTGACGTGCTTTTCACGCTGGAGGTTGTTGAAATGCAGATTCTTCAGCATCGTGGTCAGCCAAGCCTGCATGTTGGTGCCGGGCTCGAAACGATGCTGGCGGGACAGAGCGCGGGCAAGACAGTCCTGGGTGAGATCCTCGGCGGCGCTGACGTCACGCGTCAACTTGCAGGCATAACGCTGCAGGTTCGGCATGCAACGGATCAGTTCGGATTCGAAACAATACGCCATTGTTGCTCTTCCTCCAGCTTCTCTTCATTCGGCGGGGCTGCCGGTCCGTGGTGACGGCGCCCCCGTCCCGAGATTTCAGTTCCCGGGATTCCGACTCCCGAGGCTTCGGTGGGAGACGATCCCTTTTTCGACGCGCCCTTTTTCGACGCGTGGTCCCTTCCGGCGCCGGTCCTGTGGCCGTGCCGGTTCTGCGATTCGTGTCGGTGATTTAGAATGCGGTGGTGCTGCCTAGCAGTGTCCGGGTGTCGGTCCGGCGCAGCACAATGAGAAGTTCGTCGTCATCAACGGTCTCCCGCTCTCCAGCCTGGGCAACTCCAAAGCGTTGATGCGCTTCGGTGTTGCTCCCGTTCGTGGTGACGTTGATTTCATAACGCGGGGGGAAGGGGCTTGTTCCCCGGCGGCCACAGCCGAAAACATCTTAGGAGGAGAAGTGTTTGGAATCCGGGGGTCGCCCAAACGGATGGCGGAACTGCCCAAAAGGGAGAATTAGGTTCCAGAGCCGGGCTTGCGCGGCCGCGATTCCAGGCGGCGCAGGAATTCGCCCATGATGAGGCGGTACAGGCCCTCCTTCAGCTTCGCGTCCTCGACGCCGAGGTCGATGCTGGGGTTGTCGTTGATCTCGATGACGAAGACGCCGCGCTCGTTCTGCTTCACGTCGACGCCGTAGAGGCCGTCCCCGATCAGTCCCGCCGCCTTCACGGCGGTCTCGATGACCTCGCGCGGCGCCTCGTCGACGGCCAGCGTGCGGGAGGAGCCCTGTTCGGCCCGGCCGTTGCCGCCGTGCTTGACGATCTGCCAGTGCTTCTTCGCCATCAGATATTGGCAGACATAGATCGGCTGCCGGTTCAGCACGCCGACGCGCCAGTCGAACTCCGTGTACATGAACTCCTGGGCCAGGATCACGTCGGACTGCTCGAACAGGCTTTCGGCCGTCGCCTCCAGTTCGCTGCGGGTCTGCACCTTGAAGACACCGCGCGAGAAGGAGCCGTCCGGAATTTTGAGGACGATGGGGTAGGGGATCTCCTGGTCCAGCGTCGCCAGCCCGCGCTTGTCGAAGATCACCGTCTTCGGCGCCGGGATGCGGTTGGCGCGCAGCAGCTCGGCCAGATAGACCTTGTTGGTGCATTTCAGGATTGAGTTCGGATCGTCGATTACCGGCATGCCTTCTGTCGCCGCCTTCTTGGCGAAGCGATAGGTGTGGTGGTCGAGATTGGTCGTCTCGCGGATGAACAGCGCGTCGAACTCGGCGAGGCGGGCGTAGTCCTTCTTCTCGATCACCTCGACCGCGATGCCCAGGCTTTCCCCGGCTTTGACGAATTTCTGGAGCGCGCGCGGGCTGGAGGGAGGAAGCTCCTCCTTCGGGTTGTGCAGGATGGCCAGCGTGTAGCGCGGCGGCGCCTTGGCCGCCGGCTCCCGCCAGGAGGTGCGGGTGTAGGCGTCGAGCGCCGCCTGGAACAGCGGCTCCTGGTCGGGCCGCAGCTCGGCCAGCGACAGCGGTTCCAGGGCGTGGATGGTCCAGCCCTCCTTCAGCCGCACCTGAACCTTCAGCAGCGGACAGCGGAACAGGTCGAAGACCGTCCTGGCGATCTCCTGGAACCGGGCGTCGTCGGCGTGTCCGAAAAAGAGCATGAGATTGAAGGAGGCTTCCGGCGGGTGGTCCATCCGCTTGATGGCCTTGCGCAGCGCCTCCTCCACCTCGGCCAGCTGGGCGCGGTAGAAGGTCTTCTGCGACAGGTCCAGGATGGTCCGGACGGAGGGGATCACCCGCTCGCCGCGCGCCTCCGCCAGCAGCGAGACGTAGTAGCCGGTGCCCAGATAGCGGTAGCTGCGCGACAGGTTCAGCACCCGCGCGCCGCGCGGCGCCTGCTCCGGGTGGGCGATGTAGTCGCGGGCGCTGATCACCGGCAGCCCGCCCTTCGCCCATTTCACGTCCGCCCGGCGGTCGACGACCAGGAGATGCGCGGGCATCAGTGGGCGGACCCATCGGCGGCCCGATCAGAAGACTGGGGGCGGAGGAGCAGGGCGGCCTTCAACTGGGCCTTGCCGTAGCGGGCCATGCGCTCGAAGTCGGCTTTCGGGATCGGCATGTTCATCCGGTCGATGTGAGCGTGGTGACGGTCATACACAAGCGGATCATGAACATAGAGAAAGCGGTCGTCGGCACCGGTCACGACGACCCAGTGCGGAAATTTTTCGTGATAGATCCGGTAGGAACTGATGAGCACGATGGGGATGGCCCCGCCCGCCACCGCGTCGGCCATGTCCTGGGCGGTCAGGGTGTTGTGGCGGACGGTGGCGCCGCTGCCCTCCAACTCGTCGAGGAAGTCCTCGTGCACGATGCGCATGACTTCCTTCTTCTCGTCGCTGCGCACGCTGTCCAGGAAGGGGGTGGCGTTGTCCTTGATGTGGATGTCCACCGCAAAGCCGCGCCGCGCCGCCGCCAGCGCCAGCCCGAAGGGGCCGCAGCCGCCATGGCCGGAGGTCATGAAGACGGTCGTCGATTCCCGCCACAGGCGGATCTCCAGCTTCCGCCCCAGTTCAATCTCCGCCGGCTTCAGCGCCTTCATCGCCATCATCAGGGCCGACGGGCCGCAGGTGAAGTCCAGCGTCTGCTGGTAGTAGGGGACCAGTGGGCCGCCCAGCGGAGCGCTGGGGCCGCTGTGGCCGAGGCGCTTCTCCAGCCGCAGCGCCTCCATATGGTCTTCGTAATAGTCGGTGTAGACGCCGAACTCGCGGTAGCCGGCCTTCTTGTAGAGATCAATGGCCGCAGCGTTGTCGCGCCGCACCTCCAGCCGCAGGTAGATGCAGTCCCGCGAGCGGGCCGCCTGCTCCGCCGCGGCGAGAAGGCGCTTGGCGACGCCCTGGCCGCGGTGGCCGGGGTCGACGGCGAAGGAGTAGAGCCGGGCGAGCGAGGTGCCGGAGTGGAAGGACACCAGGGCGTAGCCGACGACCGTGCCGCTGTGGACCTCCACAAGGCCAGTGGCCTTGGCTTTCGTCAGCAAATATTGAAAACTACGTCGGGTCAGGCGGTCGGTGGCGAAGCACCGCTCCTCGATGGCCAGCAGCGCGGGGATGTCCGCCGGCTGGGCCTGACGGAGCAGGATGGTGGCGTCGCCCGGCAGCTCCTGGCGGGAGTCCGCAGATTCGGTATTGTCGAGCATCGGGAGGTTCAAAGAGGCTGACACGGACGCCATCTTACTCCCTCCAGCGGGGCTTCGCAGCGAATACCGGTATGGGCGCGCTGCGGGGGTGGCCTTCGTTTTGACACAGCGCGTCTGGCACAAGGGCAAGCCCCGGCTGTTGCTCTGGACGAACGGCCTAGCCGTTTCGACTGGTTGGCCGCGGCGACTTAAACGTTGCTTAACCAAGGACCCCGGAAACTGCCGCCGATGGAAGACCGGCTAAGAAACCGCCGCTCCAGTTGGCCCTCGAAAGAAGAAAGTCAAGACATGGACGCTCGGTATAAGTCCCGCGAGATCGAACGCCGCAGTCTGGATGTCGACGGGCTGAAGCGCTCGTTTCTGGAGTGGCTGGTTTATTCCGTCGGCAAGGACGCGCGGGCGGCGACCCGGCGCGACTGGTTCCACACCGTGGCGCTGGCCGTGCGCGACCGGCTCGTGGACCGCTGGATGGACACGACGCGGACCTATTACCAGCAGGACGCCAAGCGCGTTTACTACCTCTCGCTGGAGTTCCTGATCGGCCGCCTGCTGACCAACAGCCTCGCCAACCTCGGCATCACCGACCAGTGCCGTCAGGCGCTCGACCGCATCGGCCTGAATCTCGACGACGTGGTGGAGGCGGAGCCGGACGCCGCGCTCGGCAACGGTGGCCTCGGCCGTCTGGCCGCCTGCTTCCTCGACAGCATGGCGTCGGAAGCGCTGCCCGGCTACGGCTACGGCATCCGTTACGAGTTCGGTCTGTTCGAGCAGCGCTTCGAGCATGGCTGGCAGGTCGAGTATCCGGAGCAGTGGCTGCAGTTCGGCAACCCGTGGGAGTTCCCGCGTCCGGAGGTGTTGTACCCCGTCCAGTTCTACGGCCGCGTCGAGGAGTTCCGGGATTCGGTGGGCGAGCGCGCCTACCGCTGGGTGGACGCCGAGCGCGTGCTGGCCATGGCCTACGATACGCCGGTGGTCGGCTACGGCGGGGACACGATCAACACGCTGCGCCTGTGGTCGGCCCGCGCCACGCGCGACTTCAACTTCGGCCACTTCAACGACGGCGCCTACATGAAAGCGGTCGAGCAGAAGGTGCTGACCGAGAATCTGAGCCGCGTCCTCTACCCGAACGACGCGACGGAGGGCGGCAAGGAACTGCGGCTGAAGCAGGAGTATTTCTTCACCTCCGCTTCGCTCCAGGACATCCTGCGCCGCTATCTGCAGCACCATTCCAACTTCGACAGCCTTCCGGACAAGGCGGCCATCCAGCTCAACGACACGCACCCGGCCATCGGCATCGCCGAACTGATGCGGCTGCTGGTGGACCAGCACGGCGTGCTCTGGGACAAGGCGTGGGACATCACCCGCGCGACCTTCTCCTACACCAACCACACGTTGCTTCCGGAAGCGCTGGAGGCGTGGCCGGTGCGCATGATGGAGCGCGTGCTGCCGCGCCACATGCAGATCATCTATGAGATCAACGCCAAGTTCCTCAACCGCTCCAAGGCGCGGGCGGCGGGCGACAACGCGCGGCTGTCCCGCCTGTCGCTGATCGACGAGCGCGGTGACCGCCGGGTGCGCATGGGCAATCTGGCCTTCCTCGGCTCGCACAAGGTCAACGGCGTGTCGGCCCTGCACACCGAGCTGATGAAGCAGACCGTCTTCGCCGACTTCCACGCGGAGTTCCCGGAGCGCATCAACAACAAGACCAACGGCATCACGCCGCGCCGCTGGCTGCATCAGGCGAACCAGCCGCTGGCCGCGCTGATCACCAGCCGCATCGGCAACGGCTGGATCAAGGACCTCAGCCAGATCAAGGCGCTGGCCGAGAAGGCCGACGATCTGGTCTTCCGCGAGGAGTTCCGCCGCGCGAAGCGCAAGAACAAGAAGCGGCTGGCCGCCTACATCGCGCGCCAGACCGGGGTGGACGTGCAGGTCGACAGCCTGTTCGACGTGCAGGTCAAGCGCATGCACGAATACAAGCGCCAGCTCCTGAACATCCTCCAGGCGATCGCGCTGTACAACGAGATGCGCGACAACCCGACCGTCTCCTGGGTGCCGGTGACCAAGATCTTCGCCGGCAAGGCGGCGCCGAGCTATCACATGGCGAAGCTCATCATCAAGCTCATCAACGATGTGGCGAAGGTGGTGAACCATGACCCGTCGGTGCACGACAACCTGAAGATCGTGCTGCTGCCGAACTACAACGTGACGGCGGCGGAGATCATCATGCCGGCGGCCGACCTGTCGGAGCAGATCTCCACCGCGGGCATGGAGGCGTCGGGCACCGGCAACATGAAGCTGGCCCTGAACGGCGCGCTGACCATCGGCACGCTGGACGGCGCCAACGTCGAGATCCGCGAGCATGTGGGCGACGACAACATCTTCATCTTCGGCCTGACCGCCGAGGAGGTGAACGACCTGCGGGCCAGCGGCGGTTTCAACCCGCGCGACGTCATCGCCTCCAACCCCAGCCTGAAGCGGGCGCTGGACATGATCTCCACCGGCGTCTTCTCGCCGGACGATCCCCACCGCTACCATCCGATCCTCCAGGCGCTGACCGACGGCGGCGACCATTTCCTGGTGACCGCGGATTTCTCCGACTATTGCCAGGCGCAGCAGGCGGCCATGGACCTCTACCGCGACCAGGAGGAATGGACGCGCAAGGCCATCCTGAACACAGCCAACATGGGCTGGTTCTCCTCCGACCGCACCATCATGGAATATGCGACGGAGATCTGGGACGTGCATCCCGTGAAGCCGGAGCATCCTGCCGAAACCGAGGGCTGACGCACCACCGTCCGGCCCCGGACAAAAATTGTGTTGCGAAGGCGCGGGCGCTTTACAAGCCCCGCGCCTTTCGTTTATCTACCGGGTTATGAATCGCTCGCTCGCCATCACCACCACCACTACCAAAACGACCCGCTCCGGCGGGCCGTCGGATGGTGGCGTGCGTTGATCGAGTAAGACGCTTCACCCACCACGAAGGCCCCGCCGGACACGGACGGGGCCTTGGTGCATCTGGGGCCGCCGTCCACGCTCGATCCGGGCAAGACCAAAGGACGGACCACACCCATGAGCACCTCTTCTCCTTCTCCCCGCCGCGTCGCCATCGTCGGTGCCACGGGCGCCGTCGGCCGCGAGATGGTCGATGTTCTTCACCGCCGTTCGTTCCCGGTCGCGGAACTCGGGCTGTTCGCGTCGGAGCGCAGCGCCGGCCGGACCGTCGAGACCCCGTTCGGCGAGAAGACCCTCGTGGCGTTCGACGTCGAGAAGGTGAAGGGTTACGACATCGTCCTGCTCGCCGTGTCCGGTGATTTCGCCAAGGAGCACGCGCCGGCCATCGCCGCGGGCGGGGCGCTGGTGATCGACAACTCCTCGGCCTTCCGCTACGACGACAACGTCCCGCTGATCGTGCCGGAAATCAACGCCCACGCCATGGGCGACGCCAAGCTCGTCGCCAACCCGAACTGCACGACCGCTATCGCCGTCGTGGCGCTCGGGCCCCTGCACAAGGCCTTCGGCCTGAAGCGCGTCATCGTCTCCACCTATCAGGCGACCAGCGGCGCCGGTGCCGAGGGCATGGCCGAGCTTGAGGAGCAGACCCGCAACCAGCTCGACGGCAAGCCGGTCGTCAACAGCGTGTTCCGCCACCCGATCCCCTTCAACCTGATCCCCCAGATCGACGCCTTCCAGGAGAACGGCTACACGAAGGAAGAGATGAAGGTGACTTGGGAGACCCGGAAGATCCTGGAGATCCCGGACCTGCCGGTCAGTTGCACCGCGGTGCGCATCCCGACCTACCGCGCCCATTCCGAGGCGATCACGGTCGAGACGCTGTCGCCGGTCACCCCGGACGCCGCCCGCGCCGTTCTGGCCGATGCGCCGGGCGTGGTGGTGAAGGACGTGCCGGCGGACGGCGTCTACCCGATGCCGCTGAACGCCACCGGCCAGTTCGACGTCGAGGTTGGCCGCATCCGCACCAGCCTGATCTTCGGCGACCACGGCCTGGACCTGTTCGTCTGCGGCGACCAGCTTCTGAAGGGCGCCGCGCTGAACGCCGTGCAGATCGCCGAGCTGAGCCTGTAAGGTACACCGGATTCCTTCATCCTTCCTTCCTTTCGGTGGGAGGGATGAAGGCTGGAATGGGGCGGTCTTCGCTGCTATCTATACGTCCGAACGAAGAGGGCCGTGGGGCGTTCCGCCTCCCGGCCAGATGGCCGGCGCCGTCAAGGCCCGCGGCGAGCAGCGCCGCGCCAAGTCGGACTGGATGAAGGTGGAGCGCGAGCGCGGCATCTCGGTGACCGCCTCCGTCATGACCTTCGATTACGAGGGCCGCACCTTCAACCTGCTGGACACGCCGGGCCACGAGGACTTCTCGGAGGACACCTACCGGACGCTGACCGCGGTGGACAGCGCCGTCATGGTGATCGACGGCGCGAAGGGCATCGAAAGCCAGACCCTGAAGCTGTTCGAGGTCTGCCGCCTGCGCGACGTGCCGATCATCACCTTCTGCAACAAGATGGACCGCGAGGCGCGCGATCCCTTCGACCTCATTTCCGAAATCGAAAGCTCGCTGGCGCTGGAGGTCACCCCGGCGAGCTGGCCGATCGGCATGGGCCGCGACTTCCTGGGCTGCTACGACCTGATCCGCGACCGCCTGATCCTGATGGATCGCACCAAGGGCGACGAGATTGACGACGGCATCGAGTGCAACGGCCTCGACGACCCGCGCCTCGACGAGCTGCTGCCGGACCACGCGGTGGCGAAGCTGCGCGAGGAGGTGGAAATGGCCCGCGGGCTGATGCCGCCCTTCGACCTGGAAGCCTACCGCGCCGGTCACCTGACGCCGATTTATTTCGGCTCCGCGATCAACAACTTCGGCGTGCGCGAGCTTCTCCAGGGTCTCGCCGAGAACGCCCCGCCGCCGCGCCCGCAGCCGGCGGAACAGCGCTCCGTTCAGCCCGACGAGGGCAAGTTCAGCGGCTTCGTGTTCAAGGTCCAGGCCAACATGGACCCCAACCACCGCGACCGCATCGCCTTCGTGCGCATCTGCTCGGGCAAGTTCAAGCGCGGCGCCAAGCTGAAGCATGTCCGGTCGGGCAAGCTGATGGCGGTGAACAACGCCGTGCTGTTCCTGGCCCGCGACCGCGAACTGGCGGAAGAGGCGTGGCCGGGCGACATCATGGGCATCCCCAACCACGGGTCCTTGCGCATCGGCGACACGCTGACCGAGGGCGAGGACCTGCGCTTCACCGGCGTGCCGAGCTTCGCGCCGGAACTGCTGCAGCGCGTCCGGCTGGAAGACCCGATGCGCGTGAAGCACTTGCGCAAGGCGCTGGAGCATTTCGCGGAGGAGGGTGCCTCCCAGGTGTTCAAGCCGCTGACCGGGGCGGATTGGGTGGTCGGTGTGGTCGGCCAGCTGCAGTTCGAGGTTCTGGCCGCCCGCATCGAGGCGGAATACGGCCTCGCCGCCCGCTTCGAGGGGGCGGGGGTGGACGCCGCCCGCTGGATCGAGACGGACGACGAGGACCAGCTCAAGAAATTCCTCGACCTCAACCGCTCGGCGGCGGCGGAAGACCATGACGGGGCGCTGGTGTTCCTGGCCCGCAACGCTTGGCACCTGAACCGCACGCAGGAAGATTTCCCGGCCCTGCGCTTTCTGAAGACCCGCGAGCAAAACCGCAAGGTGCACACCGCCGCGTAACGTTCATCCAAAGCCATGCGGAGCGCGCTGACCATTCGCTGGTATCGCGTTCCGCGTGTTGCTCCTCCTGTCTGATTCGAGTAGCGTTTGCTGACGCAGCCATCGCGGCATGGTGCTACAAGGCGTTGTGCTTTAAAGTTTTGTGGCGAGATCAGAGAAACGGCGGCGTTTCCGGACCCGGCTGGACCGCGGACGGTGACCGAATAAAAGAGGGGCGGCATGTTCGGTGGCGTGGAAGCCTTCTTCGACACCAGCGCGTACTTGCCTCACGGCGTGTGCCTGTTCTGGCGTCCGGAAATCCTGACCCTGCACATCGTGTCCGATGTGTTGACCGGCCTCTCCTATTATTCGATCCCGGTGGCGCTGCTTTACTTCGTCGTGAAGCGCCGCGACGTGGCCTTCACCTGGATCGTCTGGCTGTTCGCCGCCTTCATCCTGGCCTGCGGCACGACGCATTTCTTCAGTTTGTGGACCTTGTGGTATCCCGACTATGCCGTGGAGGGCATCGTCAAGGCGCTGACCGCAATGGTGTCGGTGCTGACCGCCGTCGCCTTGTGGGTGCAGATGCCCAAGGCCCTCGCTCTGCCCAGTGCCACCCAGCTCGCCGACGCCAACGGAGCCCTTCAGCGCGAGATCGAGATCCGGCGTCAGGCCGAACTGCGCTACGCCAGCTTCTTCAACAATCTGGCGGAGGGGCTGTTCGTCGTCACGGTTCTGCCTGACGGAGACTTCGCCTACGACACGCTGAACCCCGCCCACGCGCGGGCGACGGGCATCGACCCGGAAACCATCCGCGGCCGGCTGGTCCGCGACGCCGTTCCCCCGGAAACCGCCGCGGCGGTGATCGAACGCTACAGCGCCTGCGTCGCCGCGGGCGAACCGGTCGATTATGAGGAGACGCTGGAGCTTCCCGTCGGGCGGCGCACCTGGCACACCGTGCTGGTGCCGGTGCGCGGCGAGGATGGGCGGGTGGTCCAGATCCTGGGCAGCGCCCGCGACATCACCGACCGCAAGAGGCTTCAGGAGGAGCTGGTCCAGGCCTCCAAGCTGGCCACCCTGGGCACTCTCGCCGCCGGCATGGCCCATGAGATGAGCCAGCCCCTGAACATCATCCGGATCTGGGCCGAGAACGCCCTGTCCCGCCTGCGCGACGGCGACACCGATACCGCGCGCCTGGACAAGGTGCTGACCATCATGTCGGAACAGGCGGAGCGCATGGGCCGCATCATCGACCATATGCGCACCTTCAGCCGCCGCGACGGCGCGACCCAGCGCTTCGAACCCGCGGCCTGCCTCCGCTCCGCCGTCGAACTGGTGTCCAACCAGTTCGCCCTGGAAAACATCGAGGTCGTGAGCGACGTCCCGGCCATCGACTGCGTCACGCGCGGGCGTCCCCTGCAGTTGGAGCAGGTGTTGGTCAACCTGCTGTCCAACGCGCGCGACGCCATCCTGGAATGGCGCGCCGACCCCGACGGGTCGCCGGCCGCCGGGCGGATCACGGTGGGCATGCGCTGCGACATGACCGCCGGGCGGGCTGTCATCACCATCACCGACGACGGCGGCGGCATCGATCCGGACATCCTGCCCCGCATCTTCGACCCCTTCTTCACGACCAAGGAGGTCGGGAAGGGGTCCGGACTCGGCCTGTCCATCGGCTATGGCATCATCGATTCCATGGGCGGGCGGATCGACGCGGCGAACGTGACCCACGACGACGGGAGCCGTGGCGTCCGTTTCACCATCATTGTGCCGGTGTCCCATCCCTCCGTTCAGGACGTGGAGCGCGCTCATGCCTGACCCTGTCACCGTTCCGTTGCATGTCCTGGTGGCCGAGGACGAGGCCCTCGCCGCCATGGCGCTGGAGGATTTCCTGTCCCGCAAGGGATTCCGGGTGACCCTGGCCCAGGATGGGCAGGAGGGGCTGGAGCGCTACAGCGCCGATCCCGCCGATCTCGTCATCACCGATCTGCGCATGCCGCGGATGGACGGCCGCGCCCTGATCCGCGAACTGCGGGTCAGGGCCTCCGGACTGCCGATCCTGGTGATGACGGGCTTCCTGTCGATGGAGGCTGGCGAGGATGACCTGACGTCCGACCGTTGGCAGCCGCTGGTGGTGCTGCGCAAGCCGGTCAGCCCTCAGGTCATCCTCGACACGCTCACCAGCCTCGCCGAAGCGGCGAATCTGCGGCCCGCATGATCGCCCTTTCCTAGAAGCGGTGCCGCAGTTCCGGCAGAGGAACGATGCGGACTCCCTTCGCCTCCAGCGTGCGGCGCAGGTTGCCGGCCATGGCGACCGCGCTCGGCTCGTCGCCATGGACGCAGACGGAATGGACGGTGCAGGGGATGCGGGTGCCGGTGACCGACAGGATCACGCCCTCCTCCAGCATGCGCAGAACGTTGGCGGCCGCCACGTCCGGGTCGTGGACCATCGCACCGGGCTGACCGCGCGGCACGAGGTTGCCGTTGTCGTCGTAGGCGCGGTCGGCGAAGACCTCCTCCGCCGTGGGCAGGCCCAGCGTCCGTCCGGCCCGCGCCATCTCTGAACCGGCGGTGGCGAGGTAGATCAGGCTGGGATCGACGCCCTTGATCGCCCGGCCGATCGCCAGGGCGAGCGACTCGTCGACCGCCGCCATGTTGTTCAGCGCGCCGTGCGCCTTCACATGGGTGACGGAACCGCCGGCGGTGGCGGCGATGCCCATCAGCGCGCCGATCTGGTAGGCGACCATCGCCTCGACCTCCGCCGCCGACATCCGCAAGGGGCGGCGCCCGAAGCCCTGGAGGTCGGGGTAGGAGGGGTGGGCGCCCAGGCTGACGCCCTTCGCAACCGCGTTCCGGACGGTCCGCGTCATCACCAGCGGATCACCGGCGTGGAAACCACAGGCGATGTTGGCGGAGGCGACAATGCCCAGCATCGAATCGTCATCGCCGATGTCGTAGGCGCCGAAGCCTTCGCCCAGGTCGGCGTTCAGGTTCACGGTGATGGTCATGGTGCCCTCCCGCACATCTGTTCTTGGTTCAGAATGTCGCCGTTGCCGTTGACGATGTCGACGACCCCGGACACCAGGTTTTCCGCGTAGAGCGCCTCCAGATCGACACCGCCCGCCGGGCGCACCGGACGGATGGCGCGGACCCAGGCCGCGATGGTCTGTTCCTGGCGCCGCCGGATGGCCTCCGCCTCTTCCACCGTGACGGCGCGGAAGCTGAGGCCGCCGCCGGGGCTCAGCCGGCCGACGCGGGGCAGGTCGGCGGAGATCACCGTGGCGATCTTGGCGTAGCCGCCCGCCGTCTGGTGGTCGTTCAGCAGAAGGATCGGCTGGCCGTTGCCCGGCACCTGGATCGAGCCGGTGACCAGCCCGTCCGACGGAATGTCCGCGGAGCCGGTGTGAGCCAGCGTCGGCCCGTCGAGCCGAAGGCCCATGCGGTCGGCGTCCTTGCCGACGCGGTAGCCGGCGGACAGGAACGTCTCCACCGCCTCCGCCGTGAAGCGGTCCTCCTGCGGGCCGAGCACCACCCGCACCGGCCCGCCGCCGTAATCCGGCGGCTCCGGCAACTCCACGTCGCTGCCCGGCGGGGCGTCGTTGCGGTGGAGCGGCAGGCGCGTTCCGTCGCCCAGCGGCTTGCCGCCGAGCGGTCCGATGCCGGCGCGCACGTAGGTGGACAGGCTGCCCAGGAACGGCTCCAGCGCGAAGCCGCCGGCCACCGCCAGATAGGCGACCGCCGCCCCGGTGACGGCGCCCAGCTTCAGCACGTCGCCGCGCGCCAGCGTGTGGCTGCGGTGCGGCTCCAGCGCCTGGGGCGGCTGCCCCTCGCGCTCCAAGCTCAGCGCCATCGGGCCGACGACGGCGACGCGCACGCCGTCGGCCTCCACCTTCAGCGCCGGGCCGAGCAGGGCGACCTCCACCCCCGCCATGCCCGCCGGATTGCCGACCAGAGCGTTGGCGAGGCGCAGGGCGATGGGGTCGAGCGCGCCGGCCACCGGCATGCCGAGTTCCTGATGGCCGAAGCGGCCAAGGTCCTGGATGGTGGCGAACAGCCCCGGCCGGACGACGGTGAGGCAGGGCGCAAGGGAGGGCGCGTTCATGGCGTGGCCCTCAGCGTGTCGGGATCGAAGCGGCCGGCGGCGGCCTCGGCCGACAGCGCGTCGAAGCGGGCGCGGTCCACCGCCTCGAATCGCACCCGGTCACCCGCGGCCAGCAGGACCGGGGCAGGGCGGGCGCCGTCGTAGAGCGGCACCGGGCAGCGCCCGATCAGGTGCCAACCGCCCGGGCTTTCCCACGGGTAGACGGTGGTCAGCCGCCCGGCGGTGGCGACGGAGCCCGCCGGCACGCGGACGCGCGGCTCGCTGCGCCGCGGCTTCTCCAGCTCCGCCGGCAGGTCGCCCATGTAGGCGAAGCCCGGCATGAAGCCCAGCATGTAGACGAAATACTCGGTCGATCCGTGCAGGGCGATCAGTTGCTCCGCCGTCAGGCCGAGCGACGCGGACAGCTCCGCAAGGTCCGGGCCGAGATCCGGGTCGTAACAGACGGGCAGGTGCCACAGGGCTCCTGCGGCCGGCGCCTCATCGGCGTGGGCCAGTTCCGCCTCGACGGCGGCCTGGACCTCCCGGCGGCTCGTCGCGATCGGGTCGTAGACGACCTGGAGCGAGCGGAAGGTCGGCACCGTCTCCACCAGACCCGGCGGCGCGGCGGCCTTCAACCGGGCGTGCAGGGCCATGACGCGGGCGTTGGTCGGGCGGTCGATGCCCTCCCCGAACTCCACGTTGAAGGCGGTGTCGCCCGCCGTGGTGAAACGGACGTCCATGATGCCGCTCCTCACCCGATCATCAGCGAGGGCAGCCACGTCACCATGCCCGGGAAGATCCAGAGCAGCGCCACCATCAGGATCATCAGCATGAAGAAGGGCAGGCTGGCCTTGCCGACCGCGAAGATGCTCTTGCCCGTCATCGATTGCAGGACGAACAGGTTGAAGCCCACCGGCGGGGTGATCTGAGCCATCTCCACCACGATGATGATGTAGATGCCGAACCACAGCAGGTCGATCCCGGCGTTCTGCACCATCGGCAGGATGACCGAGGTGGTTAGCACGACCATCGAAATGCCGTCCAGGAAGCAGCCCATGACGATGAAGAACAGCGTCAGCACGACCAGCAGCGACGCGGTGGAGAGCTGCATGGAGGTGATCCACTCCGCCAGCAGGCGCGGAATGCCGGTGTAGCCCATGGCGACGGTCAGGAAGGCCGCCCCCGCCAGGATGAAGCCGATCATGCAGGAGGTGTGCGCCGCTCCCAGGACGCTGTCGCGGAAGGTCGCCCAACTCATCGAGCCGGTCACCAGCGCCAGCACCAGCGATCCCAGAACGCCGATGCCCGCGGCCTCTGTCGGCGTGGCGATGCCCGCGTAGATGGAGCCGAGCACCCCGACGATCAGCAGCATGACGGGAATCAGCGACCCGGTGTCGCGGATCTTCTCCAGAAAGCTCTGGCGTGCCTCCCGCGGCGGCACACGGTCGGGATTCAGCAGGGACCAGCCGCCGACATAGAGCATGAACAGCCCGGTCAGCACGATGCCCGGAATGACGCCGGCGATGAACAGCCGGGCGATGGACACGTCCGCGGCCACACCATAGACGATCATGATGATCGAGGGTGGAATCAGCAGGCCCAGCGTGCCGGCGCCGGCCAGCGTGCCGACGATCATCATCGGGTCGTAGCCGCGCCGGGTCAGTTCCGGGATGGTCATCCGCCCGATGGTCGCGGCGGTCGCGGCCGAGGAGCCGGAGACGGCGGCGAAGATCGTGCAGCCGACGATGTTGACGTGCATCAGCCGTCCTGGCAGCCAGCCCGTCCATGGGGCCAGCCCCTTGAACATGTCGGACGAGATGCGCGTTCGGAACAGGATCTCGCCCATCCAGATGAACAGCGGCAGGGCAGTCAGGGTCCAGCTCGTGCTGGCGCCCCAGATGTTGGTCGCCATGACCATGCCGACGGGGCGTGTGGTGAACAGCGCCATGGCGACGAAGCCGACGCCGGCCAGCGCCAGGGCCACCCAGATGCCGGTCCCCAGCATCAGGAGCATCGTCACCACGACGACGATGGATGCGGTTGTCTGGTCCATGGGTCAGCCCTCGCTCTGCATGCCGGCGCTTTGGTAGGACGCCTCGCGCCCCTGGATCACCGCCAGCAGGTCGTCGAGGAAGGCGATCACCAGGATCACCAGCCCGACACCCATGGCGGCCTGCGGAATCCATAGCGGGATGGGCAGCACCCCCTGTCCCAGATCGCCGAAATCGTAGGAATCGTAGGTCATGCGCAGCCAGTACCACGCGAAATAGGCGCTGAGCGCGGTGCCGAAGCCGAGGCAGATCAGCTCCACGACACGGCGGGGTCCTCCGCGCAGCCGGTCGACCAGCACGCCGACGCGGATGTGTGCGCCGCGGCGCAGCGCCGGTCCCAGCATCAGGAAAAAGGAGGCGGCCATGCAGTAGCCGGCCAGCTCGTCAGCTCCCGGCACCATGCGGTTGGCCAGCCGGGCGAACACCTGGGACACGATCAGCACGGCGATCAGCACCAGGAACACCGCGCCCAGGACCTCGGCGGCGCGGTAAAGGAAGGTCAATGCGGTGCGCATGGCGCGACCACCTCCGGGTAGAGCGGGCGGGGGGTGTTTTTTGGTGGTGGGCGTATTGCCCCCACCCCGGCCCTCCCCCGCTAACGCAGGGGAGGGAGTTTAAATCCCCTCCCCCGCTCAGCGGGGGAGGGTTAGGGTGGGGGCCAGTGTCGCCGCCGCTTACTTCCGGAAGGCCGAAACGATCGCGTCGCCGTCGGCGCCGGCGGCCTTGGTCCATTCCTCGGTCATCGTCTTGCCGATGGCGGCGAAGCCGTCCTTGATCGCCGGAGACGGGGTCAGCACCTTCATGCCGTTGCCGGACAGGGTCTGGTTCAGCTCCGCCGTCTTCTTCTCCCACTCGGTCCAGCCGGTGGCCTCGGCCTTGGCGGCGGCCTGCTCGACGGCCTTCTTCGTGGCGTCGTCCAGGCCCTTCCAGACCTCGGTGCTGACGAACACCATGTTGCGCGGCAGCCAGGCCTGCACGTCGTAATAGACGTTCACGAAGTCCCACGCCTTGGTGTCAACGCCGGTGGCGGCGGAGGTCATCATGGCGGTGACGATGCCGGTGCCGAAGGCCTGCGACACCTCGGCGGCCTCGATCTTGGTCGGCACGGCGCCGGCCAGCTCGGCGATGCGGGTGGTCGCCGGGTTGTAGGCGCGGAACTTCTGCCCCTTCAGGTCGGCGACGGAGGCGATCTCCTGCTTCACGTAGAGGCCCTGCGGCGGCCACGGAATCGAGTAGAGGAGCTTGAGGCGCTGACGCTCCAGCTTCTTCTCCAGGTACGGCTTGGACACCTCGTAGAGCTTTTTCGAGGCGGCGAAGTCGGTCGCCAGGAAGGGCACGGAATCGAGGCCGTAGAGCGGATCCTCATTCGCCCAGGAGCTGATGAGCACCTCGCCGATCTGGGCCTGGCCGGACTGGACGGCGCGCTTGATCTCCGGATGCTTGACCAGCGAGCCGTTGGAATGGACGGTGATCTGGATCTTGCCGTTGGTCGCCGCCTTCACGTCCTCGGCGAACTGGCGCACCGTGATGGTGTGCAGGTTCGTGTCGGGGTAGGGGGTCGGCATGTCCCAGGTCTCGGCGAAGGCCGCGACCGGGGTGGCGCAGAGGCCGATGCCGAAGGCGGCGGCGGCGAGGCGGGTCCGCAGGGTGATCGCGGTCATGTCATGAAGCTCCCTGTTCTTGTCTGAAAAGTTGCGCGACCGAAGGGGACACGCCCTCCAGCTCGGCGTTCAGCCGGTCGGTGACCAGCATGTGGCCGGGGCTGTGGGCGATGGCGAAGGGCAAGCGGGCGGCGGCGAGCGCCACCTGGGGAGTGACGCCGCAGGCCCAGAAGACGGGGACCTCGCCGGGGGCGAGCGGAACGGCGTCGCCGAACTCCGGCCGCGACAGGTCGCGGATGCCGAGCGCCGCCGGGTCGCCGATGTGGACCGGCGCGCCGTGGACGGCGGCGTAGCGCCCGGTCACCGCGGCAGCGCGCTCGGCCTGCACGGGCGTCATCGGGCGCATCGACACCACCATCCGGCCGGCGAAGGGTGGGACGGCCACGCAGTCCCGGTCGGTCACGTACATCGGCACGTTGCAGCCGCGCTCGATGTGGCGGACGGGCAGGCCGGCGGCGAGCAGTGCCTCTTCGAAGGAGAAGGAGCAGCCGATGGCGAAGGCGACCAGATCGCCCCGCCAGACGGACAGCAGATCCTCCGGCTCCTCCGTCAGCAGGCCGTCGCGGTAGACGCGGTAGCGCGGGAAGTCGGTGCGCAGGTCGAGGTCCGCGCCAAGCTCCGCAAAGCGGTGATCGCCCGGCTGCGACACGGCGAGCAGCGGGCAGGGCACCGGGTTGGAGCGGCAGAAGCGCTCGAAGGCGGAGGCGACCTCGGCGGGAACGATGGCGAGGTTCGCCTGCACATGGCCCGGCGCCAGTCCGGCGGTGGGCCCGCGATGCTCTCCCCGGCGGATCGCCAGACGCGCCAGCAGGGCGGCAGACGGGTTGCCGGGCGGAAACGGGGTGCTTGGGGTCACGGACTGCATGGCGGGCAAAACCTCGGTGACCGAACTGTTGTGTCCTAAAGGTTCACGCATCCGTCCGATCCGTCAAATTTTCATTTTGGATCGTTTGCGATAAACGGCGTTTATCAGTCGGCGCCCCGTGCCGTTGTGCCCGCACGATTTCCAACGCCATGTCCGCCACGATGGGCACCAGCGGGTTGTCGCTGTCCACCGGGTGGCAGATGGTGAAGTCGAGATCGGGCAGCGGGTCCTCCGCCGGGATCAGCCGCAGCAGCCCTTCCGCCAGTTCGCGCTCGATCACCGCGGGCGGGATGGCACTGATGCCGATGCCGTCCAGGGTCATCCGCACGATGCTGGCGAGCGAGCTGTTGCCGTAGAAGCGCAGCGGCGGCAGGCCGGGCCGCTTGAACATCTGCTGGATGGCCACCGACGGCTTGGTCTGGCGGGAGAAGGTGATGACCGGGTAGCGCGCCAGATCAGCCAGCCCGAGCCGCCCGGCGGGCAGGTCGAGCGAGGGGCTGGCCACCCAGGCCATGGAGTAGCTGCTCAGCGCCTCGTTGCGCATGTCCGGCTCGGCCACCGGTCCCAGCATGAAGGCGATGTCGAGGTCGTGCGCCAGCAGCCCGTTGCGCAGATGGATGGAGGTGTCGACCTCGATCTCCAGGCTGACCAGGGGGAACCGGTTGTGCAGCCGTTCGATCAGGCGGCTCAGCCACGTGTGCACGATGGTTTCCGCCACCCCCAGCCGGATCAGCCCGCGCAGGGTCGTCGATTCGGCCACCGCATGCACCAGCTCGGCCTGAAGCGTCAGCATCCGCTCGGCATGGTCGAGCAGCTCCATGCCCTTCAACGTCAGCGTGACCCGCCGCGTGCCGCGGTTGAACAGCTGGACGCCCAGCTCCTTTTCCAGCTGGGCGATGCGGGCGGAGATGGCCGGTTGGGTGGTGTTCAGCCGTCCCGCCGCGGCTCGGAAGCCGCCCAAACGGGCGATCCATACGAAGGCTTCCAGGTTCTTCAGGTCCAGCATCGCCGAATCGCCCCGCATCCCATAGCCGTTGTTACAGTCTGTTACCAAATGGCTGTAGGATGGACATTAACCTGCAAAGCCTCACCTGCGATAATGGGCCGCATTGCCTTATGGCAAGATGGCGCGCTCCGGCCGGACCGGGCAGCCCCACCGGGAGTTCGATGTGACGAAACGCATAGCGCTGTTTGCGCTCCTGCTGGCCGCGCTGATCGGCGGCGGCTATTGGTACACGCACCGGGCGGGCGGGGCCGACGCGCAGACGGCGAAGGCCGCCGCCCCGGCGGGACCGCGCGCCCTTCCGGTGGTCATCCAGACGGTCGAGAAGCGCGCGGTGCCGGAGCGGCTGGGCACCATCGGCTCGGTCCAGCCGGTGGCCGCCATCGCCATCAAGGCGCGTGTCGATTCGGTGGTCGAGACGGTCCATTTCACCGAGGGGCAGGAGGTGAAGGCGGGCGACCTGCTGTTCACCCTCGACTCCCGCGCGCTGGAGGCGCAGCTCCGGCAGGCGCAGGCCAATCTGGAACGCGACCGTGCCAATCTCGACAAGGCGCGTGGCGACGTGAAGCGTTACGAGCAGCTCGTCCGCTCCAACACCGTCGCCCGCCAGCAGTACGACGCCGCGGTGGCCGCCGCCGACGCGCTGGAGGCCACGGTGAAGGCCGGGCAGGCGGCCATCGAGGCGGCCAAGGTCTCGCTCAGCTTCACCCGCATCGCCGCCCCCATGGACGGGCGCACCGGCGCGGTGAACGCCAAGCCCGGCACGATGGTGCGGGCGGCGGACGCCACGCCGCTGGTCACGCTGACCCAGCTCCGCCCGATCACCGTCGCCTTCAACGTGCCGGAGCGCCACCTGCCGGCCATCCGCGCGGCGATGGAGACGAGCACGCTGTCGGTCACGGCCGGTATCCCCGGCGCCGCCGTCCCGCCCGCCGAGGGCGTTCTGAATTTCTTGGACAGCCAAGTCGACCAGCAGACCGGCACGATCCTAGTGAAGGGCCAGTTCACCAACGCCGACACCCGGCTGTGGCCCGGCCAGTTCGTGGACGTGGTCCTGACCCTGCGGGTCGAGCCGCAGGCCCTGACCCTGCCGCAGGAAGCGGTGCAGACCGGCCAGCAGGGCCGCTTCGTCTATGTGGTCAAGGCCGACGACACGGTGGAAATCCGCAACGTCACCGTGGCGCGCAGCCAGGAGGGCATCGCCGTCATCGCCGACGGGGTGCAGGCCGGTGAGCGCGTGGTGGTCGACGGCCAGTCCCGCCTGTATCCCGGCGCCAAGGTCGCCGCCGCCAAGAACGGCGGCAAGGAGGGCGTCAACGGCAAGGCTCCGCTCACCGGAGGCGCGTCATGACCCTCTCGGAGCTGTGCATCCGCCGTCCGGTGATGACCATCCTGCTGACGGCGGCGCTGGTTCTGGGGGGCCTCGCCGCCTACCGCCAATTGCCCGTCGCGGCGCTGCCGCGGGTGGATTTCCCGGTCATCAACGTCTCCGCCACGCTGCCCGGCGCCAGCCCGGAGACCATGGCGGCCTCCGTCGCCAGCCCGCTGGAGCGCGAATTCTCGACGATCGCCGGCATCGACACGATCACCTCGACGTCGAGCCTCGGCAACACCTCGATCACCATCCAGTTCGTTCTGGAACGCGACATCGACGCCGCCGCGCAGGACGTGCAGGCGGCCATCGCCCGCACCCAGCGCCGCCTGCCGGCGGAGATGACCACCGCGCCCAGCTACCGCAAGGTGAACCCGGCCGACCAGCCGGTCCTGATGCTGGCCCTCTCGTCGCCGACGCTGACGCTGTCGGCGCTGAACGACTTCGCGGAAACCGCGGTCCAGCCCAAGGTCGCCACCCTGCCGGGCGTCGCCCAGGTGCAGATCTACGGCGCCCAGAAATACGCCGTGCGCGTCCAGGTCGACCCCAACGCGCTGGCCGTGCGCGGCATCGGCATCGACGAGCTTCAGAAGGCGCTGGCCGCCGCCAACGCCAACACCCCGGTCGGCACGCTGTCCGGCGCCCGCCAGCAACTCGTCCTCGCCGCCAACCCGCAGCTTCCCGACGCCGACGCCTTCCGCGGCCTGATCGTCGCCTACCGCAACGGCGCCCCGGTCCGGCTGGGCGACGTGGCGAACGTCCTCGACAGCGTCGAGAATGCCCGCACGGCGAGCTGGCACAACGGCACCCGCGCCATCGTGATGGCGGTGCAGCGCCAGCCCGACGCCAACACGGTGGACGTGGTCGACCGGGTGCGCAACCTGCTGCCCACCTTCCGCGCGCAGCTTCCGCCCAGCGCCAAGGTGGAGGTGGTGAACGACCGCTCCACCTCGATCCGCGAGGCGGTGGAGGACGTGCAGTTTACGCTGGGCCTGACCATCGCGCTGGTCGTGCTGGTCATCTTCCTGTTCCTGCGCCGCCTGACGGCGACGATGATCCCGGCGCTGACCGTTCCGATCTCGCTGATCGCGACGGCGGGCGGGATGCATCTGATGGGCTTCTCCATCGACAACATCTCGCTGATGGCGCTGACGCTGGCGGTCGGCCTCGTCGTGGACGACGCCATCGTGATGATGGAGAACATCGTCCGCTACGTCGAAGAGGGGATGCAGCCCTTCGAGGCGGCGCTCAAAGGCTCGCGGGAGATCGGCTTCACCATCATTTCCATCACCGTGTCGCTGGTGGCCGTCTTCATCCCGATCCTGCTGATGGGCGGGGTGGTCGGGCGCGTCTTCCACGAATTCGCTCTGGTGGTGACCATGGCGATCAGCGCCTCGGCCTTCGTGGCGCTGACGCTGACGCCGATGATGTGCGCGCGCATGCTGACGCACGAGCCGCATGGCGCCAAGGAGGGCTGGTTCGGGCGCATCCTGGAGGGCGGCTTCTCCGCGCTGCACCGCGGCTACGCGGTGACCCTGCGGCTGGCGCTGAAGCACCGCCCGGTGATGGGCCTCGTCATGATCGCGACGGTGGTCGGCTCCGCCCTGCTGTTCCAGGCGATCCCCAAGGGCTTCTTCCCGACGGAGGACATCGGCCAGATCACCGTCTCGACGGAGGCCGCACCCGACATCTCCTTCCCGGCCATGGCCGAGCGGCAGCAGGAGGTGGCGCGGATCATCCAGGCCCATCCGGCGGTTGCCAACATGACCTCGTCGGTCGCCATCGGCGGCAATTCGGTCAACACCGGCCGGATGTTCGTCGTGTTGAAGCCGCGCGCCGAGCGGCCGCCGGCGGGCGAGGTGATCCAGCAGCTCCGCCGCCAACTCGCCGGCATTCCCGGCATGGCCGTCTACATGCAGCCGGTGCAGAATCTGCGCATCGGCGGCCGCTCGTCCAAGAACGAGTTCCAGTACACGATTCAGGGACTGAACACGGAAGAACTGTACGCCTGGTCGGGACGGCTGGAGCGGGCGATGAACGGCATCCCGATCCTTCAGGACGTGACCAGCGACCTCCAGCTCAACAGCCCGCAGGCCTATGTGCATGTGGACCGGGAAAAGGCGGCGACGCTGGGCATTGGCGTCGATCAGGTGCGCTCGACCCTCTACAGCGCCTTCGGCCAGCGGCAGGTTTCCACCATCTACACGCCGACCAACGACTATCAGGTGCTGATCGAGCTGGCGCCGAAGTACCAGCAGGACGACAACGCCCTGTCGCGCATCTATGTGCGTTCCGGCTCCGGCAAGCTGGTGCCGCTGGACGCCTTCGCCAGCGTGCAGCGCACCGCCGGGCCGCTGACGGTCAACCATCAGGGCCAGCTTCCCGCCGTCACCCTGTCCTTCAACGTGGCGCCCGGCCATTCGCTGGGCGAGGCGGTGAACGCCGTCCGGCAGGCGGAGATGGAGATGGCCCTGCCGCCGGGCATCACCACCGGCTTCGCCGGCACCGCCCAGGTCTTCGAGGACGCGCAGAAGAGCCAGGGGCTGCTTCTGCTGGCGGCGGTTCTGGTGATCTACATTGTGCTCGGCGTGCTGTATGAGAGCTTCATCCACCCGCTGACCATCCTGTCCGGCCTGCCGTCCGCGGCCATCGGGGCGCTGGCGACGCTGATGGTGTTCGGGCAGGAGCTGAGTGTAATCGCGATCATCGGCATCCTGATGCTGATCGGCATCGTGAAGAAGAACGCGATCATGATGATCGACTTCGCCATCGACGCGCAGCGCAACCAGGGCATGACCGCGCGCGAGGCGATCGAGCAGGCCTGCCTGCTGCGCTTCCGCCCGATCATGATGACGACCATGGCGGCGATCATGGGCACCCTGCCCATCGCCGTCGCCCATGGCGCCGCCGCGGAACTGCGCCAGCCCCTGGGTCTTGCCGTGGTCGGCGGCCTGTGCGTGTCGCAGATCCTGACGCTCTACATCACGCCGGTGCTGTTCCTCTACATGGAGGACGCCGGCAACGCCGTCTCCCGCCTGTGGAAACGCCGTGGCGGTGTCGCCCCGGAGGCGCCACACCCGGTGCCGGGCGCGGAGTAGGGAATGCCGCCCGACGCCTCGGAGCGATTCCCCCTCTCCCCTCCGGGGGAGAGGGTTAGGGTGAGGGGGGTGCGCGTGTGCCGAACCTCCCACCATGCGCAACCCCCTCACCGGCCCTGCGGGCCACCCTCTCCCCGGAGGGGAGAGGGCTAGTTTGCGCCGCCGGCAAGCCGCGTCACCAGCTCGCGGCTGTGGCTGGGCAGCGCGTCGAGGCTGCGCACGCAGACGAGCAGCGAGCGGACCGCCCAGGGATCGGTGAGGCGCACCGCGCGGATTTTCGTGAAGCGGCGGCAGCGCTTCGCCGAGGCTTCCGGGACGATGCCGAGTCCCACCCCCTGCTCGACCATCCGGCAAATCCCGTCGAAGCCGCGTACGCGCACGCGCAGCTTCAGCGGGTGTCCGGCGCGGATGGCGTGCTCGTTGATGTGCTGCTGAAGGGCGTTGCGCGCCGCCAGCCCGACGAAATCCTCTTCCAGGATCTCGCGCAAGGCGACGCTGCGGCGGTTCGCCAGCGGGTGGCCATGCGGCGTGACCAGCACCATGCGGTCGGTGCGGAAGGGAAAGACCTCCAGCCCCGACAGGTCGGCGTGATCGGACACCACCCCGGCGTCGGCCAGCCCCTCCGCCACCGCCCGCACGATCTCGTGGCTGGGCTTCTCCTCCAGGTCGATGTCGATGTTGGGGTGGGCGGCGAGGAAAGGCGCCAGGGCCTCGGGCAGGAATTCGGCCAGGGCGGCGGTGTTGGACAGCAGCCGTACATGCCCCTTCAATCCCTTGGCGTAGTCGCCCAACTCGCCCCGCATCCGCTCGACTTGCTGGAGAAGGAGGCGGGCGTGGTGGACCAGCGCCTGTCCCGCCGGGGTCGGGCTGACGCCGCGCCGCCCACGCTCCAGCAGCGGCACACCGAGCGTCTCCTCCATCCCGCGGATGCGCGCGCTCGCCGAGGCGAGGGCGAGATGCGTCCGCTCCGCGCCGTGGGTGATGCTTTCCGCCTCCGCCACGTTCAGGAACAGGCGCAGATCGGTCAGGTCGAAGCGCATGGGCGGACTCTCCGGCAAGGCATCAGCCTTCGTCTGCTCCGAAGACTGGCTGCGTGACATCCACATTGCCGGAAGTCGTGGCCAAGCTTCAACTGGTGGGCATGACCGACCTTCCTCTCCTCATCGTCGCCGCCATGGGCCTGACCTTCCTGCTGGCCGGGTTCGTCAAGGGCATGATCGGCCTGGGCCTGCCGACCGTCGCCATGGGTCTGCTCGGCCTCGTCATGCCGCCCGCCGAGGCGGCGGTGATCCTCATCGTGCCTTCGCTGGTGACGAATCTTTGGCAACTGGCCTTCGGTCCCGGCTTGGGCGCCACCGTCGAGCGCTTCTGGCCGATGATGCTGGGGATCACCCTGGGCACCTGGGCCGGGGCGGGGCTGCTGGCCGGCACCTCGTCGGGGCAGGCCGCGGCGGCGTTGGGCGGGGCCCTGGCGCTCTACGCGGTGGCCGGGCTGGTGAGGCTGCCGCTGCGGGTGCCGCCGGCGGCGGAATCCTGGCTGTCGCCGCTGGTCGGCGTGGCGACCGGGGTGGTGACGGCGGCCACCGGCGTCTTCGTCATCCCCGCCGTGCCCTACCTCCAGGCGCTGGAACTGGAGCGCGACCGGCTGATCCAGGCGCTCGGCCTGTCCTTCACGGTGTCCACGCTGGCGCTGGCCGCCGGGCTGGCGCAGCACGGGCTGTTCGACGGCACGCTGGCCTGGGGATCACTGGCGTCGCTGCTGCCGGCCCTGGCCGGGATGGCGCTCGGCCAGAGCCTCCGCCGACGGGTGCGGGCGGAGGTGTTCCGGCGCTGCTTCTTCCTCGGCCTGCTGGCGCTCGGGCTGTTCCTGATGCTGGAGCATCTGGGGTGAGGAGCTACTCCGCCGCCGTGCCCTGTGTTGCCGTGCCGTGCGCCACGGCGTCCGGGTCCTTGTGGGCGAACCAGCGCTTGAAGCGTCGGGACAGCGCGTCGAGATAGGTCAGGATCACCGGAACCACCAGAAGCGTAAGCAGCGTGGAGCTGATGAGGCCGCCGATCACCGCGTGGGCCATGGGCGCCCGCTGCTGCGCGCCCTCGCCGATTCCGAGCGCCAGCGGGATCATGCCGAAGATCATCGCCATGGTGGTCATCACGATGGGGCGCAGGCGGATGATGCCGGCCTCTACCACCGCGTCGCGCAGGTCCACCCCGCGGGCGCGGGCCTGGTTGGCGAAATCGACCAGCAGGATGGCGTTCTTGGTCACCAGCCCCATCAGCATGATGAAGCCGATGGCGCTGAAGATGTTCAGCGTGGACCCGGCGACCAGAAGCCCCAGGAACACCCCGACCAGCGACAGCGGCAGCGACATCATGATGGCGATGGGCTGCAGGAAGCTGCCGAACTGCGAGGCCAGGATCAGGTAGATCAGGATCACCGCCAGCAGCAGCGCCTGCGTGGCGTAGGCCGACGTCTCGGCGATGTCCTTGGTCGAGCCGCCGAAGACGATGCGGTAGCCCGGCGGCAGCTTGATCTCCGCGATGGCCGCCTGAAGCTCCTTGCCGGCGTCGCCCGCCGGCCGGCCCTGGACGTTGGCCTGGACGTTCACCTCGCGCGACAGGTCGCGGCGGTTGATCTGCGAGGCGCCGAGCGTCGTCTCGACCCGGCTGACCTGCGACAGCGGCACCATGCGTGGCGCCCCCTCGGCGTCGTTGGAGCCGGTCAGGTAGATGCGGTCGAGGTCGGCGCGGCCCGCCCGGTCGTTTTCCGGCAGGCGGACCAGCACGTCGTAGGTCTCGCCGTCCGGCGCCTTCCAGGTGGACACCTTGTCGCCGGCGAAGAGGGGACGCAGCGTGTTCGCCACCTGCGCCGTGCCGACGCCGAGATCACTCGCCAGATCGCGCTCCAGCCGCACCGAGAGGGTCGGCTTGGCGGCCTTCAGGCTGACGTCCACGTCGACGAAGCCGCGGATGCCGGCCATGGCGGCGGTCACCTGCTTGCCGATGCGGTCCAGCTCCGCGATGTCGCGGCCCTGGACGGACACCTGGATCTGCTTCTGCACGCCGCCGACGCCGGGGATGCCGATGCCGATCTGGACGCCGGGGATCGCCGACAGCCGTTCGCGCAGCGGCGGGGCCAGCGTGTTCGGGGTGCGCGTGCGCTGGTCGATCGGCTTCAGCCGGACATAGACGCTGCCCCGGTTCTTGCCGACCGACGCGCCCGTGTTGACCGTGGAATAGGTGTAGGCGACCTCCGGAAACTCGCGGATCGCCGCCTCGACCTGCCGCAGCTTGGCCGCCGTGTAGTCGAGCGACGACCCGACCGGCGTCTCCACGTCGACGATGGATTCCCCGAGGTCGGCGGCGGGCACGAACTCGACGCCGATGCGTGGCACCAGGAAGAAGCTGCCGACGAAGATCCCCAGCGCCATCAGCAGCACCAGCCAGCGCCAGCGCAGCGCCCAGCGCAGCGTCCGGCCGTAGACTCGCGCCAACGCGTCGAAGGCGCCCTGGAAGCCCGCCGCGAAACGCCCGAAGACGCCGCGCCCGTGCCTCCCGTGGGCCGCCGGGTCGTACCACAGACTGGACAGCATGGGGTCCAGCGTGAAGGACACGAACAGCGAGATCAGCACCGCCGCCGACACGGTGATGCCGAATTGCAGGAAGAAGCGCCCGATGATGCCGCCCATGAAGGCCACCGGCAGGAACACCGCCACGATGGTCAGCGTGGTCGCCAGGACCGCCAGACCGATCTCCTTGGTGCCGTCCAGCGCCGCCTGCCGGTGCCCCTGGCCCTTGCCGAGGTGGCGCATGATGTTCTCGCGCACCACGATGGCGTCGTCGATCAGGATGCCGATGGCCAGCGACAGCGCCATCAGCGTCATCGTGTTCAGCGTGAAGCCGAAGGCCGCGAGCACGCCGAAGGTGCCCATCACCGCCACCGGCAGGGTCAGCGCGGTGATCACCGTGCTGCGCCAGGACCCCAGGAAGACCATGACGATGGCGATGGTCAGCACACCGCCCTCGACCAGCGTGCGCTGCACGTTGCTCAGCGAGTTGGTGATCCCGCGCGAGGTGTCGCGCACCACCTCCAGGGCGACATCGGAGGGCAGCGAGCCGTCGCGGCGCAGCTCGTCCAGCGCCTTGTAGAGGCCGCGCGCCACCTCCACCGTGTTGGAGCCCTGGATTTTCACCACATCGACGGCCAGCGCCGGCTGCCCGTTGAACAGGGCGACGGAGTCCTGCTCCTCCTGGCCGTCCAGAACCTCGGCAACCTGGCGCAGCCGCACCGGCTCGCCGCCGCGGCGCGTGACGATGATGTCGAGAAGCTCCCGCGGGTTGATGACGCGGCCATCGACCTGGACGACGCGCTCCGCCCCGTTGCCCGAGACGGTGCCGGCGGGAATGTCCTGGTTCTCGTCGCGGATCGCCTTGAGGACCTGATCGACGCCGACGCCCAGCGCCTCCAGCCGTTCCGGGCGCAGCCGCACCTGGACCTGCCGCTTCACCCCGCCGGCGATGGTCGCCCGCCCGACGCCGCGCACGTTCTGCAGGCGCTTCAGGACGATCTGGTCGGTCATGGTGGTCAGGTCGCGCAAGGACCGGATGTCCGACTTGACCGCGAGGGACAGGATGGGCTGGTCGTCCGGGTTGAAGCGGGTGATCTGCGGGTCCTTCACCTCGTCCCGGAACTTGGGGCGTAGCGCCGACACCTTCTCGCGCACGTCCTGCAACGCCTGGGTGGAGGCGGTCTTCAGGTCGAACTCGGCGATCACCACCGACTGGCTCTCGTAGGAGCGGGAGGTCAGCGTCTTGATGCCGGCGATGGTGTTGACCGCGTCCTCGATGGGGCGGGTGACGTCGGTCTCGACCGATTCCGGGCTGGCGCCGGGGTACTCGGTGGAGACGACGACCAGCGGGAAATCCACGTCGGGAAACTGGTCGACGCCCAGCCGGTTGTAGGAGAACAGGCCCAGCACCATCAGCGCCACCATCATCATGGTGGCGAAGACGGGGTTGTCGACGCTGATGCGGGTGATCGGCATGGCGCGGCGCGTCCCCTTACGAACCCATGACCTTGACGGCCCGCCCAGCAGTCAGGCCGGGCAGGGGGGCGGTCACCGCCAGATCGCCGTCGGCCAGCCCGCGCACCTGGACGAGATCGCCGCGCGACCAGGCGCCCAGAACCTCGACCTTGCGGCGCTCCACCCGCCCCCCGGAGACCACCAGCACGAAGTCGCCGTCCTGGTCGTGGCGGACGGCCGCCGGGGGCAGGGCGAAGGCGCCCTCCACCTCGTCGACCACCGCGTCGCCCGCGGCGAACATGCCGCCGCGCAGGGCCCCGTCGGCGTTGTCGAGGACGATGTAGACGGGGATGGCGCGGGTGCCGGCGCGGGCCATCGGGTTGATGCGGGCGATCTGGCCGACGAAGTCCCGGTCGCCGAAGCCCTCCACGCGCAGCCGCACGGTCTGGCCGGGCTTCAGCCGCGCCACGTCGTCGGCGGGCACTGCCGCCTCGACCTCGACGCGGCTGAGATCGACGACGGAGAACATCTTGGCGTTGACCGCCAGCGTCTCGCCGGGGTTGACCGACCGCTCGGCCACCGTGCCGTCGATCGGGCTCGCCACCACCGCGTCGCGCAGCGCCTTGCGGGCGAGGTCCACCTGGGCCTCCAGCGCCGAGACGGCGGCCTGCTGGAAGCGGAAGGTGCTCTGCGCCTGGTCCATGTTGGTTTCCGAGACGATGTCCTTCTGGCGCAGCGCCAGATTCTTGGCGCGCGTCTTGTCCGCCAGGACGAGCTGCGCCTTGGCGCCCTCCAGATTGCTCAGCTTCTCGTCCAGCTTGGCCTGAAGCTCCAACGTGTCGAAGCGGGCCAGAACTTCGCCCTTTCGGACGGCTTGGCCCTCGCGCACCGGCACCTCGACCAGGCGGGCGGCGACCTCCGACTTCACCATCGACTGTTCCATCGGCTTCACGGAGCCGCTGAGCCGCACCAGCTCGGTCAGGCGGCGCGGGGCCATGCGGGTCAGCTCGATGGGCGACAGTTCCACCGCCCGCTCGGCCGGGGGCAGGCTGGCCGCGGCGGGAGGCACCGCTTCCGTGTGGCCCATGGTCTTCCACGCGACACCACCCGCGGCCAGCGCCCCGACGATCAGCAGGGGCAGCAGGAGGAGGCGTCGCGGCTTGGCGGCGGAACCATCGGAACGGGCGGCGTCGATCATGGGGTGCGGTCCTTAGGGTCGACCCTCAGCCCGTTGAGGAGGAGGTCGAGATAGGCGTCGAGGTAGGCTTCGGCGGAGGCCGCGGCGGGGTCCGGCTCGAAGGGGCGCAGTGAATGGTTCCACAGCGAGAGCATGCTGAGCGGGGCGGCGATCACGCGGGCCATCTCGTCCACATCGACGGGCCGGAATTCCCCGCGCTCGATGCCGCGGCGCAGGATGCGCGCGAAGAAGCGGCGGCCGCGCAGGACGACCTCCTCCATGTAGAAGCGGGCGAGGTCGGGGAAGTTCTGCGCTTCGGCGATGACCAGTTTCGACAGCCCGGCGTTGGGGCTCTGTTCCATCTCCCAGAAGCCGCGGGTCAGGATGCGCAGGAATTCCTCGCTGCTGCCGGTGAAGCTATCCAGCAGGTCTTCGCCCATCTGGAACTGGGGCAGGATGGACTGACGGACGACTTCTTTGAACAGCCCTTCCTTGTTCTCGAAATAGAGGTAGGGCAGCCCGACGCTGACTCCGGCCCGGCGGGCGACATGCTCCAGCTTGGTTGCGGCAAATCCGCGCGAGATGAACAGGTCGCGCGCCGCCTCGATCACCTCGGCGGGGCGGGCCTCCTTGCGCCGGGACCGGCGCGACGGGGGAAGGGGAGAGCTGTCCGGCATCGGTTCGTGGCTATAAATGAACGTTCATTCAATATGGAATGGCCTTTGAAAAGTCAAGTGGTTGCGGGGCGGCGGCGGTCAGCCCTGCAAGTTCAGGGCGTGACAGGAATGGGTCTCTCGCCTGCCTCGGCAAAGACCGCCACAGTGTCGATGGGGACAGAAAAAGGGCGAATGCGGATGAACAGCATTTGGCCGAAAACCATTCCAATGGGCTATGAAAAAGGGAAAGGCCGTGGAATCAGGACATTACACCCGCCTTGTTGCTTGACAGCCGGCACCATTACATCGCAAAGAGAGGGTAACGCTTTCGATCTTTGTGCAATCAGCACGGACCCCTCCTCGTGGCTTATCGTGACTTCACCGCGGCTCGCACCGCCGGTGCCGCCCTGATTCTCGCCCTCGGCTTGGCGGGTTGCGCCTCGAACGCTCCGGAAACGGCGGAGCTTGCCGTCAAGGCCCCGGAGGTGGCCGTCGTCCCGATTGATCCGAACGACCCGCTCGGCCGCTGGGTCCCCCACATGCGCGAGGCGTCGGAGCGGTTCGACGTGCCGGAGAAGTGGATCAGGGCCGTGATGATGCGCGAGAGCGGCGGGCGTTCCGTCGTGAACGGCCGCACCATCACCAGCCATGCCGGCGCCATCGGGCTGATGCAGGTGATGCCCGGCACCTACGACATGATGCGCACGCAATACGGGCTGGGGTCCGATCCGTCGGACCCGCGCGACAACATCCTGGCCGGCACCGCCTATCTGCGCGAGATGTACGACCTGTTCGGCGCGCCGGGCTTCCTCGCGGCCTACAATTGCGGCCCGGCCTGCTACGCCTCGCACCTCGCGGGCAAGCAGAGGCTGCCGCGGGAAACCCGGATGTACATCGCGGCCTTGACGCCGAACCTGCGCGGCGTGGCGCCGCGCGAGCCGTCGCAGGCGGCGGGCGCCAGCGCAATCGAGGTCGCCATCGTTCCGGCGAGCGCCCCCGCGACGCAGTCTGCGGCGGTGGCCGCCAAGCCCGCCGTCAAGCCGGCGGCTCCGGAACCGGTCGCCGTCGCCGCGGTGGTCCCGGAACCGGTGGCGCCGGTGCCGCAAACCCCGGTCACCCCGGCGCCGGTCGCCGTGGCCGCTCTGGAGCCGCGCCCGGCGCCTCTGGTGGTGGAACCGAGCGGTCGCGGCGAGGCCCGCCCGCCCGCGGAATTCGTCGCCGCCACCGACCGCGCCGCGCCGCTCGCTGCCCGCTCCGGACGGACGCCGTCCCGGACGGTGGAAACCCTGGTCGCCGAGGCGATGCTGCCGCCCAACGCGGTCGGCAAGGGGGAACGGGTGGTCATCCGCTTCGTGTCCCAGCGCAGCGGCGGCTGCGGCAGCCTGGAGGGCCGGGACCGCGTCTGCGTCGCCCTGGCCGGAGGAGAGGGCGCCGGTCTGTAACGGCCTCCGTCCCTTCCCGTTTCACAAGCATCGACAACAAGCAGAGGCGGCGCCCACCGGACGGKCGGGCGCCGTCTTCGGTTTTCCACAATAGCCTCATCCTCACATCCCCGAGCATATAGGTACTCAAACGATAAGGCCCCGGAGGAGCCGCCCCGCGCGACCCATCCGGAAGAACGAAGAGTTCGGGGGAACGCTGCGGATGAGGTGTGGAGATGGTATCCGGTGCAGGTGAACGGGCAAAACGCTCGACCTTTCAAGTCGTTGTGGTGGATTGCCTGATTGCAGGCGTTGTGGTGGCCGTTTTGGCGGTGTTCGGCGGCATGACCGCCATCGAGGCGACGCGCATCGCCGACGGCAACGCCGAGCTGGCGCAGCGGGTGGCCGAAAACCAGAGGATCGCGCTGGAGGCCGAACGGCTCGCCAAGCTGGGCGAGGCGGTGATCGCCAGCGGGGACGAGGCGACGCGCGGCGACGCGCTGACCAGCCTGGACGCCCACGCCGCGCGGATGTCTGCCAACGCCGCGCCGGAGATCGCCCAGACCGTCGCCAAGGCGGTCGCGGCCAGCCGCGAGGCCGCCGGCATCGGCGCCAAGGTCGAGGCGCTGGACAAGAAGTTCGGCTTCAACATCAGCCGCGCGGAAAGCCTGTCCGGCGACATCGCCCGCGGCCTGTCCGCGGCGATGCGCGCGACGACGCAACCGGCGGACGAGCAGGCGCTCGCCACGCTCTTCTCGACCATCCGCGACGCCAAGTTCCTGCTGACCCGCCTGCCGTCCCAGCTCTACCCGCCGGCGGTGGGCAACGACCTGCGCCAATTCCGCGAGCACATGGCCAAGGCCATGGAGCTGCGCCGGCATCTGCCGGCCGCCGACGAGTTCGAGAGCGTTGCCGACGACATCGCGTCCTTCGCCGCACTCGACGAGGCCTTCGCGCAGCGCACCGAAACGCTGCGCCTGACCACCGACGCCCACGCCCACAACCAGGAGGTCCGGACGCTGGTCGACGGGCTGGTGCAGGGGATGAACGCCGCCTCCGACGCGGTGACCACGCGCAGCCAGGAGGGCGCCGCGGCTCTGACCGCGGTGCTCGACCGGCTGACGCTGATCGCGCTGGGGGCCTTCGTGCTGATCGGGCTGATTGGCGGCCTGAACATGCTGCTGGGCTACCGCTTCATCATGCAGCCGGTGCGCGACGCCAGCCGGGCGCTCCAGGCGCTGACCCGCGGCGAGGGCGCGGTGCCCCTGCGCCCTTCGCCCCTGCGCGAGATCGCCGACATCCACGGCGCGGTCGAGGCGTTCCGCGACGCGCTGGACGCCCGCCAAAGGGCGGAGGAGACCCGCCGCGACCAGGAACGGCGCGCCGAAGAGGAACGCCGCGCCCTGATGGCGACGCTGGCGGACGGGCTGGAACGCAGCGTGCAGGCGGTGGCGGGTTCGCTGTCCGTGGCGGCGGCGGAGGTCACCGGCTCCGCCCGCGCGGTGGCCGGCATGGCGTCGGACACCGCGCAGCGCACCCGCGCCGCCGCGGACGCCGCCGGCACGGCCACCAGCAACGTCGGCGCCGTGGCCTCGGCGAGCGAGCAGCTCTCCGCCTCCATCGACGGGATCGGACGGCAGATCGCCCAGTCGCGCAGCGTGGCGGAGGACGCCGTCGCCGAATCCCGGCGCGCCGATGGCCTGACCAAGGGCCTGTCGGACTCCGCCCAGAAGATCGGCGAGGTGGTCGCCATCATCACCGCCATCGCCCAGCAGACCAACCTCCTGGCGCTCAACGCCAGCATCGAGGCGGCGCGGGCCGGCGACGCCGGCAAGGGCTTCGCCGTCGTCGCCACCGAGGTGAAGGCGCTCGCCTCCCAGACCGCCTCCTCGACGGAGGAGATCGCCACGCTGGTCCATGGCATTCAGCAATCGACGATGGGGGTGGTGGACGCCATCGCCCGCATCGGCTCGACCATCGCGGTCATCGGCGACAGCGTGTCCGGCATCGCCGCGGCGGTCGAGCAGCAGCGCCAGGCCACCTCGGAGATCACCCACAACGTGCGCATCGTGGAGTGCATGAACACCGACGTGTCGTCGAACATCGGCGACGTCAGCCGCGTGGCGGTGGACACCGGGCGCTCCGCCGACGCCATGATGGGGGCCGCCGACCGCCTGTCGGAGTTGGCCGGCACCCTGAATGGCGCGGTCGACGACTTCCTGCGGCAGGTGCGGGCGTAGCCGCCCGTTCCCTGTTTTGTCCGTTTGCCCGGGGCGGGCGGCGTGCTAACAGGCTGGACGACGACCACGCCTGCACTTTTTCGGACCCATGGAACTCCCCATTTCGCTCCGCCACGCGGTGGACCGCGCGCTCGACGGCATCGCCCTGTCCGACCTCAAGCGCGCGGCGGACCGCCTTTCCCAACGCTACCGGGCGGAGGTGCGGGACGGGCGCTTTCACCTGTCGGACGATCTGGCGGCGCGGGCCTATCTCGCCACCCGCCTGCCGGCCACTTTCGCCGCCGTACGGTCCAGCATGGCGGCGGTGGCCGAGGCGCTTCCCGACTTCGCGCCGGTCACCGCCCTGGACGTCGGGGCGGGGCCGGGGACGGCGCTGTGGGCGGCGTCCGATTGCTGGGCGACCCTGGACGACGCCCTGCTGATCGAGGGCAGCCCGGCCATCCGCGCGGTCGGCGAGACGCTGTCGGGCGCGGCGTCGCCCGCACGGATCGCATGGCGGGCCGGCGACGCCMCGGGTGACCTGCCCGGTCTGGAGCCGCGCGATCTGGTGACGCTGGCCTATGTGCTGGACGAATTGGCGGAGCCGGCACGCGACCGGCTGGTCGGCCGGCTGTGGTCGCTCACCGCCGGGACGCTGCTGATCGTGGAGCCCGGTACGCCCGCCGGCTGGGCGCGGATCATCCGGGCGCGGGAGAGGCTGGTTGCCGCCGGCGCACATCTGGTGGCACCCTGCGTGCACAGCGCCGCCTGTCCGTTGGCGGCACCGGACTGGTGCCATTTTTCCCGCCGGGTCGCCCGTTCCCGCCTGCACCGCATGGCCAAGGGGGCGGAGGTGCCGTGGGAGGACGAGAAGTTCGTCTACATCGCCGCCTCCCGCCAGCCCGGCGCCGGCCCCGACGCCCGCATCATCGCGCCGCCCTGGAACGCCGGAAACGGACGCATCGGCTTCAAGCTCTGCGGCCGGGACGGCGCCCGGACGGAGCGGATTCTCGGCAAGCGCGACGGCGCCGCCTTCAAGGCCGCGCGCCGGCTGGACTGGGGCGACGGCCTGTCCTCCCAGGACCAGCCGGAAGCATAGGCTCTACGCCGCGCGCCGCCGCCGGCTCTCGCTGGCACGGGATCGCTGTTCGCGCTCCAGCCGGCCGCGCAGGAAGGCCAGCACAGCGGCTTCCTCGGCCTCCAACTCGGAAAGCTCCTCGCGCAACTCGGTCTCCACCTCGCGGGTCAGGGAGTCCAGCAGGTTGCCCTCCAGATAGGCGTCCAGAATCTCGGGATGGACGTAGCTCTTGCGGCAAACGCTGGCGGTGTTGCCAAGCCGGGCGGCCACCTGCTCGATGGCGTGGGTGACGTTGCGCTTGGCCTTGGCGGCGCTGTCGAAGGTCTCGAACTCGCGCAGCGCCATGGCGGCCAGAACGGTGCCGGCCCAGGTGCGGAAGTCCTTGGCGGTGAAGTCTTGGCCCGTGACGCCGCGCAGATACTCGTTCACGTCGCCGGAACTCACCGCGTGGCGCTGACCGTCGCGGTCGATGTATTGGAACAGTTCGTCCCCCGGCACGTCGCGGCAGGCGCCGACGACGCGGGCAAGGCGGCGGTCCTTCAGCGCGACGTTCCATTCCTTTCCGGACTTGCCCTTGAAGGTGAAGCGGATCTCCGTCCCTTCGATGTCCGCGTGGTCGTCGCGCAGGGTGGTGAGGCCGTAGCTGCTGTTCTCCCGCGCGTAGCTTTCGTTGCCGACGCGGATCAGCGTGGTTTCCAGCAGCCGGACCACGGCGGCCAACACCTTTTCCCGCGGCAGGCCGCGGCGGGCGAGGTCGTTGTCCACCTGACGGCGGATGGCCGGTAGGGCGCGGCAGAAGTCCAGCATGCGCCCGAACTTCGTGCCCTCGCGCATCTCGGTCCAGCGGGGATGGTAGCGGTACTGCTTGCGCCCGCGCGTGTCCCGGCCGGTGGCCTGGAGATGGCCGTCCGGGTCCGGGCAGATCCAGACGCCGCGGTAGGCCGGCGGGATCGCCAGCTTGCGGATGCGCTCCAGCGTATCGTCCTCGGTCACCCGCGTGCCGTCGGGCCAGCGGTAGGAGAAGCCCTTGCCGGCGCGGCGTCGCCGGATGCCCGGCTCGTCGTCGCAGACATAGCTCAGCCCGGCGCAGGCCGCAGCCTCTTCAGCGTCGGGGCGGGGATCGGTGACCGTCAATCCGTCCATGCTGGCATCCCCATCTGTTGCTTGCGGGGAAACATCGGCGCCGCGTTTTGGTTGCATGGTTGCGGCGGGAGCGCCATTCGGCGACCATGGCCCCGGCCTTGAGGCCCGCCGGCACCGAAGGGATGAGCACGATGGAAGAGACCAAGCTGACCGCCGCCCTGCCGAACCTGGACATCCAGATCCTGCACCGGGAGGACCCGGAGCGCGGGGCCGAGACGATCGCCATCCAGATCACCGCCACGCCGTCCTTCGACGCGCTGCGCGGGATGATGGGGCCGGCGCTGCTGGCCTCGGCCAACCCGATGCTCAACCCGGCCTTCGCCAACGCGAACCCGATGCTGGCCCTGTGGGCGGCGCCGATGCGGATGTGGAGCGACGCCATGCGGCAGGTCTGGGCGCCCTGGCTGCGCCTGACGCCACCGCCGGGTGGTCGCAGGCCGTGACCAATCGCAGCCCGGTAACCGATCGTTAGGGCTATGGGCCGACCCTTTGCACGAGTCTCGTGTGGAGGGTCCTTATGTCCCAGGCGTCTTCGTGGCTGCGCGGTGCCGCGCTGTACCAGATCTACCCCCTCAGCTTCCTCGACCGGAACGGCGACGGCTGGGGCGATCTGGACGGCGTGCTGGAGGGCATCGGCCATGTGGCGTCGCTCGGCGTGCAGGGGATATGGATCAGCCCCTTCTACCCGTCGCCGCAGAAAGACTTCGGCTACGACATCACCGACCACCGGGCGGTCGACCCGCGCATGGGCCGGCTGGAGACGGTGGACCGCATCATCGAGGCGGCGCACGGCCACGGGTTGAAGGTCATCCTGGATCTGGTCTGCGGCCACACCTCGGACGCGCATCCCTGGTTCAGCGACAGCCGCCGGTCGCGCGGTGGTGCGTTCGCGGACTGGTACGTCTGGGCCGACCCGCGCCCCGACGGCACACCGCCCAACAACTGGCTGTCGGTGTTCGGCGGTCCCGCCTGGACGTGGGAGCCGCGGCGGCGCCAGTATTATCTGCACCATTTCCTATCCAGCCAGCCCGCCCTGAACCTGCACGACGAGGCGGTGCTCCAGGCGCTCGGCGAGACCGCGGCCTTCTGGCTGAAGCGCGGGGTGGACGGCTTCCGCATCGACGCGGTCGATTTCTTCGCCCACGACCCGCAACTCCGCCCCAACCCCGCGGCCGCCTGGAGCGGGGCGGAGCCGCCGGCCAAGCTGTTCGCCCTGCAACAGCATCTCTACGACATGATGCACCCGGCCATTCACACCGTGCTGGCCCGCCTGCGCGCGGTGGTCGACCGCTATCCCGACCGGGTGCTGCTGGGCGAGCTGTCGAGCCAGCCCGGCGCGGCGCGGCGCATCGCCGCCTATTGCAGGCCGCAGGGACTGCACGCCGCCTACACCCTGTCGCTGGCCAAGCAGCCTTTCACCGCACAGAACTTCGCCGGGGCGCTGACCGGCACGCCGCAGCCGGAAGCCATTTGCTGGAGCTTCTCCAACCACGACGTCGAGCGCGCCGCCAGCCGCTGGCTGCCGCCCGGCGCCGATCCGGAGCGCTTCAACGCCCTGCTCGCCACCCTGTTCGCCACACTGCCCGGCACCGTCTGCCTCTACCAGGGGGAGGAGCTGGCGCTGCCCAACGCGGTGCTGGAGCCGGAAGACCTGCGCGACCCCTTCGGCATCGCCTATTGGCCGGACTTCCAGGGGCGCGACGGCAGCCGCACGCCGATGCCCTGGAGGTCCGGCGCCGCGAACGCCGGTTTCTCCAGCGCGGTCGAGACCTGGTTGCCGGTGGCGGAATACCACCATGCCCTGGCGGTCGACGCGCAGGAGCGGCGCCCCGGCAGTCCGCTCGACGTCTGGCGGGGGGCAATGCGCCTGCGCCGCCGTCATCCGGCGCTGACCCAGGGCGGCGTAGCGGCGGTGGAGGAGGCCGGCAGCGTCCTGGCCTTCGAACGGGCGGCGGAGGGCGAAGACCTGCTGGCCGTCTTCAACCTGTCCGACCAGCCGGCGGAATACGCGCTGAAGCGCAAGCCGCCGATGGCGGCACTCGACCTGCCGCGTCCGCCGGGCGCAGCGGTTCCCGAGGTCAGCGCAGACGGGCGGACGCTGGTCCTGCCGCCGCTCTCGGCCTTCCTGGGACGGCGCGGCTGAGGCGCGGGCCTAATCCGTAGGGCCAGGGTAGACCTGTCATGCGCTTTTGTGCGATGAATCGGAACGAAAACGCTGCTTTGTTACAGTTGTGAAAATTCCCTCGCAACAAGTGGTCCGACGGGCCGCTTGAAACGAAAAGGGAAGGCGGAGTCCACGGGAGAAGAATCGTGAAAAGACGTGCGTTTCTGAAGTCGGCGGGTGCGGGCGCTGCGGCCGCGGGTGCGGGGCTGGCGGTTGCCGGCGTGGCCGCGCCGGCCATTGCGCAGTCGCAGCCGGAAATCCAGTGGCGCCTGGCGTCGAGCTTCCCGAAGAGCACCGACATCCTGTTCGGCGCTTCGGAGCTGATCGCCCGCCGCGTCGCCGAGAGCACGGACGGCAAGTTCCAGATCCGCGCCTTCCCGGGTGGTGAGCTGGTGCCCGGCCTGCAGGTGCTCGACGCCGTGCAGAACGGTTCGGTGCAGTGCGGCCACACCTGCGGCTACTATTATGTCGGCAAGGACCCGACCTTCGCCTTCGACACGGCCATCCCGTTCGGCCCGAACGCCCGTCAGACCACCGCCTGGTTCCAGGCCGGCGGCCTCGACCTGATGCGCGCCTTCATGAAGAACCACAACGTCATCCAATTCCCGGCGGGCAACACCGGCGCCCAGATGGGCGGCTGGTACCGCAAGGAAATCAAGACCGCGGCGGACTTCCAGGGCCTGAAGATCCGCATCGCCGGCATCACCGGCCAGATCATGTCGAAGATGGGCGCCACCCCGACCCAGATCGCCGGCGCGGACGTCTATCCGGCGCTGGAGAAGGGAACCATCGACGCGACCGAGTTCGTCGGCCCCTACGACGACGAGCGGCTGGGCTTCCATCAGGTCGCCAAGTACTACTACTACCCGGGCTGGTGGGAAGGCGGGCCGAACGTCTCGCTCTACGTCAACCTGCAGGAGTGGGAGAAGCTCCCCAAGTCCTACCAGTCGATCCTGACGGCCGCCTGCGCCGAGGCGAACACCTACATGATCGCCCGCTACGATTCGGAGAACGCCAAGGCTCTGAAGCGTCTGGTCGCCAAGGGCACCATCCTGCGCGCCTACCCGCGCGACCTGATGGAGCAGGCGCACAAGATCGCCTTCGAGTATTACGACGAGCTGGCGAAGACCAACCCGAACTTCAAGACGATCTACGAGAGCTGGAAGCCGTTCCTCGACGAGACCCAGCTCTGGTTCCGCGTCGCCGAGCTGCCCTACGACAGCTTCGTGGCGTCGGCCGGCACCAAAAAGTAAGAGCGTTGGCTTGAAAGGGGGCCCCCATCCGCATCGCGGGTGGGGGCCTTTTCTTGTGGGATCAGTCGACGTCCTGCTGCGGCATCAGCGCCATCTGGCGCTTGGCGCCGGGCTGGGCCAGCATGCGGGCGTGCCACGCCTGGACGTTGGGGTAGGTGGCGATGTCGATGTTCGACTCCTCCACGAGGTCGATCCACGGGAAGGCGAAGATGTCGGCGATGCTGAGCCGCTCGCCCTCGATGAAGGTCCGCCCCGCCAGATGGCGGTCGAACTGGGCGAGCCCGCCGGCCGCCGCCGCGTCGATCCAGGGCAGGGCGTTGGCGTCGCCGTTGAACTTGCGCACCGCGCGGGCGCGCTGGACCGGCAGCAGCACGTCGGCCAGCCAGGACAGCCACTCCGCCAGCCGGATCCGTTCCGCCTCGTCCCGCCCGCCGAACCGGCCGGTCTTTGCCGCCAGATAGGTCAGGATGACGCCCGATTCGGAAATGCTGAGGTCGCCGTGGACCAGGGTCGGCACCCGGCCGAAGCGGTTGATGGCGAGATAGTCCGCCGACTTCTGCTGGCCGCCGCGCAGGTCGACATGGCGGTAGGCGTAGGGCACGCCGGCCATCGACAGGAACAGGACGACGCGGGTGGCGGGCTGTGAATTGAAATTGCCGTAGACGGTGAATTCGGCGGACACGGTCGAAGAACCCTCCATGCTGGTCGCGCTTATCGGCGCGGATTGCCGAAAACCATGACCGCAAGCCCGCCGGGACACCAGAGCAAATCGCGGGGCGCGATGCCGCGGGGTGGGGAAGGGGGTTTCGCACCGCTTCACCCCACCCACATGTTATCAGAGCGGAACCGGGGCCAAGCACTCCGGAGCGAACGATGGGAGAATGGGGCATGCGCCGTGTGGCCGCTGGACTGTTGATCGGGCTGATCGTCGCCGTTGCCGGACCGGCGGGCGCGCAGCCGCAGCACGGCATGGCGCGGCACGGCATGGCGCGGCACGGCATGGCGCTGTATGGCGAGCCGAAATACGGGCCGGATTTCCGGCATTTCGATTACGTCAACCCGGACGCTCCGAAGGGCGGCAAGGTGACCCTCCAGGCCATCGGCTCCTTCGACACGCTGAACCCCTTCACGCTGCGCGGCGTGCCCGCGGCGGGGGCGACGCTGATCTACGACACGCTGATGACCGGGTCGGCGGACGAGCCCTTCACCGAATACGGCCTGCTCGCCGAAAGTGTGGAGATGCCGGAGGATCGTTCCTCCATCACCTTCAACCTGCGCTCCGGCGCGCGGTGGCACGATGGAAAGCCGGTCACCGCGGATGACGTGGTGTTCTCCTTCACCATCCTGACCGAGAGCCACCCCTTCTACCGCAGCTATTACGGCGCCGTGGACAAGGTCGAGGCGGAGGGGGAGCGCCGCGTCCGCTTCACCTTCAAGCCGGGCGACAACCGCGAGCTTCCGATGATCGTCGGCCAGCTGCCGGTGCTGCCGAAGCATTATTGGGAGGGCAAGGACTTCCAGTCGACCACGCTGGACCCGCCGCTGGGCAGCGGTCCCTACCGCATCGCGTCCTTCGATCCGGGCCGCGGCATCACCTACGAGCGGGTCGCCGACTATTGGGGCCGGGACCTGCCGGTGAATGTCGGGCGGAACAATTTCGGCAGCATGGCCTACGAGTATTACCGGGACGCCAGCGTCGCCCTCCAGGCCTTCCGCGGCGGGCTGTACGACTTCCGCCAGGAGAACGTCGCCAAGACCTGGGCCACCGGCTACGACTTCGACGCGGTGCGCAACGGCAAGGTGGTGAAGGAGGAGATCGCCAACGAGGTACCGGCGGGCATGCAGGGTTTCGTGTTCAACACGCGCCGCCCGGTCTTCGCGAACCCCAAGGTGCGCCAGGCCATCGCCTATGCCTTCGACTTCGAATGGACGAACCAGACGCTGTTCTACGGCGCCTACAAGCGGACGGAGAGCTATTTCGAGAACTCGCCGCTCCAGTCCACGGGGCTTCCGCAGGGCCGCGAACTGGCGATCCTGGAGCCGCTGCGCGGGAAGATCCCCGCCGAGGTCTTCGAGAAGACCTACCACCCGCCCAGCACCGAGGGCCAGAACGGGCTGCGCCGCAACCTCTTGGAGGCCAAGCGGCTGCTCGACGAGGCGGGGACCGACGTGCGCAACGGGGTGCGGGTCGACGTCGCGACCGGCAAGCCGCTGGATTTCGAAATCCTGCTGGACAGCCCGACCTTCGAGCGGGTGACTCTGCCCTTCATCGAGAATCTGAAGCGGCTCGGCATCCGGGCCACCATCCGCACGGTGGACACCACCCAGTACGAGAACCGCACCCGCGACTTCGATTTCGACATGGTGGTCCATGTCTGGCCGCAGTCCCTGTCGCCGGGGAACGAGCAGACCGGCTATTGGGGATCGGCCTTCGCCGACCGTCCGGGAAGCCAGAATCTGGCCGGGGTGCGCAGCGAGGCGGTCGATCACCTGATCGGCGAGATCGTCCGCGCCGGCAGCCAGGAGGATCTGAAAGCCGCGGTGTCGGCCCTGGACCGGGTGCTGCTGTGGAACCATTACGTGGTGCCGCACTGGTATTCCGGCGTCTACCGCGTCGCCTATTGGAACCGGTTGAAGCGCCCCGACACCGTGCCGCCCTATTCGCTCTCCTTCGACTCCTGGTGGCTGTCGGACGCCTCGTCCGCCGGCGCACGCAAGGCGCCGTGACCAGGGAGAGGCGGAAGCCATGGACGCTCATCCTTCGGACCGGACGCGGACCATCCTCGTTGTCGATGACAACGCACTGATGCGCAAACTGTTGGTTCGTTGCCTTGAGGAGGGCGGACACCGCGTGGTGGAGACGGACGACCCGCGGGGCGTGCTCGACCTGATGCGGGCTCTGAAGCCCGATCTGGTGATCATGGACGTGGTGATGCCCGGTCTGTCCGGCGTCGAACTGGTCCGGATGATCCGCGCCGATCGGGCATTGGCGCCCACGCTGGTCGTCGCGGTCACCAACCTGTCGACGCCCACCGACATGCTGCGCTTCTCCCGCGCCGGCTTTGACGGGCATGTGCCCAAGCCGATCCAGCCGAGGGACTTCCTGGCGACGATCACCAGCTATCTGGAGGGCAAGGGCGAGCGGATATAAAGCGTATTATGATTCAATGGTTTAAAGTGATTTCTTGAATTTCTTTCTGACAAGGAGGCGTTCGCAATTCCTGACCTAAACTCTTAGAATTTCATCGGAGATAGTTAGTAATAAACGATTTTTCCAACCGTAACGGCTTCTCCCACCGGAGACCGCTGCCCACGAGCGGGGAACCCGTGCTATGGTTCTGTGCCCTTGGCCCTTTTTCCGCTCGGCCCATGAAAGCCATCGCCGCCGTTCCTCTGTTGCTTGCGCTGCTGGTTGCGCCAGCGGCGGCGGACCCGATGCGGGTGGAGCGCACCGATCCCAGCCACTTGCGCGCCTTGAGCCGCTCCTCCATTCCCCAAGAGGTCATTCCGCCCCGCACCCGCCATGTGCGCAGCCAAGCGGTCTACAATTTGCCAACGGGGCTGAACGGGCTGGCCCGCTACGACGCCGCCCTGTCGCGCCTGTGCCAGCGCGGCGCCTTCGGGCAGGAGATGGACGGTATTTACTGGGCACGGACCCCGGACAAACGTTATGGCGTCGCCTTCTCCGGCGGGGCGAACCTGTCGGACCCGCAGAATAAGCGCCAGACCGGTCAGGTGTATTTCTTCGACGGTCAGGACAGCCGCTGCAACGTCTTTGTCGGCGAACAGGCCAAGCTGATGCCGCATTACGTCGGCCCCTGACGGAATGCCCCGCCGGGCGGTCGTCTCCGGGCGAGGCGACAGGGTCCGTTATTTCGCCATGAACGACGCTATCGTGTCCCCGGCCTTTGCGATGTTGGCGATGCCGTCGAGATGGCCGAGGCTGGTGGTGATCGAGTCGGTGTAGGTGACCGCGACGCCCTGCTTCTCCAGCCGCTCCTTCAGCGGATGCATGGCCCGTTCCGGCGGGAAGACGAGGTCGTCTGCGGAGGGGATCAGCAGCACCGGCGCCTTGATCTTCGCCAGCCCTTCGTCCAGCGCCCCGCCGCCGCCCACCAGGAAGGTCTGGTTGGCCTTCACCAGATACAGGAAGTGGTTGGCGTCGCTGACCGCGGCGCGGGCCGCCGCCGCCTTGTCCAGCCACACTTCGATGGCGTATTGGTTGTTCATGCTGGCGGCGGGGTCCTTGCCGTCCTCCGCCCAGCCGCGGCCGAAGGTGGCGTCCGCCCATTTCCAATGGCGGGCGTGCAGGGTCACCAGTTTCAACGCCTCGGTCAGCCCGGCCTTGGGTTCCGCCTTGCCGTAGTAATCGCCGCCCTGCCAGTTCGGATCGACGCGGATGGGCGCCGCCCACAGGTTCAGCCAGCCGATCAGAAAGGGGTCCGCCTCGGCCCCGCCGATCACCGCGACCACGCGTTTGACCATCTCCGGATGGGCGGCGCCCCATTCCAGCGCCTGGAGCGATCCCATCGAGCCGCCCATCACCGCGTGCAGTGATTTTACATTAAGACTGTCCAGCAATGCCTTCTGAACATTGATGAAATCGCGGATGGTGACGACCGGAAAGCTCATGCCGTAGGGCTTGCCGGTGTCGGGATTGACGCTGGCCGGGCCGGTGGTGACGACGGTCGGGTCCTTCGGCGACAGGTTCACCAGCGTGTCGGAACTGATGATGAAGAACTTGTCGGTGTCCAGTGGCTTGCCCGGTCCGATGATGGAATCCCAATAGCCGGGGGCCGGGTCCTCCATCTTGTACTTGCCGGCGGCGTGGCTGTTGCCGCTGAAGAAATGGGTGAGGAGGATGACGTTGTCCCTGGCGTCGTTCAGCTTGCCGTAGCTTTCCCAGCCGATACGGACGTTCTTGATCGTGCCGCCGCCCACCGTGGTGTAGGACGGCATTTCGAACACCTTCTTCTCCACAAGGCCCTCGAAGGCCAGGGCTGGCGCGGCACAAAAGAGCCCGGCGGCCAGGGCCAGGCCGCCGAGCCGTTTCGCCAGAGAACGCATGTCGTCCCTCCCGTTTCTCAAGGTCCCTATCGATGCGGGGAGGGAGTGTAAGGGGGTGCGACCGTCCGTCCAGGCGGGCAATCGGCCTAAACGGTTGGGGGAACTCAGCCCAGCCGGACGGCGGTTCCATTGATGGAAACCATCAGCATGCCGTTCTCCTTGCCCAGCACCTCGTAATCGATGTCCACGCCGACGATCGCGTCCGCTCCGAGCGCCCGCGCAGATTCCTGAAGATCGGCGAAAGCGGCTTCGCGGGCGTCGCGAAGCGCGTTCTGGTAACCGCCGGCCCGACCGCCGACGATGTCGCGGATGCCGGAAAACAGGTCGCGGAACATGTTCACGCCCAGAATCGCTTCGCCCGCGACCATGCCGAGATACTGGGTGATGCGACGGCCTTCGACGGTGTCGGTGCTGGTGACGATCATCGGTTCCTCCGGATGTGGATTTGCGCCTTCCAGATGGCGGCGCGCACGGCGTGTCGCAATGGGTGGGGAAAGGGCGAAGCGGGAGATGAGGGGAGTCGGACGCGATACTGCGAAATCGCAGCGCATCCTCGGCGAAATTGCGACATAAGCGAAGAAACCTTGCGCGTTCCTTCAACGTTCTCTCTTATAAGGGCGCTCTTTCGGCGGGGAGGACGGCAGTATGGACGACACGCGGCGGGCGATCCTGCGTTGGATGACCGGCGTGATGGAGGCCCAGGGCTGGAGTGCCGGGGCCTGGGCGCGACTGGCCGAGGTCACGCCGACCAACATCACGCGCTTCCTGCGCGACCCGGCGCGGGGCAGCGTTCCCAGCGCCGAAACCCTGGGCCGCTTGGCCCGCGTCGCCGGTTCCGAGCCGCGATTCCTCGATGATGCCGCCTACCAGGCCGTGGCACGGGTGCCGCTGCTGTCGGTGGAGCAGGTGCGGGACTTTCTGGAATTGGGGCGAAGGGCCGGGGAAGCCTTCATCGCCGCAGCCTTGACGGGCGGGGCGCGGGGCATTGCCGTGGACCGTCCGGCGTCGCGCCGCGCCTTCGCGCTGACCATCGCCTCCTCGAGCCTCAACGCCGCCGGCGTCCTGCCGGACGACTGCGTGGTGCTGGAACCGTTGGACGTGCTGGCCCCGCAGGCCGGCGACGTGGTGGTTACGGTGGGCGACGGAACGGTGTGCGGCTACCGCTTCTTCCCGCCCCATCTGCTGCCGGTCAGCACCGACCCCGGCTGCCGCCCGACGCCCATCGAGCGCGCCAACGTCGCGGGTGTCGCGGTTCACATCACGCGCTGCCTGCGCGCCTGATCGCGCGTATTTGGCGGGAATCTGGAAGAAAAGCCGCCAATTCCGTCGGTGAAATTCTTTTTTACACCCCCTTTGACGCCACGAATCCATAACCATCTGTGCCGAGTCGCCCGATTCGGTCACAGCGAGACCGCGGCCGCGCTGCATTCTACTTAGTTTTTTGAAAAGGTTCGAAGATTCGACCCTACGGCCAAGCCGCAGGTTCTCTTTTTGTTCTTGAATCCTGCGTGTTCGCAGCCCATATTCACGATACGGTTTATGGTTAACGGCGATGGCGCTGCGAAGACGCATCGACTCGAAGCCAGAGACGCAGAGAAACGGCTGGGGGCCGGCAGGGGAATGGCGATTACGGACGCGCAGCGGGCCGCGCGGGCAGGGCGTATCGGGTCTTCCGACGCCACCCGCATCATGGCGGGCGACTGGCTGAACCTGTGGCGCGAAAAGACGGGACGGTCGGCGCCTGCCGATCTCGACCTCGTCGCCGCGGTGCAGATCGGCATCGCGACCGAGCATCTGCACCCGCGCTTCGTGGAGAAGGTCACCGGCCTTCCCTGCGTGCCGGCGGAACGGACCTGGGTCCATCCGGAGCATGACTGGATGGTTGCCCACCCGGATTTCCTGACCTGGGAGGGCGACACGGACACCGGTGAGCCGGACACGCTTGTGGAGGCGAAATTCACAGGCGGCTTTCAGACGGATGCGGAGCTGGCCCAGCGCTACCACTGGCAGGTCCAGCACCAGCTGGTGGTCACCGGGCTGGACCGGGCGATGCTGTCGATCCTACGCCCCACCGGCCATGCGCTCGTCCGCGTTCCGCGTCGGGAAGCGGATTGCGGGCGGCTGATGGCGACGCTGGACGCCTTCTGGTGGCACGTCGCCAACGATGTGGAGCCCGGCGATCCGTTGCCTGCGGACGCGCCGGCCTACGAGACCCGACGGGTGGTCGACATGGCCCGGCACAACCGCTTCGCCGCCCTGGCCGCGGAGCTGGTGGACCGCCGCGCCGCCGCCCTCGCCGTCCGCGAGGCGGAGGCCGCCCTGAAGGCGCTGATGCCCGCCGACGCGCGCATCGCCTTTGTGGCCGGGGAGGAGCCGGGCCGCGGCCTTTACCTCGCCCGTGACCGCGAGGGACGCCTGTCCCTGCGCTACGGCGCGCCGCCACGGCGGGCGCTCGACACAGCCGAACCGTGGCAGCCCGCCACGGCCGATCCGTCCCCTGACCCGAGCCTGGACGCTGTGCTCAGCGGCGGCTGGGGTGAGGGGAGAGACGAACGCTACTGACCAAAATGCTGGCCAAAAGGGGAACCCGACGACCATGGGACGCATGAGCAAGACCGACACCGTTGCCGAAACCGAGAAGACCGTCAGCACGGCCGCTCCGAAGATCGCGGGTTCCCAGACCGCCACCGGGGGCCCCGCCGCTCTGGACCCAATGCATTTGTGGAACCGGCTGAAGCGGACCGACCCGAAGGCGACCAAGCCCTTCACCCGCTCCGGCGGCTTCCGCGGCACGCAGATCGACCCGACCTGGCGCCTGATGATGATGACCGAGGTGTTCGGCCCGGTCGGCAAAGGCTGGGGCTATGAGCAGATGGATTGGACCATCGCCGAGCGCATGATCTTCATCTGCGCCCGCGTTTGGTACCTCGACCCGGAGACGGGCGAGAAATGCTGGACCGGCCCGCAGTGGGGCGGCACGGAGATGGTCCGCCGCCGCAACGGCATCGAGGCGCCCGACGACGAGTGCTTCAAAATGTCGATGACCGACGCTGTGGGCAAATGCCTCGTCCAGCTCGGTCTCGCCGCCGACGTGCATATGGGCCAGTTCGACGACAGCAAGTACCGGGAGGAGGCCGAGGCCTTCTATGCCGCCAAGTCCAACCCGGACCTTCAGCCGACCGCCATCGCCGCCTTCGAGGAGGAGATCCGCAAGCGGCTCGGCGCCTGCCTGGACCTGGACGACCTGGAGGAGCTGTGGCGCACCGGCGCCGGCACCCGCCTGCGTGAGATCGGCACGGTGGACCGCACGGCCCAGCACCGCATCACCAGCCTGTTCGCCCAGAAGAAGGCGGAAATCCTGAAGCAGGACGAAGAGGGCGGCGATCTGGAGGCCGCCTGAGCCACGCCATTCCTGCGGCGTGGAAGGGAGAAGCCCTGTATGACACCCGCCACAAGCACCACCACCGAACGCTCCCCCAGCGGTCTGTTCCGCATGAGCGCCTGGGAAGGCGAGATGGAGCGCAGCTACCCCCAGCTTCCGCGCTGGTATTGGAACGAGGCGGAACGCCGCAAGCAGTATGCCCGCTGGGTCGAGGCGGAGGCGGAATCGCTGGCCATGCGGCTGGCCGGGCTGCTCCGCCCCGACACCCCGGCGGACGCGGCCGGCCCGGCCCGCCTGCTGGTCGAATCGCTGGCCCGCGACGCCGAATGGGCGCGCAGCCTGGAAGACCGGCTGCTCCGCAACGCCGCGTGATCGAAAGGCCGCCTGATGTTTAAGAAGGAAGCACGCGCCATGACCATCGAAGAGGTCCAGTCCCGGCTGCGCGCGGCCCACGCCCGGATCGGGCATGAGGGACGCTTTGCCCTGACACTCACCCTGAACGGGACCGAGGACGGCTACATCACCCACTGGTTCCGCCCCGACCCGCATGCCTTCGAGGACTGCCGGGCCGTCGGTTCCGGCTCGATCGCCGAGTGCCTCGCCGCCCTCGACCGCTATGTGGAGACCTACCGGCGTCAGCCGACGACCGAAGAGGTCGGGCGGACGATCGGTCTCCCTGACATGCCCCCGCGCACCCACCACGGCGCGAGCTTTCTGATGGCCGCGGAGTGAGCGGACGTGACACCGCGACCATTTTGTCGGCTGACGATCCCGTTCGCCACTCATAAACTGCGGTTTCCCCGAACATCGGAGCCGCAGCCATGGATGGGTCGGTTCTTGCCCTTTTGAGCATCCTCGGCGCCTTGGCCATCGGCGCCATCAGTCCCGGCCCGAGCTTCGTCCTGGTGGCACGCACCTCCATCGCCGTGTCGCGCCGTGCCGGGCTCGCCTCCGCCCTCGGCATGGGCTTTGGCGGCGTCGCCTTTGCCACCTTGGCCCTCCTCGGTCTGCAAACCCTGCTGATCCAGGTCGGGTGGCTCTATCTGATCCTGAAGGTCGCAGGCGGCCTTTATCTCGTTCATCTGGCGGTGCGAATCTGGCGGGGGGCGGCGGAGCCGATACGCGTTCCGGATGGGCCCGCCAATTCCCACGGCACCTTGCGCTCCTTCGGGATCGGTTTGGCGACGCAGATCAGCAACCCGAAGACCGCCGTCGTCTACGCCAGCATCTTCGCCGCCCTTCTGCCGGTATCCCCGCCGGCCTGGATTGTGCTGGCCCTGCCCCCCGCCGTGTTCCTGGTCGAGACAGGCTGGTACGCCATCGTCGCCGTGGCTTTCTCCGCCGGCCGCCCCCGCGCCGCCTATCTGCGGTCCAAGGCGTGGATCGACCGGCTGGCGGCCTCGGTCATCGGTGCGCTGGGCATTCGGTTGGTGATGGACGCGGCCAAGCCATCCTGACGTCCGCAGTCCCGCTCAGGCGGTGCCCAGTTCCAGCCGATTCTTGCCCAGACGCTTGGCGCGGTACATGGCCTGATCGGCACAGCGCAGCAGAACACCGGCATCGGCGCCGTCCGATGGAAAGAAGGCCATGCCCACGCTGGCCGACACCGACAGGTCAAGGCCGGGCAGGGGCCGGTCGATGGAGTCGATGACTTTTTCCGCCACGGCCCGGGCGTTCTCGACGGAGATGTCCCCCTCCAGAAGGACGGCGAATTCGTCGCCGCCGATGCGGGCGGTGGTGTCGCTGTTGCGCAGCGCGCCGGACAGGCGCTGCGCTGTGGTCACCAGCACCTCGTCGCCCTTGTGGTGACCGTGGGTGTCGTTGACCTCCTTGAAGCCGTCGAGGTCGAGGAAAAGCAGGGCGAAGCTCTTGTCCTCCCGCTTGGCGCGGGTGATGGCGTGTTCCAGCCGGTCTTCGAAGCGGATGCGATTGCACAGCCCGGTCAGCGCGTCATGCCCGGCGAGGTAGCGCAGCCGTTCCTCCAGATGGTGCTGTGCGGTGGTGTTGCGGGCAATTCCCTCAATGCCGATGCGACGCCCGGCGGGGTCGCGGCGAATGTAGGCGTTGGCGGAAATCCAGAAGGTGGTGCCGTCCTGCCGCCGCATCGGCATGCGGTGGTCGCGGACCTCGCCGCCCGATTCCTCCAGAGCCGTAAGGAACTTGGCGCGCCCGTCCTCCTCCACGTAATGGTCGGCGATGCGGGTGCCGATCACCGTCTCGGGAGTCAGCCCGAACTCCCGCGCGAACTGGGGCGAGGCCATGCTGACCCGACCGTCCAGGTCCGTGCGGAAGAAAGCGTCCGGCAGCTTCTCGATGACCGAGCGGAGATCGGCTTCCGATTGGGCCAACCGCTCCAACGTGGAGCGCAGCGCATCCTCCGACCGGGAGCGGCGCTGGAATTCCTGGCGCAGGAAGCCCCACAGGGCCAGGGCGGTGAACAGGACGAAGGCGGTGCCCTTGACGTTCTGGATCAGCACCACCTCGCCCAGACCGGCGGCGTCCAAAAAACGGTCGGACCCCACCACCCAGGCGGTGGCGAGGCCCGTGTACAGGCCGACGATTCGGGTTGCCGAAGAGAGCATGGGCGCCTATGCGGTTGGCGTCGGTGCACACTAGCCTTTGGCGCGCGAACCGTCCATGGGGAGAGTGCCGGCGTGTATGCGGGACGCTCCCCATGTGTGCGGAGCCTACCGCTTCTTGCCGGCCTGCGCCCGTGCGAAGGCTTCGGCGAAAGCGTTGTTGATGGGCTCGGGGGCCTTCACCGGTTTGGGGGCCGGCTTCGGAGCGGGGCCGCCCTTGCCGGGCGGCGGGCCGCGGCGGTCGTCCCGGCGCCTGTCGTCGCCACGCTGGCCTTCGCTACGCTGGCCCTCTCTCCGGCCTTGACCCTTCTCCGGGCGCGGGGCGTCGTCGGTCAGGCGCATGGTCAGGCCGATGCGCTTGCGCGGGATGTCGACCTCCATCACCTTGACCTTCACGATGTCGCCGGCCTTCACGACGGTGTGCGGGTCCTTCACGAAGCTGGTGGACAGCTGCGAGATGTGGACCAGACCATCCTGGTGCACGCCGATGTCCACGAAGGCGCCGAAGGCGGTGACGTTGGTCACCACCCCTTCCAGAACCATGCCGGGCTGGAGGTCTTTCAACTCCTCGACCCCCTCCTGGAAGGTGGCGGTCTTGAATTCGGGGCGGGGGTCGCGGCCCGGCTTCTCAAGTTCCTTCAGGATGTCCTCGACGGTCGGCACGCCGAACCGCTCGTCGGTGAAGTCCTCGGCATTCAGCCCGCGCAGGAATCGGGCGTCGCCGATGACGCTGCCCAGATCCTTGCCGGTCTTCTTCAGGATGCGCTCGACCAGCGGGTAGGCTTCGGGGTGGACGGCGGAGGTGTCCAGCGGGTTGTCGCCCTCACGGATGCGCAGGAAGCCGGCGGCCTGCTCAAACGTCTTCGGGCCGAGGCGCGCCACGTCGAGCAGCTGCTTGCGCGAGCGGAAAGCGCCGTTGCGGTCGCGGTGCTCCACGATGTTGCGGGCGATCGTCTCGTTCAGGCCGGACACGCGGGTGAGCAGGGGGACGGACGCCATGTTCAGGTCCACGCCGACCGCGTTCACGCAATCCTCAACCACCGCGTCCAGCGAGCGGGCGAGTTTGCCGCCGGACACGTCGTGCTGGTACTGGCCGACGCCGATGGACTTCGGCTCGATCTTCACCAGCTCGGCCAGCGGATCCTGAAGGCGGCGGGCGATGGAGACGGCGCCGCGCAGGCTGACGTCCAGCTTCGGGAACTCCGCCGCCGCGGTCTCGGAAGCGGAATAGACCGACGCGCCGGCCTCACTGACCACCAGCTTGGTCAGCTTCAGCTCCGGATGGCGCTTGAACAGGTCGGCGACCAGCTTGTCCGTCTCGCGGCTCGCCGTGCCGTTGCCGATCGAAATCAGCTCCGCCTTGTGGCGCACCGCCAGTGCGGCGATGGCGGCGATCGAGCCGTCCCAGTCGTTCCTCGGCTGGTGCGGGTAGACGGTGGCGGTGTCGACCAGCTTGCCCGTGGCGTCGACCACGGCGACCTTCACGCCGGTGCGGATGCCGGGGTCGAGGCCGATGGTGGTGCGCGGGCCGGCCGGGGCGGCCAGCAGCAGGTCGTGCAGGTTGCGGGCGAAGACGCGGATGGCCTCGTCCTCCGCGCGCTCGCGCAGGTCGCCCATCAGGTCGGTCTCGACGTGCGGGCCGATCTTCAGCTTCCAGGTCCAGCGCACCACGTCGGACAGCCACTTGTCGGCCGGGCGGCCCTGGTCGCGGATGCCGGTGTGGGCGGCGATGGTGCGCTCCGCCGGATGGGGCTGGCCCTCCTCGACGGGCAGGTCAAGCCGGATGTCCAGCACGCCCTGCGTCCGGCCGCGGAACAGCGCCAGCGCGCGGTGCGAGGGCACCTTCGCCCAGGGTTCGTCGAACTCGAAGTAATCGGAGAACTTGGCGCCCTCGGCCCGCTTCTCCTCGATCACCTTTGAGGTCACCACGCCCTTGTCGGCCATGGCGGCGCGCAGCCGGCCGACCAGTTCGGCGTCCTCGCCGAAGCGCTCCACCAGGATGTGGCGGGCGCCGTCGAGCGCCGCCTTGACGTCGGCCACGCCCTTGTCGGCGCTGACGAAGCCGGCGGCCTCGGCGTCCGGCTGGCGGGACGGGTCGGCGAGCAGCCGGTCGGCCAGCGGCTCCAGCCCGGCCTCGCGGGCGATCTGCGCCTTGGTGCGGCGCTTCGGCTTGTAGGGCAGGTAGAGGTCTTCCAGGCGCGTCTTGGTGTCGGCCTGACGGATCTGCAGCTCCAGCTCCGGCGTCAGCTTGTCCTGCTCGCGGACGGAGGACAGGATCGCCGCGCGCCGGTCTTCAAGCTCGCGCAGGTAGGACAGCCGTTCCTCCAGCGTGCGCAACTGCGTGTCGTCGAGCCCGCCTGTGGCCTCCTTGCGGTACCGGGCGATGAAGGGGACGGTCGATCCCTCGTCGAGCAGCTTGACGGCCGCGGCGACCTGGGATTCACGGACCGAAAGCTCGTCGGCGATGCGTTGGCTGATGGAGGTGGACGGCATGGAGGACCGGTGACTGGTGAAAGGGAAGGGTGCCTCCTATAGCGCGAAGCGGGCCTTCCCGGCCAGTGCCGATCTGGGAGAGGGCGGGGAGACCGGTTCGGAGTGGACGCGCGAATCCGCAGCCCGTTGCTTGCGAAAAAGTATAGTTGAAGAAAAGTCCCGCGCCCTTTACGCGTCGTTAACCTTAACGGGCGCATATCTTCCCCTGCAACTTGGTTGCGTTTCCTCCCGAACAGACTCCGGCGGCTCCCGATTTGGGGAGCCGCCTTTTTTCTGTGCGCGTGGCGCCCAAAGCACGCGCATCCGCGAGATGAATGCGACAGAGTTTTTCCCCTTGCGTTCGTTGGGAGAAACATCCTTACTGATTGTGGGCCTAATCCAAACGGATTCGCAACCTTGGGACCGGTCGTTTCGGCAATCGCCTTTCTGTTCGCTGTGGCCATCGCCGGGGCCGCGGCGAAGCGGCTGCCGCAAGCGCCCACGGTCGTCTATGGCGGAACGGCGGGGGCCTGCGCGCTGATCGCGCTGTGGGCGGCGGTCGGGCTGGCCGGAGGCGGGCCGGATGCAACGATGATTTTGCCGGTCGGGCTGCCCTGGATTCAGGCCCATCTGCGCACCGACGCGCTGTCCGCCGTCTTCCTGATCGTCGTCAATCTGGGCGGCATCACCGCCAGCCTGTTCGGCTGGGGGTACGAACGGGCGCATCACGAGCGCCATGGCGGATCTCACGGCGGCTCTCAGGACGGCCCTGTCCTGCCGCTCTTTCCGCTGTTCCTGGCGGGCATGAACATGGTGCTGATCGCCGCCGACGCCTTCACCTTCCTGCTGTCCTGGGAGTTCATGTCGCTGGCCTCCTGGCTGCTCGTGCTCTCCACCCACCGGGAGCCGGACACGCCCAAGGCCGCGCGCCTCTACATCATCATGGCGAGCTTCGGCACGGCCTGCCTGCTGCTGGCCTTCGGGGTGCTGGCGACGGCGCACGGCGACTACAGCTTCGCCGCCATCCGCGCCCATGCGCCGGCGGCGGGGGCCTCGGCGCTGGTCGTCGTGCTGATCCTGCTGGGGGCGGGGTCGAAGGCCGGGCTGGTGCCGCTGCATGTCTGGCTGCCGCTGGCCCATCCGGCCGCACCCAGCCACGTGTCGGCCCTGATGTCCGGCGTGATGACCAAGGTCGCCGTCTACGCGATGATCCGCGTGCTGTTCGACCTGCTGGGCGAGCCGGAGTGGTGGTGGGGCGGCGTGACCATGGGATTCGGCGCGCTGACCGCCGTGATGGGCGTGCTCTATGCGCTGATGCAGGACGACGTGAAGCGGCTGCTGGCCTATTCGACGGTGGAGAACATCGGGGCCATCGTCATCGCGCTGGGGCTGGCGCTGGTCTTCAAGGCCGCCCACACGCCGGTGATCGCGGCGCTCGCCCTGGCGGCGGCGCTTCTCCATGTGGTCAACCATTCCTTGTTCAAGAGCCTGCTGTTCTTCGCGGCGGGCGCCATGCTGACCGCCACGGGGTCGCGCGACCTCAACCGGCTGGGCGGGCTGATCCACCGGATGCCGACCACCGCCGTGCTCGCCCTGATCGGCGCCGCGGCGATCTCGGCCCTGCCGCCGCTGAACGGCTTCGTCGGGGAATGGCTGCTGTTCCAGGCCATCCTGAACGCCCCGGCCCTGTCGGAATGGTCGCTGAAGATCGAGATCGCCGTGGTCGGTGCCGCACTGGCGCTCGCTACCGCGCTCGCCGGCGCCTGCTTCGTGAGGCTCTACGGCATTGCCTTCCTGGGCCGCCCGCGGTCGCGCGCCGCCGCGGAAGCGGTGGAGGTCGGGCGGGCGATGCGCCTGGGCATGGCGGTGCCGGCGGTGCTCTGCGTCGTTCTCGGCATCCTGCCGACCCCGTTGATCCGCCTGTTCGAGCCGGCGCTGCGCCTGCTGGTCGAGGCCGGGCCGTTCGACGGCCGCGCCTATCAGCCCTGGTTCTGGCTGGCCCCGACCTCGGCCATCGGCAATTCCTACAACGGCCTGATCATGCTGGTGGTGATCGCGCTGCTGTCGGTCGTGCTGGTGCTGGGCATCCACCGCAAGGCGAGCGACCGCGTGCGCTGGTCGATCCCCTGGGGCTGCGGCTTCGACGGGCCCGACCCGGCGGCGGTCACCCAATACACGGCCTCCAGCTTCGGCCAGCCGATCCGCCGCGCCTTCGGCAGCACGGTGTTCCGCGCCCGCGACCATGTGGATATGCCGGCACCGGGCGACACGCGCCCCGCGCGCCTGGCGGTGACCTGGACCGACCCGGCCTGGCTCGTGGTGGTGGAGCCGTTGTCCCGCGCGGTGACTTGGCTGGCCGACCGGGCCAACCGATTGCAGTTCATGACCATCCGCCGCTACCTGACCCTGATGTTCCTGGCGCTGGTCGTGCTGCTGGTGATGGTGGCGGTGACGCAACGATGACGCTGCTGCTCGCCACCCTCTATCAGATCCTGCAAATGCTGCTGGTGCTGGCCCTGGCGCCGCTGCTGACCGGCTGGGTGCGGCTGGTGAAGGCGCGGCTGGTCGGGCGGCAGGGGCCGTCCGTCCTCCAGCCCTACCGCGACCTGCTGCGGCTGCTGCGCAAGGAGGTGGTGCTGGCCCGCAACGCCTCCTGGCTGTTCCGCTCCGTGCCCTACATGATGTTCACGGCAATCTGGCTGGCGGCGGGGCTGGTGCCGGTCTTCACCACGCAACTGGCGCTCGCCCCCACGGCGGACCTGATCGCGCTGATCGCGTTGCTGGGCTCCGCGCGCTTCTTCCTGGCGCTCGCCGGGATGGACACAGGAACGAGCTTCGGCGGCATCGGCTCGTCGCGCGAGATGATGATCGCGGCGCTCGCCGAACCGGCGATGCTGATGATCGTCTTCTCGGTGGCGATCCTGGTCCGCAGCACCTCGCTCGCCGAGATCGCCGATTTCATGTTGTCCGGCGTGGTCGGGCTGCGCATCTCACTGGCCCTGGCGCTGATCGCGCTGGTGATGGTGGCGATCGCCGAGAACGCCCGCATCCCCATCGACAACCCGGCCACGCACCTGGAGTTGACCATGGTGCACGAGGCCATGGTGCTGGAATATTCCGGCCGTCACCTCGCCCTGGTCGAAGCGGCGAGCATGCTCAAGCTGCTGCTCTACATGGCGCTGATCGCCTGCGTCTTCGCGCCCTGGGGCATGGCGACCGCCGGATCAGGCGTTATGGCGGCGTTGGGGGGCGTGTTGGTCTTCGTGACGAAGCTCGCCTTCGGCGGGGTTCTGCTGGCGCTGTTCGAGACCTCCATCGCCAAGATGCGTGTCTTCCGGGTCGGCGAGTTCCTCGGCGGCGCCCTGCTGCTGAGCCTGCTCGGCGCGATCTTCCTCTACGTGTCGCGGGGGGTGTGAGATGAGCGACCTGGGTTATGATGCTGCGCACATGCTGGGGGCCGTCGTCCTGCTGATGAGCTTCGCTCTGCTCTACCAGCGGCGGCTGTTCTCCCTGCTCAACGTCTTCACGATGCAGGCGCTCGCCCTGACCGCGACGGCGGCGTGGCAGGCCTATTCCCACGGGGAGCCACACCTCTACATCACGGCGCTGCTGACGCTGGTCCTCAAGGCCATCCTGATCCCGGTGGCGCTGCACCGCATCATCGTGAAGATGAAGATCCATCGTACCATCGAGCCGGCGCTGGGCATCGGGCTGACCATGGTGGCGGGCGTGTCGCTGGTCACCCTGTCGATCCTGCTGGTGCTGCCGGTGACCGCCGACGCCACGGCCCTGACCCGCGAGAATCTGGCGCTGTCGCTGTCGGTCGTCCTGCTCGGCCTGCTGATGATGATCTCCCGGCGCAACGCGGTCAGCCAGGTGGTCGGCTTCATGTCGATCGAGAACGGGCTGATCCTGGCGGCGGTCGGGGTGGCCGGCATGCCGCTGGTGGTCGAGATGTCGATCGCCTTCTCCGTCATGGTCGCCTTCATCATCTTCGGCATCTTCCTGTTCCACATCCGCGAGCGGTTCGACACGCTCGACATGCAGAAGATCGAGAGCTTCCGGGGGGAGAGCGATTGAGCGCCGTCGCCGTCATCGTCGCCACCCCGCTGATCGGCGCCGCCATCCTCGCCCTGGTTCCCGGCCACCGGCTGGGCGCGCGGCTGAACATCGGCTTCTCCGCGGCCACGCTGCTGGCGTCGCTGGTCCTGTTCGGGCAGGAGGCGTCGAGCGGCGCGCTGTTCGTGGTGGACGCCTTCAACATCTACCTGATCGCGCTCACCGCCTTCGTCGGGCTGACCACCAGCGTCTTTTCCGCCGGCTACATCGCGCACGAGATCGCGGTGGGGAAGCTGGACGAGCGCAAGCTGCGCTTCTACCACGCCATGTACCAAGCCTTCATGTTCACCATGCTGCTGGCCCTGTCGGCCAACAACCTGGGCGTCATGTGGGTGGCGGTGGAGGGGGCGACGCTGACCACCGTCCTGATGGTCAGCCTGTACCGCACCGCGGCCAGCATCGAGGCCGCCTGGAAGTACTTCATCCTGTGCGGCGTCGGCATCGCGCTCGCCCTGTTCGGCACCATCCTGATGTACATGGCCGCCCAGCCGGTGATGGGGCCGGGCATGGCGGCGATGACCTGGACGGAGCTGATGGGCCACGTCGCCAAGATCAGCCCGGCGATCCTCAATCTCGCCTTCGTCTTCCTGCTGATCGGCTACGGCACCAAGGTCGGGCTGGCGCCGCTGCACGCCTGGCTTCCGGACGCCCACGCGGAGGGGCCGACGCCGATCTCCGCGGTGCTGTCGGGGCTGCTGCTGAACGTGGCGCTCTACGCCGTGCTGCGCTTCAAGATGCTGCTGGCGGCGAACGGGCAGGCCATCGCGCCCGGGCCGCTGATGATCGCCATGGGGCTGGCCTCGCTGCTGCTGGCCGGGCTGATGCTCTACCGGCGGCGCGACGTGAAGCGCTTCTTCGCCTACAGCTCCATCGAGCATATGGGCATCATCACTTTCGCCTTCGGCATGGGCGGGCCGCTCGCCAACTTCGCCGGGCTGCTGCACATGGCGATGCACAGCCTGACCAAGTCGGCCATCTTCTACGCGGTCGGTCATGCGGTGCAGGTGACGGGGACGCAGCGGATCGAGCGGATTTCCGGTCTGACGGTCAGCCATCCGGCGCTGGGCTGGGGCCTGCTGGCCGGGGTGGTGGCCATCGCCGGCCTGCCGCCCTTCGGCGTCTTCATGAGCGAATTCCTGCTGGTCACCAGCACCTTCGCGCGGGAACCGCTGCTGGCCCTGCCGCTGGTCGTTGGCATCCTGGTCGCCTTCGGGGCGCTGGTGCTGCGAGTCCAGCAATTGTGCTTCGGCGCGCCCGGCACGGTGGAGGGCAGCGGCGTCCCGGTGGCATCGGTGCCGCTGGAGGGAACGCTGGTTCCGCTCTACGCGCATCTGGCGCTGGTTCTGGTGGCGGGGGTCTGGCTGCCGGGGCCGCTGGTCGCGTGGTTCCAGACCGTCGCGGCGTTGCTGGGGTAGGGGGCTGCATGTACGGGGAAGAACCGCTGTTCAGCCTGTTGAACCGCATCGGCACGCCGGTGGAGGGCCACCGGCCCTGGCCGCGCTACCGGCTGGGCCGCGACGGTTGGCTGCGGCTGATCGAAGGGCTGGCGGGCAACGGCTGGAGCCTGCTCGGCCTGTGGGGGGAACCCAAGGCGGTCCACGCCGCCTTCCGCGAGGATTTCTCCGGCGACGTCGCGGTGGTCAGCCTCGACTGCCCGCAAGGCCGTTTCCCGAGCCTGAGCGCCGTGCGTCCCGCCGCCAACCGGCTGGAGCGCGCCGCCCACGACCTCTATGGCCTGACGGCGGAGCGCACGACCGATCCGCGCCCCTGGCTGGACCACGACGCCTGGGGCGTGCGCCGTCCCCTGTCCGAACAGCCGGCGGCAGCGGCGCCCAACCCCGGCCCCTACACCTTCCTGCCGGTGGAGGGCGAGGGGCTGCACCAGATTCCGGTCGGCCCCGTCCATGCCGGCATCATCGAGCCCGGCCATTTCCGCTTCACCGCCAACGGCGAGACCGTCGTCCGGCTGGAGGAGCGGCTCGGCTACGTCCACCGCGGGGTGGAGGGGCTGATGCAGGGCAGGCCGGTGGCGGAGGCGGCGAAACTGGCCGCCCGCATCTCCGGCGACGCGACGGTGGCGCACAGCCTCGCCTTCGCCCGCGCGGTGGAAGCGGCGCTCGGCGTTGAGGTGCCGGCACGGGCGGTGTGGCTGCGCGCCCTGATGGCCGAGCTGGAGCGGATCGCCAACCATCTGGGCGACATCGGGGCCATCTGCAACGACGCCGCCTTCGCCTTCATGCTGGCCCAGACCAGCCAGTTGCGGGAGCGCGTGCTGCGCACGGCGGACGCCTGCTTCGGGCACCGGCTGATGATGGACCGGGTGATCCCCGGCGGCGTCGCCACCGACCTGCCGGAACGCGGCGCGGGACTGCTGCTGGAATTGGTGGCGGAGCTTCGGAAGCGCTTCCCGCCGCTGGTGGCCATCTATGACGGCAAGGCGTCCTTGCAGGACCGCACGGTCACCACCGGGTTCGTGTCCGCGGAGCTGGTTGCCCGCTTCGGCGCCGGCGGCCATGTCGGGCGTGCCTCCGGCCGCGACCAGGACGCCCGACGCAGCCCGGGCTACGCGCCTTACGACGAGCTGATTTTCGAGGTGCCGGTGCTGACCGAGGGCGACGTGAACGCCCGCGTCTGGGTGCGCATCCGCGAGGTGGAGCAGTCCCTGTCCCTGATCGAGCAGATCGTGGCCCGTCTGCCGGCGATCTCGCGCGGCCTCGACCACCCGTCGGTCCCGCTGGTGTCGGGGCGGGGCGGGGAGGGCATGGCCCTCGTGGAGTCCTTCCGCGGCGAGATTCTGACCTGGGTGCGGCTGGACGGGGAGGGCGTCGTCACCCGTTGCCACCCGCGCGACCCGTCCTGGTTCCAGTGGCCGTTGCTGGAGGCGGCCATCGGCGGCAACATCGTCGCCGACTTCCCGCTGTGCAACAAGTCGTTCAACTGTTCCTACGCGGGTCACGACCTGTAAGGAGGCCACCGATGCTGAGGCACATCCTGACCTCCTTGACCGGCGGCCCGGTCACCGAGGCCGCCCCGGCTCCCGCCGATCCGGCCCTGGCCGAGCTGGCCGGAAAGCTCGACCGGGCCGCCAAGGCCCGGCTGGGCCGCAGCCTGTCGATCCGCGAGGTCGATGCGGGGTCCTGCAACGGCTGTGAGCTGGAAATCCACGCGCTGAACAACCCGATCTACGATCTGGAACGGTTCGGCATCCGCTTCGTCGCCTCGCCGCGGCACGCCGACGTCCTGCTGGTCACAGGCCCGGTCGCCCGCAACATGCGCGAGGCGCTGGTCCGCACCTGGGACGCGACCCCCGGACCGAAATGGCTGGTGGCCTGCGGCGACTGCGCCGTCAGTGGCGGCCTATTCGCCGGCGGCTACGCCTGCGTCGGCCCGGTGGAGGAGGTGCTGCCGGTGGACCTGCGCATTCCCGGCTGCCCGCCGCGGCCGACCGATCTGCTGGCCGGCCTGCTGGCCCTGTTGGAGACCAGCGCGGCGCGGTGAGGGCGGCTCAGGCTTCCCCGCGTTCCTCGCGCTTGGCCTGCTGCCAGAAGGCCTCCATCTCCTCCAGCGTCGCCTCCTTGGGCGTGCGGCCCTGCTCGGACAGCAGCGCTTCGATGCGATGGAAACGGCGTTCGAACTTGGCGTTGGTGCCGCGCAGCGCCGATTCCGGCTCGACCTTCAGGCGGCGGGCAAGGTTGACCAGCGCGAAGAGCAGATCGCCCAGTTCGTCGGCCACCCGGTCCGGGGCGGAGCCGCTGTCCATCTCATGCCGCAGTTCGCGGACCTCCTCCTCGATCTTGTCGAGGATATCCCGCGCGTCGGTCCAGTCGAAGCCGACGCGGGCGGCGCGGTTCTGCAGCTTGAGGGCGCGAGTGAGGGCAGGGAGACCGGCGATCACGCCTTCCAGGGCGGACGGGGCGCGACCTTCCTCGGCGGCCTTGGCGGCGCGCTCGGCGGCCTTGTGGTCCTCCCAGCGCGAGGTCTGCATGTCGGCGCCCTTGACCTCCTCGGCGCCGAAGACATGCGGGTGGCGGCGGATCATCTTGTCGGCGATGACGCCGGCGACCTCGTCGAAATCGAACAGACTCTCCTCGCGGGCCATCTGGCTGTAATAGACCACCTGGAAGAGCAGGTCGCCCAACTCCTCGCGCAGCGCCGGCATGTCGCCTTTCTCGATGGCGTCGGCCACCTCGTAGGCTTCCTCGATCGTGTGCGGCGCGATGGTGGCGTAGGTCTGCTCCAGATCCCACGGGCATCCGCCGTTGGGGTCGCGCAGGCGGGCCATGACGTCGATCAAGCGGTCGATGTTGCGGGCCATGGGAGAGTCTTCTTCGGCAGCGGGATGGGACGGGAAAGCGACCTTAGCCGACCCATGGCAGTGAGAAAAGAAGACAGACCTCGCCCGTCGGCAGAAATCATATAAGTGAGATTATGGAAAACATACTCGGAGGGGTAAGGAGGGGGCGGCTGGTCACTCTCCGGTCCTCGGTGCCTCAGCCGCCGCGAAAGCCCTTCAGGCTTTCTGCGGGCGGCTGAGGTGGAAAATCCGCGTCACGGGCGGCCTGGATCAGCGATTCCACGAAGGACCGGTAAGGATCGCCGGAGGTCTTGGGAGCCTCCGCCGGTTCGATCGGCCCGTCATAGCCGGTGTCGCTCGGAATGAGCGCTCCATACTCCGAGCTTTCCAGCGTCGGCGACAGAAAAATCGAATGGGTCGTCGTGTCCGGCTCGCCGACATGACGTTGGGAAGGCTTCAGCGAGAAATTCCCGTCGGCGTCCGGCATCGACAGGATCATCACGCCATGCTCCACTGCCTCCTTGTCCCGCGCGTTCTGCCGCGCATCGTTGTCGAAGGCGCTTCGTGGATAGACGCTCTCGATGCTCAAGGGATCATGGATATTGGCCGTCTGCATGGATCACCCGCCGTTGTTGCGTTGGTCCAACACACATTGGCGATTGCAGGTTCCGAAGGACCGCGGGCCATTTCACTCTATGGAATGCGCGTGCGATGCGGGCCGCGCCTTCCGGCGCTGTGGCGGCGCCACGCTGAGCACCGGCTCGGCGTCGATTGCGCGAACCTCCTCATGCTCCAAAGCAACATCCGCGGTGTCGGCGTCTGTGGAGCATAGCGCCGAACCGGCGGCAAAAGCCGTCCCGCCTGCGGGCTGACAATCGGCGACCCGCTCCGCGCAGGCCGTGGGCGCCAGCAAAGACGCCACCAACAGCACGCGCTTCAGGGCAATGGCCTTCATGTTCGGGCGCTCCACAAGCCTCACGGCGGCCGTTTCCGGCATCCTGGCACTATAAGGCCGCCGTGCTCGCGGAGTTCCCGCCGAATCCGGTCCCCGCCGGAGGACGTGTGCGGTAGTCCGGTGCGCCCCCGCGTTAGCCGAACAGATGCCGGTGCATCGCCTCCCAACTCGCGCGGTCGGGGGTCAGCATCACCCCACCGTTGAGGGCGGTCGGACGATAGGGCGAGCCGTCGAACAGCGCGCTGTAGCCGCCGGCCTCCGCGTGGAGGAGAACTCCGGCTGCGTGGTCCCACGGCATCAGGCGATGGTACATCGAGAAATGCGCCCGGCCGTCGAGCAGGCGCAGATACTCCTGCGCGGCGCTGGACAGGCAGACGCGGGGGCCGAGGGCGCGTCCGCGCTCGTCGAGTTGGCGCCCGAGATCCTCGGCGCAGAAGCGCGTCGACAGGGCTCCGGTCATCTCGGCCAAGGGGACCGCCGGGGCGACCGTGACGCGCTTGCCGTTCAGATAAGCGCCCTGCCCTTTCACCGCCGTGGCGATGCGCCCGTCGCACGGGTCGTAGATCCAGCCGGCCACCGTCTCGCCGCGGCAGGCCAGGGCAATGATCACGGCAAAGAGCGGACGCCCGTTCGCAAAGTTCAGCGTGCCGTCGATCGGGTCGATGATCCAGACCGGCGCGTCGCCGTGGATGCGGTCGAGCAGGGACTTGTCTTCGGAGACGGCCTCCTCCCCCACCACCGTGCTGCCGGGAAGCAGGTCCAGCAGACGCGGCGTCAGGGCGCGTTCGCCCGCCTCGTCGGCCAGGGTCACCAGATCGGCCGGCCCGGTCTTCTCGCGGATGCCGGCGTTCGCCAGATCGCGGAAATAGGGAAGAATCTCGCTCTCCGCGACCTCGCGGATGATCGCGGAGACGCGGTCGATGTCAGGAATCGGAAAATTCGTCACGGTTTCGGTGCCGCTTTGTTGGATCGGGGGTCGAGTCTCAGAACCGTTCCGCCATCCTTCGGCGGTTCCGGCAGCATGACTTTGCCGTCCAAACCGCTGTCTTTCAACGCTTTGACCAGCGCGTCATAGGTGGCTTGATCGGCCATCGGGTTCGGAGCGGGCGGCGTGCCGGTCAGCGGGCCGGGCTCCGGCGGCTTGCGCGGGGCGTTCGGATCGGGCGGGGGCTGCGGCACGTCGCGCGCTTCCCGCGTCTCCTCCTTGGGCGGCGGCGGGGGCGGACGCCACAGGCGGAAACAGTCGGTGAAGGTGGCTTCCTTGCAGGCTTTCAGCAGTTCCTTCGGGTCCGGCGCCACGACCAGTGGGCTGAACGGGGCGGGAGGAAACTCCGCGGGCTCAGGCGGCAGGGGATCTTCCGGCGCGACCGGCGGCTCCTCCACGAATCCCGGTGGCAACACCTGCTCGGCGGCGGCGGCGGTGCCCGCGAAGGCCAGAAACGCCAGGGACAGGAGAGCGATCGGGACGCGCAAGGGAATCCGAAAAAGAAAAGAAGCGGGCCGAGCACCCATTATGGCGCCCTGCCCGCTGCATAGCCACGGACAAATCCTTGTCCCGGCACCCCCGCCTCCGTCAGGAGCGCGGCAGGCTGTCGCTCGGGGTGGCGTGCAGCGCCCAGGCGGCCAGTTCGGACCGCAGGGCGGCAATCTTGCTGCTTTCCGTCGGGTTGGTTTCCTTGCGCCAGGCGTCACTGATGATTTCCAGAAGACGGGCGCGACCGGCGTTGTCGCGCGACAGTTCCTGGATGCGCAGCACCGCGGCACCGGGCGACAACTGCTCCTGCCGGGCGACCAGCGTCACCTGATCGGCCAGGAAGGCGGTGATCGAAAAGTGTGTTGGATCGGTCTGCAAACGCATAGGCGGGCCTCCTCCCGGGGATAACCCATCGGCTCCCCGGCTCAAATATCGGGGGCGCGTTGGGAAAAGGCTACACCTCGGACGTCGTAGGACGGGGCTGAAATCGGGCGCGTCATGTCGTCGCACGTGCACGAACGAATTATGACGCGCCCGATCCCTGTATGGCGAAAGATCAGCCGTGCACGAACCGTTTCTCGAAACGGGCCAGATCCGCCGGGTCGATGGCCACCTGGATGTGGGCCTGGGCCTCGTCGTCCCGCCGTTCCAGCACCTCACCTTTTTCATAGAGCCACGCGAGCGCCGCCCCATCCCCCAGCTCGACAGACAGGTCCACCACATGGCGGTGGGCGTTCATCCGCTGGTCGAGCAACCGGTCCAGATCGGCGATTCCCGCCCCCGACAGGGCGGACACCGCGACGGCACGGGGGTTGCGGGCGGTCTGGGCCAGGATCGCCTCGCGGGACTCCTCGTCAAGCGCGTCGATCTTGTTCAGCACCTCGATCACGCGGTCGTCAGCCTCCGGGTCGATGCCCATGTCGCTCATGACCTCGTGCACGTCGGCCTTCTGGGCCTCGCTGTCCTGGTGGGACACGTCGCGGACATGCAGGATGATGTCGGCGGCGTCGACCTCCTCCAGCGTGGCGCGGAAGGCGGCGACCAAGCCGTGCGGCAGGTCGGAGATGAAACCAACCGTATCCGACAGGATCACCTTGCGCCCGGACGGCAGGGTCACCTGACGCATCGTCGGGTCCAGCGTGGCGAACAGCAGGTCTTTGGCGAAGACGTCGGCGTTGGCCAGCCGGTTGAACAGCGTCGACTTGCCGGCGTTGGTGTAGCCGACCAACGCCACCACGGGGTACGGCACCTTGGCGCGCGCCTTGCGGTGCAGGCCACGGGTGCGGCGGACCTCCTCCAGTTCCTTCTTGATCTTGACGATGCGGTCGCCGATCAGCCGGCGGTCCATCTCCAGCTGGGATTCGCCAGGACCGCCGAGGAAGCCGAAGCCGCCGCGCTGGCGTTCCAGGTGGGTCCAGGAGCGGACGAGGCGCGATTTCTGGTAGGTCAGGGCGGCCAGCTCGACCTGGAGCATGCCTTCGCGCGTCCGAGCGCGGGCACCAAAGATCTCCAGGATCAGACCGGTGCGGTCGATGACCTTGACCTTGAGGGCCTTTTCCAGATTGCGCTGCTGCACCGGCGACAGCGCGTGGTCGAGGATGACGAGGGATGCCTCCGTCTCCTCCACGATCTGGGCGAAATGCTCCACCGTCCCCGACCCGAGAAGGATCGAAGGCTGCGGGCGGTTGACCCGCGCGCATTCGGCGTGCACGACCTCCAGATCGATGGCGCGGGCAAGGCCCACCGCCTCGTCCAGGCAGGATTCGGGATGGCGCAGGACCCCGTCCGCCTCATTGCGGAGGACGGGGTGGACCACGATGGCGCGGCCGGAGGCATCAGGCGTCCGGCCATTGCCATTGGTCGAAAAATCAGACGTTTTCACCTTCCTTGGGCGGCTCGAAAAGTTGGATCGGATGCGCGGGCATCACGGTCGAGATGGCGTGCTTGTAGACGAGCTGCGAATGCGCGTCGCGCCGCAGCAGTACCGAGAAGTTGTCGAACCAGGTGATGATTCCCTGAAGTTTAACACCGTTCACGAGGAACACGGTTACGGGAGTCTTGTTCTTGCGGACGTGGTTGAGGAACACGTCCTGCACATTTTGGCTTTTTTCAGACATTTTATGTCGCCCCCTTCTTCAGTGTTTTTTGGGGCTCCTTGTTAGAAGCCCGCCCCCTGCAGCGATAAGGTATGGTTGGTCGCAACCGTCTCGACTACTGGTCATCCGATATGGTGTCACCACCGCCGCCCACCAACCCGCACAATGCATGGCACGTGTCGTACCGATGGGCCGGAGGAAAGCGGGTGAAGCCGCTGCCCTCGCCCGCCCCTATTAGCACCGGGACCATTCCTGCGCCATGGGCACATTCCATGTCGATGTCGGCGTCCCCCACGAACCAGACGTCCGGGCCCGGCGGAATGTTCGCCGGTTCCAGCGCCATCAGCACCGGTGCGCCGTGCGGCTTGTCGAATTCGGCGTCCTGGGCGCCGACCAGACGGCCGAAATAGCCGGTCCAGCCCAGCGCGTCGGCTTCCGCCCGCAGGAAGCGGCCGGTCTTGTTCGACACCACCGCCTGATAGATCCCGCGCTCGGCGAAGCCGCGCAGCAGGGATTCGGCACCCGGCAAGGGCCGGAGATGCTCCAGGTGATGCGCCGAGAAATAGGCGTAGAAAAGGTCGCGCGCGTCTATCCAGCGCTCCCCGAAGATGCGGGGGAAACTGTCGCGCAGCGACTGCTTGATGCGCTCCCGCGCCTCCTCCTCCGTCCAGGCCGGATGGCCGAAGGTGAGCAGCGCGTGGTTCAGCGCGGCGCGCACGGTGCCCCAATTATCGACCAGCGTGTTGTCCCAGTCGTAGAGGACGGCGCGCGGCAGGACCGGCAGACGGTCGATGACGGCGGTGGCGTCGCTCATGACGGCACACCGGCGGCCACATAATCCAAATAGGCCTGACGCAGCGTCCGGGTGACCGGCCCCGGCCTGCCCTCGCCCACCGGCTTCCCGTCGATGCGGGTCACCGGCAGCGCAAAGGTGCCGGCGGAGGACACGAAGGCCTCGCGGGCGGCGAGCGCCTCCTCCACGGTGAAGCTGCGCTCCTCCACCGGGATGCCCCGCTCGCCGGCCAGCCGCAGGAGCGACAGGCGGGTGATGCCGTTCAGGATCTTCTGCGAGGGCGCGCGGGTCACCAGCACACCGTCCTGCGTGACGATCCAGGCGTTGGAAGAGGACCCCTCCGTCACGGTACCGTCCGGGTCGATCAGCCACGCCTCGTAGGCGCCCGATTCGGCGGCCTGCTGCTTGGCCAGCACGGGCGCGAGGAGGCCGACCGTCTTGATGTCGCGTCGGCCCCAACGGATGTCGGGCACCGTCACCACGGCCACACCCTGCTCGAGTTGCTCCGGCTTGGCGAAGGCGGTGACCCGCTTGACGGTCATCACCAGGGTCGCGGGGATGTCCGCCGGGAACTTGAAGTCGCGCGGCGCGACGCCGCGGGTAACCTGGATGTACAGCGAGCCGTTGCGGACGCTGTTCCGCCGCACCAGTTCGCGGGCGATCATCGTGACGACGCGGGGCGCCGCCGGCCAATCCATGCGCAGTTCCGACAGGCTGCGGCCCAGACGTTCCATATGGCCGTCCAGGTCCGCGAAGCGCCCGTCGAGGAGGGTGACCACCTCATAGACGCCATCGGCGAACTGGAAGCCGCGGTCTTCCACATGGACCGCGGCCTGCCGGTGCGGCAGGTAACGGCCGTTGACGTATGCCCATCGAGCCATGGAGATTCTTTTTGTTGGTGGAATAAACGATACGGGAGGCGCTTAGAAAAATTCAAGCCGGACGGCGAACATCTTCTCCACCTTTTTCACCTGACCGGCGGTGGCGAGGATGATGACGCGGTCCTTCGGGCGGATCACCGTGGCCGGGCGTGGGATGATGACCTCGTCGCCGCGCACGATCGCGCCGACGATGACTCCGGAGGGCAGCTTCACCTCCCGCAGCGGCGTGTTCACCACCGCGGAAGTCTCCAGCGCCTCCGCCTCGATCACCTCGGCGAAGCCGTCGCGCAGGCTGTGCACCGCGCGGATGCGGCCGCGCCGGACGTGCTGGAGAATGTTCGATACGGTGATGGCGCGCGGGCTGACCACCGCGTCGATTCCCAGCGGCGACACCAGCGAGGTGTAGGACGCCTTGTTGATCAGCGTGATGGCGCGCTTCGCCCCATGCCGCTTGGCGAGCAGCGAGGACAGGATGTTGCCCTCGTCGTCGTTGGTCACGGCGACCACCGTTTCGGTGGCCCGGACATTGGCCTCCTCCAGGATCTCCGGGTCCAGCCCGTCGCCATGCAGCACCATGGTGCGCGACAGGCGCTGCGCCACATACTGGGCGCGGCTGCGGTTCATCTCGATGATGCGGGCGCTGACCTGGGGGTACTTGGCCTCCAGTTCCTCCGCCAGGCACAGCCCGATGTTGCCGCCGCCCAGGATGATGATACGGCGGGCCTCCACCTCCTCATGGCCGAAGGCGGCCATGGCGCGGTTCAGGTGGCGGTTGTCGCAGGCGAAATAGACCTCGTCGCCGGGCAGCATCTGGTCGTCGCCACCGGGGATGAAGGACCGGTCGTTGCGGATGATCGCCACCACCTCCAGCCCGAGATCGGGGAACAGGCCGGTCAACTGGCGCAGCGGCGTGTGCAGCACCGGACAGGTCTCCGTGCACAGCACGCCGACGACGCGGACCTTGCCGTCCGCCAGCGGGATCATGTCGAAGGCGCCCGGCACCTGGAGCCGGCGGGCGATGGCCCGCGCCACCGCGATCTCCGGCGAGATGATGACGTCGATCGGCATGTGGTCGCGGCTGAACAGGTCAGCCCAGATCGGCTTCAGATAGCTCTGGTTGCGCACCCGGGCAATTTTGGTCGGCACCTTGAATAGGGCGTGCGCGACCTCGCAGGCGACCATGTTGATCTCGTCGATCTGGGTGACCGCGATGATCATGTCGGTCTCGCCCGCCCCCGCCGCCTCCAGAACGTCAGGGTGCGAGGCGTGGCCGACCATGGCCTGCACGTCGAGCGTGTCGCTGATCCGCTGGATGAGCTCCGGCGAATGGTCGATCACCGTAACGTTGTTGCCCTCGGACGCCAGATAGCGCGCGATGTTCGAGCCGACCTGCCCGGCTCCGCATACGATGACCTTCACGGCCTTTGCACCCTTCCCTGCCCTGCCGGCGTCGCCGACGCGCTCATTCCACGAACAGCTTGCCCTTCTCGCTGCCGTGCACGCCGAGCGATTTCAGCTTGCGGTGCAGGGCGGAGCGCTCCATCCCCACGAATGAGGCGGTGCGGGAAATGTTGCCGCCGAAGCGCGTCACCTGGGCCAGCAAATACTCGCGCTCGAACACCTCGCGCGCCTCGCGGAGCGGCAGGCCCATGATCTCGCCACCCTTGTCCCATTTCAGGACCGTGGGGGTGATGGCGCCGATCTCCGGCGGAAGCTGGTCGGCGCGGATCGGCTCCTTGGGGTCGCCCTGCGCCATGATGAGCAGCCAATCCACGACGTTGCGCAGCTGCCGCACGTTGCCCGGCCAGTCGTAGGCCTGAAGCGCGGCCATGGCGTCTTCGCCGAAGTCGCGGGCCGGCAGGCCGGCGGCTTCGGCGGAGCGTTGCATGAAATGGCGGGCCAGCAGCGGGATGTCCTCGCGCCGCTCGGCCAGCGAGGGCACACGGATCGGCACGACGGCGAGGCGGTAGAACAGGTCCTGGCGGAAGCGGCCCTGGTCGATCTCCGCCTGGAGGTCGCGGTTGGAGGTCGCGACGACTCGCACGTCCACCTCGACCCGCTGGCCGCCGCCGACCCGCTCGAACACCTGCTCCTGCAGGGCGCGGACGATCTTGCCCTGGGTTTCCAACGGCATGTCGGCGACCTCGTCGAGCAGCAGCGTGCCGCCGTGCGCCTGCTCGAAGGTGCCGATCTTGCGCCCGCCGCCGTCCACCCCGGCTTCCGTTCCGAACAGCTCCATCTCCAGCCGGTCGGGACGCATGGTGGCGCAGTTCAGCCCGACGAAGGGACCGCCGGCCCGGCGCGACCGCGCGTGGATCAACCGGGCCACCACCTCCTTGCCGGAGCCGGCGGGGCCGGTGACGAGGACGCGGCTGCCGGTAGGCGACACCTTCTCGATGCTCTGGCGGACGTGGTTGACGGCGGTGGACCGGCCGATCAGTTCCACTTCGCCGCCGGCCCGCAGCTTCAGCTCCTCGTTCTCGCGCTTCAGCCGGGCCGCCTCGATGGCACGGTCCACCATCAGCAGCAGCCGGTCGGCCTTGAAGGGCTTCTCGATGAAGTCGTAGGCGCCGATCTTGATCGCCGAAACGGCGGTTTCGATGTTGCCGTGGCCGGAGATCATGATGATCGGCAGATTCCGGTGATCGCGCATGAGCTGTTCGAGGATCTGAAGCCCGTCGAGCCGGCTGCCTTGGAGCCAGATGTCCAAAACCACGAGGCTCGGTCGGCGAGCGGAAACCTGGGCGAACGCCTGATCGGCGTCGGCGGCCTCGCGCGTCTTCATGCCTTCGTCGTTCAGGATGCCGGCGATCAGCATCCGGATGTCCGCTTCGTCATCGACGATCAGAATGTCATGCGCCATGGGCTGCGTGCCTCTTCTCTTCACCGGTCTCCGCCGGCGTGCCAACGCCGCCGGAGGCGTCGCCCGCGGCCGTGCCGGAGCTGGTGGACGTGTTGGGGATGACCAGACCGACGCGCGCCCCGCCGCCTTCGCGGTCCTCCAGGGTCAGCACGCCGCCGTGGTCCTCCATGATCTTCTTGACGATTGCCAGCCCCAGTCCCGTGCCTTTGGCGCGCGTCGTCACGTAGGGCTCGGTCAGCCGGTCGCGCTCCTCGGTCGGCAGACCCTTGCCATTGTCCTCGACGATCACGGCGATGCGCTCGGCATCGGCCTCGACCCGGATGGACACGTGGCCGGGCGGCAGTTCCATACCCTCGGCAGGCGGCGGGCGCCCTTCGATGGCGTCCGCGGCGTTCTGCAGCAGGTTGGTCAGCGCCTGGCTGATCTGCCGGCTGTCGCAGGGCACGGTCAGCGGCCCCTGGGGAAGCCCCATGTCGAACTTGATCTTCCCGGCGTGCGCGCTGGATTGCAGGAACACCGCCTGCCGGACGAGATCGTTGAGATTGCAGGGCTTCATCACCGGCTGCGGCATGCGCGCGAAGGCCGAGAACTCGTCCACCATGCGCCGGATGTCGTCCACCTGACGGACGATGGTGTCCGTGCACATGGTGAAGACCTCGGTGTCGCTGGTGATCTCCTTCAGGTACTTGCGGCGCAGCCGTTCGGCGGAGAGCTGGATCGGCGTCAGCGGGTTCTTGATCTCGTGGGCGATGCGGCGGGCGACGTCGGCCCAGGCGGCCTTGCGCTGGGCGGAGACCAGTTCGGTGATGTCGTCGAAGGTGACGACATAGCCGCGGATTTCCCCGCTGCCCCGCCCTTCGGTGGAGATGCGGACGAGCAGGGTCAGCGGCGTCGTGCCGGGACGGCGGATCTGGATCTGGTCCTGCACCACCCGGCCGGGTCGGCCCGGCGCGTGGTCCAGAAGCTCTCCCATCTCCGGCGACAGTTCGGCCAGCTTCATCCCGATCAGGCTTTCCGCGTCCTCGACGCCAAGAAGGCGCGCGGCCGAGAAGTTGGGCAGGGTGATGCGCCCTTCGGCGTTCAACCCGATGACGCCTGCCGACACGCCACCCAGCACCGTTTCCGTAAAGCGGCGGCGCTCGTCGATCAGGCGGTTGGCCGAGAGAAGCTCGTGCCGCTGGCTTTCGATCTCCGTCGTCATGCGGTTGAAGGCGCGCGACAGCAGGCCAAGCTCGTCCTCGGCGGGCGGCTCGGTCACCCGCACGGTCAGATCGCCTGCGCGCACCCGCTCCGCGGCACCGATCAGGGCGCTGATCGGCCGCGCCAGCCGCGTCGCGAAGATCAGCCCCGCCCACACCGCCGCCAGCAGCAACAGCAGGGCGACCACGAGGAAGATCAGGGTGAAGGTGATCTGCAGGCTGCCGCGCTGGCTTTCCAGCGCTCCGAATTCCCGCACCGCCCCTTCCGCAGAAGCCATGTGGGAGAGCACGCGCGGCTCGACCATGCGGCCGACATAGAGATAGGTGTCGGCGAAGCGGTCGAGCCGGACCAGGGCGCGCACGCGGTCGTCGTTCTCGCTGACGATCATCGCCACCTCGCCGCGGCGGGCGGTGGCGAGCTTGTCATCGGGGATCGGGTCGAACTCGAGCGCGAAGGTGTAGCCGGACCGCGCGACGATGGCGCCGGTCGTCCCGTTGAAGACGATGGCCTCCGACAGGGCGCGCAGCATCGCCTGGGTGGCGACAACCTGCTCGAACCGCTCGGGATCGCTGGCGAGGCGCGCCGCCTCCTGGTTCAGGTCGTTCGCCATGGCGAGCGCGTCGGCGCGGATGTTCTGCTGGTGCTCGTGCAGATAGGCGCTGGCGACCGCCAGCGATTCGTTCACCGCGGTGCGCACCCGCTCGCTGAACCAGGACTGCACGCCGACATAGAAGAAGACCGTCGAGAAGATGGCCATGATGATGGCCGGCGCGACGGCGAGCAGGCTGAACACCGCGACCAGTCGCACATGCATCTGCGACCCGGCCAGACCGCGCCGCCGCCCGATCCAAAGATAGACGATGCGCCGCGCGATCAGCACGCCGAGCAGGAGCAGGAGCGCCAGATCGAGGGTCAGCAGCCACGTGACGGTGCGCGGGTTGGTTTCCCCGAAGGGCGCGCTCTCCGTCAGCGCCGTGTAGGTCGCAAAGCCCGCCACCAGAGCGGCCAACGACAGCGCAAAGGCAAGCCGCTTCGCCAACCCGACCCGGGTTGCCCAGCGAAGGAACTGTTGCCAAAGCGGCGTGGCGGTTTCAGGGGGTGTGGGCGACATCAATCCGGCAACCAGTCTGTTGCCAGAATGATACACGAGCTGTTGCCGTCCTGCCAAGCGGCAACCCCTCTGCCTTTCGCACAGTCCCTAAGGAGCATTGCGAACGGCAGAGGCGCCGGAAGCCTGTCGCAAAAACAACACGCTGTGGGATGGGAGCGACGCCCGGCCGACCCGCCGGGCGTCGGATCATTTCAGCCCGCGCACCACTTGGATGTCGAGGTCGCGGATCTTCTTGCGCAGCGTGTTGCGGTTGAGGCCGAGCAGTTGCGCCGCCTTGATCTGGTTGCCCCGCGTCGCCGAGAGGCTGAGCGCGATCAGCGGCCGCTCCACCTCGCGCAGCACCCGGTCGTACAGGCCGTTCGACGGCATGCCGTCCTTGTGCGCGGCGAAATAGTCCTTCAGGTGCCGTTCCACGGCGGCGGACAGCCCCTCGCCCTGCGGCTCCTCCACCGGCTGGGCAGCGGGCGTGGTGTCGGCAAGCTCCGCCTCCACCACGTCCAGCCCGATGACCTCCTGCGAATAGAGCGCGGCGAGGCGGCGGACGAGGTTCTCCAACTCGCGCACGTTGCCCGGCCAGCGGTAGCGCTTCAGCCGGTCCATGGCGGGCTGGTCGATGCTCTTCACCGGCAGCCCTTGGGCCGAGCACTGGTTCAGGAAGTGGCGGACCAGAAGGGGCACGTCCTCCGTACGCTCGCGCAACGGCGGCAGACGGATGGGAACGACGCACAGACGGTAGAACAGATCCTCGCGGAACAGTCCCTGGCGGATCAATGTGCGCAGGTCGCGGTGGGTCGCGGCGACGATACGTACGTCCGTCTTGATCGGTGTACGCCCGCCGACCGTGGTGTACTCGCCCTCCTGAAGCACGCGCAGCAGGCGGGTCTGCGCCTCCAGCGGCATGTCGCCGATCTCGTCGAGGAACAGGGTGCCGCCCTGCGCCTGCTCGAACCGGCCGGTGGAGCGGTTGGTGGCCCCGGTGAAGGCGCCCTTTTCGTGGCCGAACAGCTCGGACTCGATCAGCTCGCGCGGGATGGCCGCCATGTTGATGGCGACGAAGGGGCCGTTGCGGCGCTTGCCGTAGTCGTGAAGCGCGCGGGCCACCAACTCCTTGCCGGTGCCCGACTCGCCGGTGATCGTCACCGTCAGGTCGGTGCCCATCAAACGGGCAAGGACGCGGTAGATCTCCTGCATGGCCGGCGAACGGCCGATCAGGGGAAGCTGCTCGTCCGCCTCCGACGAATCGGCGGGAAGTGCCGCCAGCGGCGTGTTGGAGTTCAGCGCCCGCTCGACGACCGAGACCAGTTCTTTCAGGTCGAAGGGCTTGGGCAGATATTCGAACGCTCCGCGCTCCGCCGCCTTCACGGCGGTGATGAGCGTGTTCTGCGCGCTCATCACGATGACGCGCAGATCGGGCCGGATCTTCTTGATCCGCGGAATCAGGTCCAGCCCGTTCTCGTCGGGCATCACCACGTCGGTGATGATGAGGTCGCCCTGCCCGTCCGCCACCCAGCGCCAGAGCGTGGAGGCGTTGCCGGTGGTGCGCACCTCGTGCCCGAGGCGGGCGAGCGCCTGGGTCAGAACGGTGCGGATGGCGCGGTCGTCGTCCGCAACCAGGATCGTGGCTGCACTCATCCGATGGCCCCTCGGATGCCTCTGGCCGGTGCAGGATCGCCGCTCATCTGCGCTTCATCGAACATGGGTAGCGAGACCTTGAAGACGGTGCGGCGCGGCTGGCTGTCAAATTCGATGACGCCGCCATGGTCGCCGACGATTTTGGCTACCAATGCAAGCCCCAGGCCAGTCCCATTCACCTTGGTCGTGATGAAGGCATCGAACAGGTTGGAGCGCAGGTCGTCGGGTATGCCGTCCCCATTATCCTGAACGGACACTAGCAACGGCAGGTGCAGCCGGGTGTCGCCGCCAGGCAGAGCCATGCGGACGCCGTGCTGATAAGATGTGCTGAGAATGATCTCGCCGCCCGATTCCGGTGCAGCCTCTGCCGCATTTTTAATCAGGTTGAGGAAAATCTGGATGAGCTGGTCGCGGTTGCCATAAACCGGAGGCAACGACGGGTCGTAGCGCTCGATGAAACGGATGTTCCGGGCGAAGCCGCTCTGGGCGACCTTGCGGACATGCTCCAGAACGGTGTGGATGTTCACCGCGTCGCGTTCCAGCGGGCGCTGGTCGGAGAAGACCTCCATCCGGTTGACCAGGGCAACGATGCGGTCGGCCTCGTCGCAAATCAGCCGGGTCAGCACGCGGTCGGACTCGCTGCAGTTCTCCTCCAGGAGCTGCGCCGCGCCGCGGATGCCCGACAGCGGGTTCTTGACCTCGTGCCCGAGCATCGACGCCATGGCGGTGACCGAGCGGGCGGCGTTGCGGTGGGTCAGGGAGTTGTCGATCTTGCGGGCCAGCGTGCGCTCGTTGACCGTCAGCAGCACATGGTCGGCGGGCTCCCCCAAGGCGGTCACCCGCACAGTGACGTGGTGCGGGCCGATGCGCGGCGTGTCGATGATGACGCCCTCCTGCGAGGCGCGGTGCCGGCCCTGCTGGACCTGCTCGATCAGCTGGCTGACCGGGCTGTTGGGCGGCAACAGCTCCGCCAGGGGCATGCCTTCCATCATGGCGGCCGACAGGCCGAAGAACTCCTGCGCCTCCAGATTGACGTAGCGGATGTCGCCGGCTCCGTCGACGACCAGAACCGGGTCGGGGAGCGCGTTCAGCATGACGGACGGATCGATGCAGGGGCGGACGGGGCGATAGGAACCGGAGGGCGCACGGGGCCGCGCTTGGCGGCGGGGCAGTGGAGCAGCGGCAGATGCACGGGCCATCAGGCAGCCATCCTTTCGATCGCCGGGGCGTAGAAGTCGCGGATGAAGCCGCGCACTCGTTCGGGATCGGACATGCGGTTGACCTCCGAGCGGAATTCGGCGGAATCACGCAGGCCCGTGGAGTACCAGGAGATGTGCTTGCGGGCGACGCGCAGCCCGCCCTCGACTCCGTAATGGGTCAGCATGGCGTCGTAATGCTCCAGCAGCGTGTCGAGCTGCCGGTCGAGCGGCGGGTCGGGCAGCTTGTCGCCGGTGCGCAGGTAATGCATCACCTGGGCGGGGAACCAGGGGCGCCCGTAGCTGCCGCGCCCGATCATCACCCCATCGGCGCCGGACTCGGCAAGCGCGCGGTCCACGGCGTCGAAGGACGCGATGTCACCGTTGACCACCACCGGGATCGACACCGCCTCTTTCACGGAGCGGATGAAGGACCAGTCGGCAGTGCCGTTGTAGAACTGCTCGCGGGTGCGGCCGTGGACGGTGACCAGCTTGATCCCGCACTCCTCCGCGATGCGGGCCAGCCGCGGCGCGTTCAGGCTCGTCTCGTCCCAACCCTTGCGCATCTTCAGCGTCACGGGGATGGAAACCGCCTTCACCGTGGCCTTCAGGATGCGAGCGGCGAGCGCCTCGTCCCGCATCAGGGAGGAACCGGCGTGGCCGTTGACCACCTTCTTCACCGGGCAGCCGAAATTGATGTCGACGATGGCCGCCCCGCGGTCCTCGTTCAGCTTCGCCGCCTCGGCCATCACGTCGGGCTCGCAGCCGGCGAGTTGGACCGCCATGGGGAACTGCTCCGGCTCGCACTCGACCATGCGCAGCGTCTGGCGGTTCTCGCGGATCATCGCCTGACTAGCGACCATCTCGGACACGACCAGTCCGCAGCCCGACTGCTTCACCAGCCGCCGGAACGGCAGGTCGGTGACGCCGGACATAGGGGCGAGGATCACCGGACCCTCAAGCGAGATGGTGCCGATCTGAATGGCCATGTTCACCTGCCCACATGATGGGCACATTTGCGATATGATGAGAATTTGTGCACGGTAGCACAGCGTTTCGGCATGTTGCAAGTGCACATACCGCGAGCGCCACGGTGGCCGTCATGCGCAGCAGCTAGCCGAGCAGGACGTCGGTGACGAACTTGACACCCGGATAGGCGAGGGTCAGCAGCAGATAGGCGATCAGCACGAGACGCGCGGCCATCCGCCCGCGCACGCCGGTGCGGGCGTGGGCGAGCAGCAACCCGCCGATGACGACGAAGCTGGCAACCGACAGCAGCGTCTTGTGGTCGGCGCGCAACAGCGCGCCGGTTTCGTAATAGAGCACCGCCATTCCCGTGGCGAGACCGGCGCCCAGGACCGCTTCCGACGCGGCGAGAAGGTGGAGTTGCATCCGCTCGCTTTCCGCCACCGGAGGCAGGAAACGGGTCAGCGGCGTCGGCCGTTTCGACTTCAGCGCCCGCTCCTGAAGGAAGGCGGCGAGCGACGCCACGGCGGCCATGGTCAGCAGCGCGTAGGTGATGACCGAAACGGCGATGTGCAGGTCGATCCAGATGCCCGGAGCCCCGCCGCGCAGCACCGGCGCCGGGGCCTGCTGGGCCAGCGTCGCGAAGGCGCCGACGGTCAGCAGATAGGGCAGCAGCAGCGGCGACAGCCGCCACGCCGACCGGGTCAACGCGCTCATCGCCATGAACAGGAGCATGCAGGCGGCGATGGTGATCCACAGCGCGGTGGACAGGCCGGTGTGCCAGCGTCCCGCCACCTGGGTCAGCGCCCAGGCCGCCGGCCCGGCGAAGCCCAACGCCAGTGCGCCCCAGAAATAGGCGGACCGCCCGTCCGCCCCCTGCCCCGCGATCCGATGGTAGGGGTAGAGGGACGCCGGCAGCAGCGCCATCAGCGCGGTCAGGCTGTAGACGATGTTCTGCGACATGCGGCGGACCCGTGCCCTTCCCTCTGCGGAAACCCAAAGTCGCTGGTGATCAAGTCTCTGAAGCTCTTGGCGGAACGCCGGTGAGCGGCTAGGCTCCGCTGCGTCCGGCCGCCATGACGTAAGCGTCACGCGGACGGCCCGTCAAGTGCGGATACCATAGCCCAAACGGCGGGGAAACGCCCCATGTCTTCCTTAAACGCGTCTTCCTTGAACGCGTCTTCCTGTATCGCGCTGATCGTCGCCGCCGGAAGCGGACAGCGGTTCGGCGCCGAGCGGCCCAAGCAGTATCTCGATCTCGCCGGCCAGCCCGTTCTGCGCCGCACGATCGACGCCTTTCGGCGCCACCCCAAGGTGAGCGCGGTGCGCGTGGTCATCAATCCCGCGTTTCGCGATCTCTACGATGCGGCGGTTGCGGGGCTGGATCTGCCCGAGCCAGTGACCGGCGGGGCGTCCCGCCAGGATTCGGTGCGCAACGGGCTGGAGGCGTTGGCCGACTCGGCCCCGCACTACGTGCTGATCCACGACGCGGCCCGCCCGCTGATCGATCCCGACACCATCGACGCCGTGATCGCGGCGCTGGGTACCCACCCCGCGGCGCTAGCCGCCGTTCCGGTCGCCGACACGCTGAAGCGCGGCGAGGACGGTCTGGTGGCTGGCACGGTGGACCGCAGCGCCCTGTGGCGCGCCCAGACCCCCCAAGGCTTCCGCTTTCCCGACATCCTGGCCGCGCACCGCGCCGCCGCCGGGCTGGAATTGACCGACGACGCGGCGGTCGCCGAACGCGCCGGGCTGCCGGTCGCGCTGGTGCCCGCCAGGGAGGAGAATTTCAAGGTGACCACCCCCGACGACCTGACCCGCGCCACCCGCGCGCTCGACTCCGCCCTGTCCGACATCCGGACCGGCTCGGGCTTCGACGTGCACCGCTTCGCCGAGGGCGATCACGTCACGCTCTGCGGTGTGCGGGTTCGGCACACGCACCGGCTGGACGGCCATTCGGACGCCGACGTCGGGCTGCACGCGCTGACCGACGCCATCCTGGGCGCGCTCTGCGCCGGGGACATCGGCAGCCATTTCCCGCCCAGCGACCCGCAATGGCGCGGCGCGGACAGCGCGCTGTTCCTGAAACACGCGGCGGAACTGGTGACGGCGCGCGGCGGGCGGATCGCCCATGTCGACGTGACGATCATCTGCGAGCGTCCAAAGGTCGGCCCGCACCGCGAGGCGATGACCGCGCGCGTTGCCGAGATTTTGGGCATACCGGTGGACCGGGTCAGCGTGAAGGCGACGACGACGGAGCGGCTGGGCTTCACCGGGCGCGGCGAGGGCATCGCGGCGCAGGCGGTGGCGACGGTCCGCCTGCCGGGATAGGTGTTCTTAACCCTCTCCCTTCTGGGGAGCGGGGATTTTGCACGACGAAAGGGACCCGCATGTTTCCCGATCACATCCGCGAACTCGCCGCCAAGCTCCTCGCCGAGTACGAACTGGCCGGCTACACCCTGGCGACCGCCGAATCCTGCACGGGCGGTCTGATCGCGGGCGCGCTGACCGACATCGCGGGGTCATCCAAGGTGGTGGACCGTGGCTTCGTCACCTACTCCAACGTCGCCAAGTCCGAGATGCTCGGCGTGCCGCCCAGCCTGATCTACGCCCACGGCGCGGTAAGCCCGGAGGTGGCGGTGGCGATGGCGGTGGGCGCCCTGGCCAAGTCGAAGGCCGACGTGACGGTGGCGGTGACCGGAGTCGCCGGTCCCGGCGGCGGAACGCCGGAAAAGCCGGTGGGGCGCGTCTACATCGCCACGGCGGTTCGCCGCGGCGCGGCTAAGCACAAGGAATACACCTTCCCCGGCGACCGCGATGCGGTGCGCCTGGCGACCGTGCAGACCGCGCTGGAGCGGCTGCGCACGGCCCGCCCGGAAACCGCGATTCGCTGACGGAAGACCAGCCTCAGGCGGTCCGCGCCGCGGCGGGCCGGGTGGCGCCGTTGCCGTAGAGTTGGTTGGCGCGGGTCTCGAAAGCCTGCACCATCCGGCGCACCGCCTCGTTGAACAGCACACCCATGATCTTCTGCAGCATCTTCGAGCGGAACTCGAAGTCCACGTAGAAATCCACGCAGACGCCACCCTCGTGGGGGGTGAAGAGCCAGTGATTGTTCAGGTACTGGAACGGCCCCTCGGTGTACTGGACGTTGATGCGACGGCTCTCTTCGTCCAGTTCCACGCGCGAGGTGAAGCGTTCCCGCACCATCTTGAAGCCGATCACGAGGTCCGCGAACATCACGTCGCCTTCGCGGCGGCGGATGCGGGCGGCAAGGCACCAGGGCAGGAATTCCGGATACTTCTCCACATCGGCGACCAGCCGGTACATCTGTTCCGGCGTGTAGGGAAGAACCTTCTTTTCCGCGTGCGTCGGCATACCCGCTCCGTTTCTCTTTCGGCCGCCTCAGACCGCCGCTGCCGCGAGCTTGCGGAGGCGAGCCTCGCGCAGCATCGCGAAGTCCGCCCCCGCGTGATAGCTGGAGCGGGTCAGCGGCGTCGAGGCCACCATCAGGAAACCCTTGCCGCGGCCAAGTGTTGCGTAGCTCTGGAATTCTTCCGGAGTCACGAACCGGTCCACCGCCGCGTGCTTGGGCGTCGGCTGGAGGTACTGGCCGATCGTCATGAAGTCAACATCGGCGGCGCGCAGGTCGTCCATCACCTGCCCGACCTCCTCGCGCGTCTCGCCCAAGCCCACCATGACGCCGGACTTGGTGAACATCGACGGGTCCAGCTCCTTCACCCGCGCCAGCAGCTGCAGCGAGGTGAAATAGCGCGCACCCGGACGGATCGTCGGATAGAGGCGCGGCGCGGTTTCCAGATTGTGGTTGAAGACGTCGGGCTTCGCTTCGACCACCACCTCCACCGCACCCTTCTTCTTCTGGAAGTCGGGGGTGAGGATCTCGATGGTCGTGTCGGGCGACGCCGCGCGGATGGCGCGGATGGTCCGGGCGAAATGCTCCGCCCCGCCGTCCTCCAGGTCGTCGCGGTCCACCGAGGTGACGACGACGTGGCTCAGCTTCAGCTGGGCCACCGCCTCCGCCACATTGTCCGGCTCGTGCGGGTCGAGCTGGTCGGGGCGGCCGGTGCCGACGTTGCAGAAGGCGCAGCCGCGGGTGCAGACGGCGCCGAGAATCATGAAGGTCGCGTGCTTGTGCTTCCAGCACTCCCCGATGTTCGGGCAGGCCGCCTCTTCGCACACGGTGTTGAGCTTGAGCCCGCGCATCAGGTTGCGCGTCTCGTTGTATTCCTGGCTGGTCGGCGCCTTGACGCGAATCCAGCCCGGTTTGCGCTGGATCGGGTTGTCGGGCTTGTGGGCCTTTTCGGGATGGCGAAGCTTCTCGGGGTGATCGGCCACGGTCATGGTCTGAAGTGCTCCCACGGGCTGCCCGGTGGCAGCGCCGATGCTGGACGGTAACGCGCCACCGACCGCGCAAGGGGCGGCGCAAGGGACGGCGCAAGGCCGGCGGACGCGGTCCCGCCGGATAGGCCGGAATGACCGACCGGTCAAGTCTGATTATCGGCCGCAACGAAACAACACCGCCAAAATGATGACGGCGCCCGAATCGTTGCTCCCCCGCCCCGGAGGGCGAGGGAGAAAACGACCGTCAGTCAGACGCTCCACTTAGAAGTGGATGGCCCGGCCGTAGGCATCAAGAACCGACTCGTGCATCATCTCCGACAGGGTCGGATGCGGGAACACCGTCTGCATCAACTCCTGTTCGGTGGTCTCCATGGTCTTGGCGACCGTGTAGCCCTGGATCAGCTCCGTCACCTCGGCGCCGACCATGTGCGCACCCAGCAGCTCGCCCGTCTTGGCGTCGAACACGGTCTTCACCATGCCGTCCGCCTCGCCCAGGGCGATGGCCTTGCCGTTGCCGATGAAGGGGAAGCGGCCGACGCGGACCTCGTAGCCCGCCTCCTTCGCCTTCTTCTCGGTCAGACCGACCGACGCGATCTGCGGGTGCGAGTAGGTGCAGCCCGGGATGTTGCGGACGTCCAGCGCGTGCGGGTGCTTGCCGGCGATGTGCTCGACGGCGATGACACCCTCGTGGCTGGCCTTGTGGGCGAGCCAGGGAGCCCCCGTCACGTCGCCGATGGCGTAGACGCCCGGCTCGTCGGTCTGGCAGTTGGCGTTGGTCTTGATGTGGCCGCGGTCGGTCTGGACCTTGGTGTTCTCCAGGCCCAGATTTTCCGTGTTCGGCGAGATGCCGACGGCGAGGATCACGCGGTCGACCGTGATGTCCTCGGTCTTGCCGTTGGCTTCCACCGCCACCGTCACGCTGTCGGCCCCCTTGCGCAGGTTGCCGGCCTTGCCGTTGGTGATGATGCGCATGCCCTGCTTTTCGAACTGCTTGCGGGCGAAGGCCGAGATTTCCTCGTCCTCGACCGGCAGGATGCGGTCCATCACCTCGACCACCGTCACCTTGGCGCCCAGCTCGTTGTAGAAGCTGGCGAACTCGATGCCGATGGCGCCGGAGCCGATGACCAGCAGCGACTTCGGAGTCGTGTTCGGAGTCATCGCCTTGCGGTAGGTCCAGACGAGGTTGCCGTCGTCCTCCAGACCCGGCAGGGTGCGGGCGCGGGCGCCCGTGGCGATGATGATGTTCTTCGCCCCGAAGGTGCCGACCGCCGCACCGCCCTTGGACACGGCCACCTGCCCCTTGCCGAGCAGCTTCGCCTCGCCCTCGATGACGGCGACCTTGTTCTTCTTCAGCAGGTGTTTGACGCCGCCGTTGAGCTGCCCCGCCACCTTGCGGGACCGCTGAACGACCTTGTCCAGGTCGAAGGACGGGTTCTGGATGACCAGCCCGTAGTCGGCAGCGTGCTTGGCGTTGCGCAGCACCTCGGCGGAGCGCAGGAGCGCCTTGGTCGGGATGCAGCCCCAGTTGAGGCAGATGCCGCCGAGGTTCTCACGCTCCACCACCGCGGTGCTGAGGCCGAGCTGGGCGGCGCGGATCGCCGCCACATAGCCGCCCGGACCACCGCCGATGACGATGAGATCGTAGTTCATGTCAGCCATGGTCGGCGCCCCCTTACAGCAGCATGCTCAGCGGGTCCTCGATCAGCTTCTTGAAAGCCGCGAGGAATTCCGCACCCTGCGCGCCGTCGGCGACGCGGTGATCCACGGTGACCGAGACGGTCATCACGGTGGCGATGGCGAGCGCACCGTTCTTCACGACCGGACGCTGCTCACCGGCACCGACCGCCATGATGCAGGCCTGCGGCGGGTTGATGATCGCCGCGAACTCCCGGATGCCGTACATGCCGAGGTTCGAGATCGAGAAGGTGCCGCCCTGGTACTCTTCCGGCTTCAGCTTGCCGTCGCGGGCGCGCTCCGCCAGACCCTTCATCTCGTTGGAGATCTCGGCCAGCCCCTTGGTCTCCGCCTTCTTGACGATGGGCGTGATCAGGCCGGTCGGGGTGGCCACGGCGACCGAGATGTCGACGTGGTCGTAACGGAGGATGGCCTCCTCCGACCAGGCGGCGTTGATGTTCGGGAACTTCTTCAGCGTCAGCGCGGCGGCGCGGATGATGAAATCGTTGACCGACAGCTTGTAGTCCTTGGAGCGGGCGTTCAGGTCCGAGCGGACCTTCAGCAGCGCATCCAGCTCGCAGTCGATGGCCAGGAAGTAATCCGGCACCGTCTGCTGCACCTCGGTCAGACGACGGGAGATCGTCTTGCGCATCGAGCTGTTCGGCTGCGCCTTGTAGCGCATGCCCAGCTTGTCCGACAGGTCCTTGGCGTCGATGCCCGCGGCCTTCGAGGCCGGAGCGGCGGCCGGAGCAGCCGCCGGAGCCGCGGCGGGAGCCGGAGCGGCGGCCTGCGGAGCGGCGGCCTTGGCGGTGCCGCCGGCCTTGGCGGCCTCGACGTCGGCCTTGACGATGCGGCCGTTCGGACCGGAGCCCGTGACGGCCTTCAGGTCGAGACCGGCCTGCTCGGCAAGACGGCGGGCCAGCGGGCTGGCGAACACGCGGCCACCGCCATGGGCGGGAGCGGCGGCGGCCTGCGGAGCCGGGGCAGCGGCCGGAGCCGGAGCGGAAGCAGCCTGGGCCGGGGCCGGAGCCGCGGCGGGCGCCGCCGCCGGAGCGGGAGCGGCGGCCTTGGCGAGCGCGCTGTCGTCCTCGCCCTCTTCCAGCAGCACGGCGATCGGGGTGTTCACCGCGACGCCCTGCGTGCCGGCCTGCACGAGGATCTTGCCGAGACGGCCTTCGTCGGCCGCTTCGACTTCCATGGTGGCCTTGTCGGTTTCGATCTCGGCGATCACGTCGCCGGACTTCACCGCGTCGCCTTCCTTCTTCAGCCACTTCGCGAGGTTGCCCTCGGTCATGGTCGGAGAGAGGGCGGGCATGAGAATCTGAATGGTCATTCGCTCGCCCTCCTTACTTGCGGTAGCAGGCCTTCTTCGCCGCTTCCGCAATGCGGTCGGGCGAAGGAAGGACGAGCTTTTCCAGGTTCGCCGCGTAGGGCATCGGCACGTCGAGGCCGGTCACGCGGATCACCGGGGCGTCCAGATAGTCGAAGGCCTGCTCCATCATCAGGGCCGACAGCTCGGCGCCGATGCCACAGGTCGGCCAGGCCTCCTCGACGGTGACGAGGCGGTTGGTCTTTTTGACGGAGTTGACGATCGTCTCGGTGTCGAGCGGACGGATCGTGCGCAGGTCGATGACCTCGGCGCTGATCCCGTCCTTCTCCAGCAGATCGGCGGCGGCGAGCGCGTAGCTGACCATCAGCGAATGGGCGGTGATGGTCACGTCCGTGCCGGCGCGGCGGATCTTGGCGCGGCCGATCGGAACGATGAAGTCCTCGCTCTCCGGCACCTCGAAGGACTGGCCGTAGAGGATCTCGTTCTCGAGGAAGATGACCGGGTTCGGATCGCGGATGGCCGACTTCATCAGGCCCTTGAAGTCCGACGCGCTGTAGGGGGCGACGACCTTCAGGCCGGGCACGCTGGCGTACCAGGGGGTGAAGTCCTGGCTGTGCTGCGCGGCGACGCGGGCGGCGGCGCCGTTCGGGCCGCGGAACACGATCGGGCAGCCCATCTGGCCGCCGGACATGTACAGCGTCTTGGCGGCGGAGTTCACGATGTGGTCGATCGCCTGCATCGCGAAGTTGAACGTCATGAACTCGACGATCGGGCGCAGGCCGCGGAAGGCCGCACCGACGCCCAGGCCGGCGAAGCCGATCTCGGTGATCGGCGTGTCGATGACGCGGTCGGCGCCGAACTCCTGGAGCAGGCCCTGCGACACCTTGTAGGCGCCCTGGTACTGCGCGACCTCTTCACCCATCAGGAAGACGGTCGGATCGCGGCGCATCTCTTCGGCCATGGCGTCGCGCAGCGCTTCGCGGACGGTCTTCTTAACCGTCTTGTCGAAGAACTTGTCCTCGTCCGAGGCCGGTGGGGCGGCGGCGGGGCCGCTGGCCGGACCGATCGGCAGGGTGGCCGGGGCGTGCGCGCCCGTGTCTTTCACCACCGGCTCGGCGGCGACCTTCGGGGCCGGCGTCGGGGAGCCGGACACGGCGTCGGTGACGCTCTCGCCCTCGCCGAGGATCACGGCGATGGGGGTGTTCACGGCGACGTTCTCGGTGCCCTCGGCGACCAGGATCTTGCCGATGCGGCCCTCATCGACCGCCTCGACCTCCATGGTCGCCTTGTCGGTCTCGATCTCGGCGAGCACGTCGCCGGACTTGACCTCGTCACCTTCCTTTTTGACCCACTTCGCCAGCTTGCCCTCGGTCATGGTGGGCGACAGCGCCGGCATCAGCACTTCGATCGGCATTCCTCAACCTCCGGCGGCGCGGGTTCGCCGGGAGGCATAGCCTCCGGCCCTCGGCGCCGCTCCTCTTATCGTTGTCGTCAGGCTTCGACCAGGACGTCCGTCCACAGCTCCGCCGGATCGGGCTCGGGGCTCTGCTGCGCGAATTCGGCAGCCTCGGTCACCACGGCCTTGACCTCGCGGTCGATCTCTTTGAGCTGGTCCTCGGTCACGTAAGCGCCTTCCAGCAGGACGCGCTTCAGGTTGTCGATCGGATCGGACTCGCTCCGCATCTTCTCGACCTCCTCCTTGGTCCGGTACTTGGCCGGGTCGGACATCGAGTGGCCGCGGTAGCGGTAGGTCTTCATCTCGAGGATGACCGGGCCGTTGCCGGCGCGGATGTACTCCACCCACTTGTCGGCGGCCTCGCGGACCTCGAGGACGTCCATGCCGTTGACCTGATGGCCGGGAATGCCGTAGGCCGCGCCGCGCTGGTGCAGTTCGCCCGCCGAGGCGCGCTCCTGCGAGGTGCCCATGGCGTACTTGTTGTTCTCGATCACGTAGAGCACCGGCAGCTTCCACAGCGCCGCCATGTTGAAGCTCTCGTAAACCTGACCCTGGTTGATGGCGCCGTCGCCGCAATAGACCGCGGACAGGCCGTCATCCTTGTTGTACTTGTGCGAGAAGGCGAGACCGGTGCCCAGCGGAACCTGCGCGCCGACGATGCCGTGGCCGCCGTAGAAGTTCTTCTCGCGGCTGAACATGTGCATCGAGCCGCCCTTGCCCTTGGAGTAGCCTCCACGGCGACCGGTCAGCTCGGCCATCACGCCCTTGGGGTCCATGCCGCAGGCCAGCATGTGGCCATGGTCACGGTAGCTGGTGATGACGTCGTCGTTGTTCTTCAGCGCGGCCTGGATGCCGACCACGACGGCTTCCTGGCCGATGTAGAGGTGGCAGAAACCGCCGATGAGGCCCATGCCGTACAACTGGCCCGCCTTCTCCTCGAAGCGGCGGATCAGCAGCATCTCACGGTAGTACTTGATCAGATCCTCGGCCGAAGCGGCCTGCTTCGACGCGGAATCAGTCTGCGCCTTCGGACGGCGTCGTGACGCGGCCATGTTTCCTCCCCAGGGTTTATGCAGCGACGGCAAGCGAACAGCCAGGGCTGCAGCACGTTGCGAGGGTACATCCCACTTATGAGGGTGCATCCCCCTCGCACCGGAAGCGGATGCGGGGCGCACAGTACACGACAAGCGCACGAGACGCAAATATCTGTTTTTAAACGCGAAATTCGGCGTTAACCGGCTTTCGGTTAATTCACTGATATGACCTACTTCTCAGCGCTAGCATCACCTTCGACCTGCGCCGGAGGGAGTGCGATTATGACGTCGCGGGGGCCTGAAAGGTTCAACATCGTGCGCGCACGCTCGTCCAGCATGTCGCGGTCCAGGTGGTCGCTGCGCATCAGTTGCGCGCGGCGGTCCATTCGCTCGCGCTCGGCCTTCACCTGATCCAGGACGGATTCCGCCGTGGCGATCTCCGCCTTCAGATGGTTCATGGCGAGCAGCCCGCGGTCCCCCTGAACGGCGTAATAGACGAAGTAGGCGACGACGCAGGAGCCGATGGCCGGCCCGATGGCCTGGCGAAGGGCGCTTTTCGCGGCGCGTTTCAGCGAGTCGGTGAGGTTCTGGAGCATGGTCATGGCGGTATGATGGAATCATACGCGATTCCTTCGGTCAAACGGAAAAGAAGCAATCCGAAAGAATTCACCGCGCCATGCTCTTTGCACCGCCGAGTAATAGGCGGCTTACACCCCCAAAGGAGAGGGACACAGTGCGCAACCTTCGAAAGAAGGCGTGCGCCGATTCACTCCGGCGGGACCTCACGCGGGCGGCGATCCTCGCCGATGGCGACGTAGGTGAAGACGCCCTCCGTCACTTTGGTCGCCTCCCCCGCGCTGCGCTGGCGGCGCACCCAGGTCTCGACGCGCACGCGGATGGAGGTGCGGCCCACCTTGGTGACATGGGCGAAGCAGCTCACCTCGTCGCCGACATAGACCGGCTTGTGGAAGGTCATCGCTTCGATCCCCACCGTCGCCACGCGCCCGCCCGCGCGGCGCAGGGCGGCGACCCCGCCGGCCAGATCCATCTGGGCCAGCAACCAGCCGCCGAAAATGTCGCCGTTGGGGTTGGTGTCGGCCGGCATGGCGATGGTGCGCAGCGCCGGGCCGCCCTCCATGTCCGGATGGGTCGGGGGGTGGTTGGTCGGGGTGCCGTCGCTCATCGTGAACCCGCCCTCTCTGTAGGGTCGAAAAAGCGCATCACAAAATATGGTGCGGGGAGTATATAGGAGCCACCGCATGCGCTTGCGCAGCCCTGACGAAATTCCTATAACTGGGCCATGAGCGATCTTTTCGAGAACACGGCGCGCAAGGCCGAGACCTATTCCGCCCAGGATATCGAGGTTCTGGAGGGGCTTGAGCCCGTCCGCCGGCGCCCCGGCATGTACATCGGCGGCACCGACGACCGGGCGCTGCACCATCTGGTGGCCGAGGTTCTGGACAACGCCATGGACGAGGCGGTGGCCGGCCACGCCAGCCGCATCGACCTGGAACTGACCGTCGACGGCACGGTGGTGGTGCGCGACAACGGGCGCGGCATCCCGATCGACGACCACCCGAAATACCCCGGGAAGTCGGCGCTGGAGGTCATCCTCACCACCCTGCATTCGGGCGGCAAATTCTCCAACAAGGTCTACCAGACCTCCGGCGGCCTGCACGGCGTGGGCCTGTCGGTGGTGAACGCCCTGTCGGATCGGCTGACGGTGGAGGTGGCGCGCGACCGCCAGCTCTACGTGCAGCATTACAGCCGCGGCCTGCCCCAGGGGCCGCTGACCCGCCAGGGCGCGGCCAATCGCCGCGGCACGACCATCCGTTTCCACGCCGACCCCGAAATCTTCGGCGAGGCCGCCCATTTCGAGCCGCACCGGCTGTACCGTCTGGCGCGCTCCAAGGCCTACCTGTACCGGGGCGTCGAGATCCGCTGGAGCTGCGACCCGTCTCTGCTGTCGGCGGAGTCCACCACCCCGGCGCAGGAGACGCTGCACTTCCCCGGCGGCCTGCTCGACTACCTGAACGCTGCCCTGAAGGAGCGTCGGACGCTGACCCGCCTGCCCTTCTCCGGCGCGTTGGACTTCCCGAACCAGCAGGGCCGCGTGGAATGGGCCATCGCCTGGCCGGAAGATGACGAGGGCTTCTCCCACACCTACTGCAACACCGTGCCCACCCCGCAGGGCGGCACGCACGAGGCCGGCCTGCGCGCCGCGCTGACCCGCGGCCTGAAGGGCTATGGCGAGCTGACCAGCAACAAGCGCGCCGCCCAGGTCACCGCGGACGACGTGATGGGCGACGCCTGCATCCTGCTGTCGGTATTCATTCGCGAACCGCATTTCCAGGGCCAGACCAAGGAGAAGCTGGTGACGGCGGAAGCCCACCGGCTGGTCGAGGCGGCGATCAAGGATCACTTCGACCACTGGCTGTCGGGCGATCCCTCCTCCTCCAAGGCCCTTCTGGAACGGCTCATCGAGAAGGCGGAGGAGCGCGCCAAGCGCAAGCAGTCCAAGGAGTTGGGACGCAAATCCGCGACCCGCCGCCTGCGCCTGCCCGGCAAGCTGGCCGACTGCTCCCGCAATTCGCCGGAGGGCACCGAGATCTTCCTGGTCGAGGGCGATTCCGCGGGTGGCTCCGCCAAGCAGGCGCGCAACCGCGAGACCCAGGCCATCCTGCCGCTGCGCGGCAAAATCCTGAACGTCGCGTCGGCCTCCGCCGACAAGATGAAGGCCAACCAGGAGCTGAACGACCTCACCCAGGCGCTGGGCTGCGGGGTGGGGAAGGACTTCTCCAGCGACAAGCTGCGCTACGAGCGGGTCATCATCATGACCGACGCCGACGTGGACGGCGCGCACATCGCCTCGCTGCTGATGACCTTCTTCTACCGGGAGATGGGTGGGCTGATCCAGAACGGGCACCTGTACCTCGCCTTGCCGCCGCTCTACCGCATCAGCCACGGCGCCAAGTCGGTCTACGCCCGCGACGACGCGCACAAGGACCAGCTCATGAACAAGACGTTCAAGGGCAAGAAGGTGGAGATCAGCCGCTTCAAGGGCCTGGGCGAGATGATGCCGGCCCAGCTCCGCGAGACGACCATGGACCCGGCCAAGCGCACGCTGCTGCGCGTCGTCGTGCCGAACGCCGCCGATCCGGAACAGGCGGAGGACGTGAAGGCCACCAAGACCCGCGTGGAGGAGCTGATGGGCCGCCGTCCGGAGCTGAGGTTCCAGTTCATCCAGGAGAATGCGAAGTTCGTCCGGGTCGACGACATCGACGTGTGATTTTGAACGCCGCCAGGATGCGCGGCCGGCTGAGCGGCGGCTCTTCCGGAGGCGTAGGCTTGTCGGTGCCGGGGCGGCGTCCCATGATTGATCGCCCATGTCCACCCAGCAGCCCAGGCGAGCCATGACCTTCCTGTCCCGTGCCAGCCTTCTCGCCCTTTGCGCGATGGCGGCGGCCTGCACCAACGAACGCGTGGTGGCCGATCTGCCCGTTCCCGCCTACACGCTGAGCGAGGTGTCCTACGCGGCCTCCAATCGCGACCTGCGCGTGGTGATCCTCGGCAATCCCTTCGGCATGGACCCGCAGACCTTCGGGCCGCTGGTGACCGCCAACATGCAGAACCGCATTTCCGGCGTGCGCACCAACTTCACCACCACGCCGAACCAGACGGCGCGGCCGGACTACCGCGTCGTCCTAGCCTTCAACCCCGCCGAGACGACCCTGAACTCGTATCTGTGCAGCGGCCAACCCCTGCGCACCAGCCCGCCCGGCGGCCCCATCGTGGTCCAGGGCGCCTTCTGCCGGGGCGGCGGCCCCCTGTCCTCGGCCACCGGCTGGCTCGACCGTCCGCAGGGACCGAACGACCCGGATTTCCGGTCGCTCATCAGCGACATGACCTTCGCGCTTTTTCCGGCCCGCCGCGCCGACCTGGACGGCTGCGGCGGGGGTCCTGACTGCTGAGGCGGGGGACGGCGCTCAGGCGTAGAGAAGCCACTGGCGCAGCAGGGCGGTGACCACCTGCGGCTGTTCCATGGCCGACAGGTGGCCGCAGTCCTCGATCAGGGCCAGGCGGGCGCCGGGGATCCCCGCAGCCATCTCCTCATGCACCGCCGGCGGTGTGATGGCGTCCTGCCGCCCGCACAGCACCAGCGTCGGGCAGGCGATGACGCCGAGGCCGGGCCGGCTGTCCGGGCGGTTCATGATGGCGGTCTGCTGGCGCGCATAGCCGTCCGCCCCGACCCGCTGGGCCTGGGCCTGCACCGATTCGACCAGGGTGATGTCGGCGGTGCGGTCGGGATGGACGAGACGCGGCATGCCGGCGGCCACCACCTGACGCAACCGCCCCTGCCCCACCAGACGAACTGCGTCCTGGCGCGTGGCGGTCTGCTCGGGCGTGTCGGGACGGGCGCTGGTGTCGAGCAGGGCGAGCTTCGCCACCCGCTCCGGCGCCTGCCGCATAATCTCGAAGGCGACGTAACCGCCCATCGACAGACCGGCAAGCGCGAATCGTGCCGGCGCCTGCGCCAGCACCGCGGCGGCGAGGGCAGCCACCGAGTCGTGGCCGGTCAGGTCGCCGACGGTCGGCTCGGCCACTTCGGCGAGATGGTTGGTCTGGTGTTCCCACAGCGCGGCGTCCAGCGGCATGCCAGGCAGCAGGATCAGGGGAATCCGGTCGCTCATCCCTCTTCCTTCCTCGTTGTTGGCCTTCGTGACCCGGTCAGCGGATCAGGTCCAGCACCGCCTTGAAGGCGGGGATGTCCGACCGCTCCATCCACTCGAACAGAACCATTTCCGTGCTGACGATGGTCGCCCCGGCCGCGCGCATGCGGGCGATGCCAAGCTCCGCGTTGGCGGGCGTGCGCGACGACACGGCGTCGGCCACCAGCACCACCTCGAACCCCAGCCCGACCAGCGACAGCGCCGTCTGCATCACGCACACATGGGCCTCCGATCCGGCCAGCACGACCTGTCGGCGGCCAATCCGCTCCAGCCGCTCCAGGAAGGCGGGCTCCCGCGCGGCGGAGAAGCTGATCTTCTCCACCACCCCGTCCGGCGGCAGCAGGGCGCGCAGAGAGGCGGCGGTCGGGCCGAGGCCCTTGGGGTACTGTTCTGTGGCGAAAGCGGGCACGCCGAGCAGGGCCGCAGCCTTCAGCAGGATGGCGGCGTTGCGCTCGACCCGCGCGGACTCGGCGATGGCCGGCATCAGCTTTTCCTGGATATCGACCACCACCAGGACGGAGCGTTGAGAGGAAAGAAGCATCGGAGGGCTGCCTTTTTTCATTGTCCGGTCCGGGCGGAGAACAAGGCTGAAACCTGCCCTTCAACCGTCCCAAGCCCCGGATTTTCGCGGTTTTCCCGGCTTTTTCGCAGCCTACTCGAGCGGACGCGGCACGCCAAGCGGTCCATCCGAAGCCGCGCGATGCGCGATTTCATCACAAGGTCTATTGACAGCGCCCTTTGACTTCATATTCTGCCGCACCATCTACTCGTCGGGCCGTACCGGCACGATTTTCGCACTCCAGACAGAAACAGGTTGGATGCTCTTTTCGGAACTTGGGCTTGGACCTGACGTCCTGCGGGCAATCGAGGACAAGGGTTACACCCAGCCGACGCCAATTCAGGAACAGGCCATTCCCTGGGTCCTGCAAGGCCGCGACGTGCTCGGCTGCGCGCAAACCGGCACCGGGAAGACGGCCAGCTTCACCTTGCCGATGATCAGCATCCTGGCGTCGGGCCGGGCACGGGCGCGCATGCCCCGTTCGCTCATCCTGGAGCCGACTCGGGAGCTGGCGGCGCAGGTCGCGGAAAGCTTCGAGACCTACGGCAAGCACCACAAGCTCAGCATGGCGCTCCTGATCGGCGGCGAAACCTTCACCGAGCAGGTGAAGCGGCTGGACCGCGGGGTGGACGTGTTGATCGCGACGCCGGGTCGTCTGATCGACCTGTTCGAGCGCGGCAACATCATGCTCAACGACATCAAGGTCTTCGTCATCGACGAAGCGGACCGGATGCTCGACATGGGCTTCATCCCGGACATTGAACGGATCGTCAGCAAGCTGCCCAAGCAGCGCCAGACGCTGTTCTTCTCCGCCACCATGCCGCCGGAGATCCGCCGTCTGGCCGACGCCTTCCTGTCGAACCCGAAGGAAGTGACCGTCGCCCCGCCAGCCTCGCCGTCGGAGACGGTGACCCAGGCCATGGTCCTGGTGCACGAGGAGGACAAGCGCAAGGCGCTGCGCCACCTGCTGCGCACCGAGGACGTCAAGAACGCCTTCATCTTCTGCAACCGCAAGCGCGACGTCGCCATCCTGCAGAAGTCGCTGGAGAGCCACGGCTTCAACGCCGGCGCCCTGCACGGCGACATGGTGCAGTCGAAGCGGACGGAGACGTTGGATGCCTTCAAGAAGGGCGAGATCACGCTGCTCGTCTGTTCCGACGTGGCGGCGCGCGGCCTGGACGTGCAGGGGCTGAGCCACGTCTTCAACTTCGACGTGCCGATCAGCCCGGAAGACTATGTCCACCGCATCGGGCGCACCGGCCGGGCGGGCCGCATGGGCCGCGCCTTCACGCTGGCCAGCCCGCTGGACGGCAAGCAGGTTTCGGCCATCGGCCGTCTCATCAAGCGGGAGATTCCGTTGATCGCCATTGACGGCCTCGAGTCGGCCGAGTTCCTCAGCGAGGACGAGGCGCGCCGTGGCCGCAGCCGGGGTCGTGCCAAGGACAAGGAGCGCGGCGACCGCGCGCCGCGTGAGCGTGCCGAGCGCCCCGAACGCGAGGATCGGGCGCCCCGCGAGGAACGTCAACCGCGTGAGGAGCGTCAACCGCGCGAGGAACGTCAACCGCGCGAGGAGCGGCCGAGCCGTGACGAGCGCCCGGTGCGCGACGACCGGCAGCCCCGTGAGGAACGCCAGCCGCGCGAATCGTTGGCCGCCGCCGAGAGCCGCCGGCAGGAGCCCCGCCGGGATCGCGACCGCGACCGCGACCGCCGTCGTCGCCGCGACGAGGACGAGGACGACACACCGGTGATCGGCTTCGGTGACCATATGCCGGCCTTCATGCTCCGCTCGGCGCGGCGCCCCGCCCCGGCCGAACCCGCCGAGCAATCCTCGCAGGAGGGCTGAGCGCCATGCAGACCATCTTCGTCATGGTCAAGTGCGAGCTGGGAAAAGCCTATCAGGTGGCCGATCAGGCCGTTCAGGACATCGAACAGGTGTCGGAGGTGCATTCCACCTCCGGCCAGTACGATCTGCTGATGAAATGCTATCTGCCTCAGGATCTGGACATCGGCCGATTCGTGACCGAAAACATCCAGACCCTGACCGGGGTGCGCGATACCTTCACCCTCATCGCCTTCAAGGCCTTCGCCTAGTGGTTCGACGGATGCGGAAACCGCCCTGAAAAGGGGCGGGCCGGGCACGAAAAAGGGGACGTCCGCCTGTCGCGGCCGGTCCCCTTTTTCATGACTCCGCCTTACGGCAACAGCGGTTGGACAATTCGCGAGACGCGCCGCGAAACCGTTGACTTGGCCGGTTGGTTACCTCAAACGTTCCGCATGTCCCAGCTCCCGTCCCGACATGCCCGGCGCGCCCGCGCCACCAACCCGAAGACGCATCGCCCGTTGGACCGCCGGTCGCTGGTCCTGCGATCCGGTATCGTCGCCCTGATGGCCGCCTGTGGCGTTGTCTTCGCCGATCTGGCCGACGCGCAGCAGCCTCCCGCTCCGGCGCCGCAGGCCGATGCCGCGCCGCCCGCCGGTGCGGACCAGGGCGGACGGCTCGAAGTCGTCGCTCCAACGCCGGGACCGTCCAACGGAAAGCCGCAGGACCCGCCGGTCCTTCTGGGAGCGGACACGGTTTCCTTCGACGAGGCGAACAGCCTCGTGACGGCATCGGGGAACGTGGAACTGTCGCAGGGGCCGCGGACCGTCCACGCCGACACGATCACCTACAACCAGAAGACCAAGGTGGTCATCGCCTCCGGCAACGTCCGCCTGGTCGAACCGTCGGGCGACATCCTGTTTTCCAACTATGCGGAACTGACCGACGACATGCGTGACGCGTTCGTCGAGAATGTCCGCGTGCTGATGACCGACAACAGCCGCATGGCCGGCACCGAAGGCGAGCGCCGCGGCGGGCGGCTGATCCGCCTGAATCGCGCCGTCTACAGCCCTTGCGAACTTTGCAAGACCGATCCGGACCGCGCACCGGTCTGGCAGATCCGCGCCGCCCGCGTGGTGCAGGACAACGAGGATCACGAGGTCCGCTACCGCGACGCCGTCATGGAGATGTTCGGCGTCCCGTTCTTTTACACGCCCTACCTGTCCCATCCCGATCCCACGGTGGACCGGCGCTCGGGGTTCCTGACGCCCAGCTTCCGGAACAATTCCGATCTCGGTTTCGGTGTCATCTCTCACTATTATTGGGACATCGCGCCGGATCAGGACGCCACCTTCGACGTCGGCGGCTACTCGAACCAGGGCCTGTTCCTGGGCGGCCAGTACCGCAAGCGCTTCGAGAATGGGCGGCTGCAACTCGACGTGTCGGGGACTCAGGGCGAAATCCCCAACGGGACGCTGAAGGGCGCCGACGACCGGCGCTGGCGCGGCCACGCCTTCGCCAGCGGCCTGTTCGACATCGACGAGACGTGGCGCTGGGGCTTCAATCTGAAACGGGCCAGCGACGAGCTGTATCTGCGCCGCTACTTCAACATCCGCGACGAAGTGCTGACCAGCCGCGCCTTCGTCGAAGGTTTCAACGGCCGCAACTATGCGGCCGTCAACGCCTACAGCTTCCAGGATCTGCGCTGGGGCAACACGGTGCAGGAGCCCTACGTGCTGCCTGAGGCGCGCTACAACGCTCTGGGCGAACCGGGAAGCCTGTTGGGCGGGCGGTGGTCTCTGGACAGCAGCCTGCTGGCCGTCGCCCGTCCGGGCAGCGGCGGTCCCGACACCCAGCGGTTGGCCGTGCAGCCCGGCTGGCAGCGGGACATCTACTCCAACCTCGGTTTCGTCACCACGATCGAGGGCAGCGTCCTGCTGGCCGGCTACACCGCCCAGCGGTTCGATCCGAACGATCCGGCCGGAACCGGCAACGACAGCGTGCAGCGCCTGCGCTTCTTCCCGCAGGCCACGGCCACCGTCCGCTATCCCTTCGTCCGCTACGGGGAGAGCAGTTTCCAGACCATCGAGCCGATCGGTCAGATCAGCGTGTCGCCGCGGGTGGACAACGATCCGGCCTTCCCGAACGAGGACAGCCTCGACGTCGAGTTCGACGAGGTCAACCTGCTGATGCCCAACCGCTTCACCGGCATCGACCGGCTGGACGGGGGACCGCGCGCCACCTATGGCCTGCGCACGACGTTCCAGGGCTACAAGACCGGTTCGGCCAGCCTGTTCGTCGGTCAGAGCTTCCGCGCCGACGACACGGACAACTTCCGTGGCGGATCGGGGCTCGACAAGAAGACGTCGGATTACGTCGGTCGTCTCGATCTGCGCCCGGCGGATTGGCTGGACGTGAATTACGGCTTCCGCATCGACCACGACACGCTGAAGCCGCGCCGCCATTCGGTCAACGCGTCGGCCGGCGTGCCGCTGCTGCGCATTTCCGGCACCTACACCTATGTCGACCAGACCGAGAATCCCTACGTCGTCGAGCGGAACGAGGTGGAGCAGGCAGGCGTTTCGGTGTCGTCGCAGTTTTCAGAACATTGGTCGATCGGCGTGTCCCATTCTCAAGCCTTCCGTCCCGATGCGGGACCGCGTTCCAGCGCGGGCATCCTCCGCTATCAGGACGAATGCCTGATCTTCGAAACCATCGCCCAGCGCGACTACACCGTCATCCAGAACGGCGAGCAGGAAGGAAACACCATCTTCTTCCGCTTCGTGTTCAAGAATGTCGGCGAGTTCCGCACGCCCGGGATCAGCGCCGGATTCCTCGGCCCGTCCGGGGCCAGCAACTGATCGGGAGCGGCGTCTCCCGCCAAGGTCAAGGGGTTGCATCGGGCGGCCGATCTGGGTAGCCATAGCACCCTCTTCTTCCGCTTGGGTTTGCTGCACATGGCCTTGGGACGCTACGACTACGAACGCCGTTATCGCCGCCGCTTCTGGGCGGGGTTCGCGAAGTTCGGTCTGTTCGCCGCCGTTCTCCTCGGTGTCGGTCTGTTCGCCTACCAGATGGGCATCGAGCAGTTGAAGGGCCGCGACGTCACGCTGCGGGAGGAGATCTCCACCCTGTCGCGCCAGAAGGCCGAGCTTGAGCTGCTCGCCAGCCAGATGCAGCACGCCGCCCGCACGGCGGAGGCCCGCGCCGCGGAGTTGGAGGCCCGTCTCCAGCGCGAGGTCCCCTCGGGCGATCTCGCACGGCTGACCGGACTGGTATCGGAACGGCTGAAGGGCGGCATGGACCCCAACCGCCTTGCCTTCGTGATCGCCCAGGTCCAGACGGTGCGCAACTGCCAGCCGGCGGAAACCAAGCGCTTCGCCCTGGCCACCCCCCTCCTGAAATCGGGCAACCGCAGCACCAGCTTCAACAACGGCGCGGTGACGGTCAGCGGCGAGGGCCAATCGTCGCGCAACGCCCAGGGCAACGCCGAAAGCTGGTTCGACCCGGCGCAGCCGGTGACCATCAAGATCGCCGGCATGGGCGGCAAGGAGACGGTCGCCAAGGGCGTTCTTCCCCTTCACCAGACGGTGGTGATCGACAACACCGAGTACCGCTTCACCTTCGCGCCCGGCGCCCGCTCCTTCGTGGACGTGACCGCCGACCGTTGCCCCTTCCCTTAGCCGTCGTCCGGGACGGTGAAGGGGCGGGGCGGCATTCCGGCCGCCTGGACCTCCCACATCGTCGCGTAGGCGCGTTCCAGAGCGCGGGCGAAGCGGTCGGTGTCGAACAGCGGCGTGCGGTCCCGCTCTGCGGCGAGGCGAGCCTTCAGCCGGACGAGGCCGGCCGGGTCGCAGGCCAATCGCAAAGCCGTTGCTTCATAATCAGCGAGCGAACGGACGGCCAGCTCGGGCAGGCTGGCGGCGCGCAGCAGACTCGTCCCGACGCGGGACGCGAACCCGTCCCCCGTCACCGTCAACACCGGCAGGCCCGCCCACAGCGCGTCGCTGGCGGTGGTATGGGCTCCGACCGGCGTGGTGTCGAGGAACAGGTCGGCCAGACGATAGCGCGCCAGATGCTCCGCCGGAGCGCGCCGGGCTGCAAAGATCAGCCGATCCCCCGCCACGCCGCGGCGTGCCGCCTCACGCCGCAGGTTCGCGCTCGCCTCCGGGTGACTGTCGAGCAGCCACAGCACGCTGTCCGGCACAGCGCGCAGCAGGCGGCACCACAGGTCGAACAGGGCCGGCGTGATCTTGTAGGCGGCGTTGAAGCAGCAGAAGACCACGCCCCGCTCCGGCAGGCCGCAGGCCGCGCGAGACGGGGTCGGGCCGATCGGCCGGTTCCGGTCGTTGGGTTGGTAGCAGACGGGAAGCTGGACGATTCGCTCCGCGTAGAATGGCTGGTGGTCGAGCGGCGTGACCAGGGGATCGCCGATCACGTAATCGATGAACCCAGTTCCCGTCGTCCCTGGATAACCGAGCCACTGCACCTGCACGGGGGCGGGCCGATGGGCGGCGATCTCCGGCCGGGCGTGCTGGGTGTAGCCCTTCAAATCCACCAGGATGTCCACGCCGTCCGCTCGGATGCGCGCCGCGGCATCGGCGTGTGAACAGGCGGAGATGTCCACGAAACCGTCGAAGCCGGCGATCAGCCGGCGCCGCATCGGGCCGCCGTCGTCGGGTCCATAGCTGAAGGCGACCGCCTCAACCCGAGACCGGTCGTGGCGCTCGATCAATTCCGCGATGAGGGCGGCTGTGGCGTGCTCGTGGTAGTCGGCGGACAGGTAACCGATGCGCAGGCGGCCGCGCGGTCCGGTGTCGCGGCGAACCGGCAGGGCGGCGATGCCCTGCGTCCGCCAGCCCGCGTAGCGGCGGGCGCACGCCAACTCCGCCGCCGGACCGGCGCCCTCGCCGAGGAAGATCCAAGGGTGGACCTGCCGCGTCCTGCCGCCGCCCACCAGGGCAGTCAGTTGCGCGGAGCGTTCCGCCAGTCCGTTCCAGCGGCAGAGATGACGCATCTGCTGGACGAGCTGGGCAAGCACACCGCCCGCGTCGGGCAGGCCGATCGCCAGGGCGCGTTCGAAGGTCGGCAGGCTGTCCGCGAGGTGTCCAGCCTCCTTCACCACGAGCCCGAGATTCGCGTGGGCTTCGGCCAAATCGGGACGCAGCGCCAAAGCGTTGCGGTAACAGCCGGCGGCGGCCTCCGCCTGCTCCAACTCCTGGACCACCGCGCCGAGGTTGAGCCAGACGGGAACCAGCATGGGGTCGAGCGAAACGGCCCGGCGCAACGCCGTTTCCGCCGCTCCCCGATGGCCCAGCGCGCGGAGCAGGACACCCTGGTTGCAGAGAGCCGGGGCGAAGCGCGGCATCAGCCTCGCGGCCTCGCCATAGGCGTCCGCCGCCTCCGCGATGCGACCCAGCGCCTGGAGCGTCAGGCCGAGATTGAAATGGCTGCCGCCGAAATCGGGCAGCCAGGACAGCGCGGCGCGGTGGTGCGCCTCGGCCTCGGCCGCCCGCCCCTGCCGCCGCAGCGCCTCGCCGAAGGCGGAGCGGGCCACCGCCTCCTCCGGCGTACCGGGCTCGCCCAGCGCATCGAGCCCGTCGAACAATCCGGCCAGAGCCGCGGAATCGCCGGGCGTGGCGGCCAGGGCCGCACGGCACTCCCCGATCCGGGCACGGAGGGCGGCGGTCATGCCCGCGGGTGGCCTACTTGCGGACCCAGCGCCCGCCCGAAAGGACATACTGGCCGGCGGGGGTCCGCTCGATCAGCTGCTTCCCGGCCAGGGCCTGGACCTGATCCACCGAGGTGCCGTTGCTGCCGGCGATCTCTCTGTAGCGGGCTATGCGCTGGGCGTTGACCTGCTCGGCGAGCTGAGCCGCCGTGGCCGGCGCGCCGGGGACCGCCCCGACCAGACCATCCGGACGCTCGCCGATCTGCCCGGCGGCCTTGGCGGCGCCCAGGGCGTCCTGCGCCGGCGCCGGAACGGGACCCGACAAGGCGAGTGCCAGGACCAGTCCGGCGGCGGCAATCATGCGCTTCATGGCTTCTTCCCTCCCTTCGCGGCGCCCAAGGGGTCCTGGGCCGGCGGCAGGCCGAACAGCGCCGGATCGTCCGCAATGGCCTTTTCCAGGTCGCGTTCGACCTTCACGCGGACCTCCTGTTCGATCCGGATGTTCAGATTGATTTCGATGGGCTTGTCGGGGGCCTCGACCTTGACGGTCGGGGTGCAGGCGCCCATTCCGGCACCCATCCCGGCGATCAGTGCGGCGGTCAGGACGCGCCGGCTTCGAACCGTGTGTCTCATGGATTCTTTCGTTGGAACTCCGTCATGCGGTCGCGCACCGTCTCGGGAATGCGGTAGGTGTCGAGGCTCTGCCGCAGAATCCGGTCGAGCGCGCCGCTCACCTTAAGATTAAGCGCGACCGGATAGCCATCGTAGAATGCCGGGTTGGAGCCGCGGATGGCGATGCCGACCGCCAGTTCTCCGCCCGCCTGTCCCTCCACGGTGGCGGTCAGCGTGTCGTAGCGGAAGTCGGTCAGCGCCCCCATCAGCAGGGCCGTCGGGCTGCCCTCCTCGCCCTTCAGAAAGCCCGGAGGGTTTTCGGGATCGTAGCGCAGCGTGCCGGGACCGTCGGCCTCCAGCAGCCCACCGTCGAGATGGACGGAATCGGTGCCGATGCGCACCGGCAGGCGCCCGCTCACCGTTCCGCTCGCCTCCAGCCCGTCCACGGCGACCATCGCCAGCATGGGGCCGAGATGGACGCGCTCCGCCCGCAGCGTCACCGTTCCCCGCGGCGCCACCGGGTCGATGGTGAAGGGGTCGGCCCGCAGCACGCCGCCGGCCCATTGCCATTCGGCGCGCTCCACGTTCAGCCGGCCCTTCGCCCCATAGCCGAAGCGCAGGGTGCCGTCGGTCAGCGGCAACCCGACATCGAGCAGCTTCACCGCCAGCGTCTGGCCGGGCGCGATCACAGGGGGGAACAGGCTGGGAAGGGAGACCACCCCGTTGATCCCGCTGGCCGAGACCGGCCCGAACTGTCCGGCGAGATCGGCGAGCAGCAGGTCGCCCTGGGCTTTCAAGGCCGAACCATCCCAGGTGAAGCGGACCTTGGCCGTCAGGGTGCCCACCGTCTCGGCGATGGTCCCGGCACCGGTCCAGTGGGTCAGGGCCGGCAACCCCTTGGCCGGTGCGTTCAGCGTCGCCTGCCCGCGGTGAATCGCGCCGTCGCGGGCCATGGTCAGGCGCAGCGTCCCGCCGGCCGTGCCCCGCGGTGTCGCCAGCGTGACCGCGGCATCGCCGAGCCGGATGGTGTCGATGGGAATCGCGAAGGCGCCACCGCCCGCCGCGCCGCCGTTGCTTCCCGCCCCGGCGGAACCGGCCAATGGATAGCCGGCGACGCGCAGGGCACCGTCCTTGGCCACGTCCAGCCTCAGGCGCACGTCCGCAAGATCGAGGCGTTCGATTCGCCCCTCCCGAAGGGCGTCTGTCGGATGACGGATGGTGAGCGTTCCAGCGACCGTGCCCTGCCGGTCCAGGCGGACCACGGCGCTGGTCTGCTCCACCGACAGGTCGGTCACCGTCACGGCGGCGTCCGGGAAGCCGGCGCGGCGCAGCGCCTGCGTGGCGGCGGTGCCGGCCAGATCGGTCCGGTGCTGGACGGCGAGGGTGACCGCACCACCGATCAGCACCAGCTTCACCAGCACCAGCCATCGTCTCAACCGCCGCACGCTTTGCTGCCGCACGCCCCACCCCTCGCCTTTGAAATCGCCGCCGGTCTCTTTCGGGTATGAACACCCGAAAGGCAGTCTATCGTCCATCGCGGCCGGGGCGCGACCGTGCAGCGTTGGGACAATGATGAGCCGGCGGCGGAAACGGATCGGAAAGGCTTCGATGAAGGCAGCCCCGCAGGGCGTCTTTGCATCGGCGCCGGTTTCCCCTATGGTCGCGTCCGCGGAATCGGCACATCGGAGTGTTTCGCATGTTGCGGTGGACGCGCATTCTCATGGCGGCACTGTTCGCCACATTCATCTTCGCTCAGGGGGAGGCCAAGGCCTTGGATCCGGAAAACACCCTCTATCTCGACCTCAAGGACGGCCGCGTGGTCATCGAACTGCGCCCCGACCTGGCACCGAACCACGTCGCCCGCATCAAGGAGCTGACCCGTCAGGGCTTCTACAACGGCGTCGTCTTCCACCGTGTGATCGACGGCTTCATGGCACAGACCGGCGACCCGACCGGCACCGGCACCGGCGGCTCCGGCAAGAAGCTGAAGGCCGAGTTCAGCAACGAGCCGCACGTCCGCGGCACGCTGTCGATGGCCCGCACGCCGGACCCGGACAGCGCCGACAGCCAGTTCTTCATCTGCTTCGCCCCGGCCTCGTTCCTGGACAAGCAGTACACCGTCTGGGGCAAGGTCGTCGAAGGCATGGAATTCGTCGACAAGATCAAGAAGGGCAGCCAGTCCCGCAACGGTCAGGTCAGCGACCCGGACAAGATCGTCAAGATGCAGGTCGCCGCCGACGCCAAGTAACGGCGCCGGGGAAAGGATCGCCGTTCGCGGCGGTCCTGTTCAGGTGATTGGGGCGGTGAAACCGCGCGCCGCCCCGTTTCCCGTGCCGTTCCTCCGGGTCGTCACGACCCGTTCATCGCCCCGGTCAGCGCCACCAGGAGATCCCGCATGCTGCGGGGACGGTCCTGCCAGCGCATCGACAGGCCGCTCAACAGGACCTTCTCGAACCCGGGCGGCACTGTGGCGCCGCCTTCGGCCAGACGGGGCACCCGGTCACTCATGAAGCGGCTGGTGGCGTCGGGCGGTGTCTTGCCGGTCAGCACGAAGTAAGCGGTGGCGCACAGCGCGTAGACGTCCGTCCAAGGCCCCTGCTTGCCATCCGGCGCGTATTGTTCGGGCGGCGCGTAGCCCGGCTTCAGGATCACCGTCAGGTCGGCGCTCTTTCCCGCGGCGTGGCGCGCGGCACCGAAATCCAGCAGCTTGCGGTCGCCGGAACTGGTGAGGAAAATATTGTCGGGGCTGATGTCGCGGTGGATCAGACCCTGCTCGTGCACGGCGTGCAGCGCCTTGATGATCGGTGACAGCAGGGTCAGCGTCTGACGCGCCGCGATCCGTCCGCCATTTTCGGAGACATGCCGCTTCAGGGTCCGCCCGTCGAGAAGCTCCATGACGATGTAGGCGGTCTCGTTCTCCTCGAAGAAGTCCTGGACGCTGACGATCTCCTTGACCTCCCGCAGGCGGGCGAGCATCCGCGCCTCCTCCAGGAACTTCGCCAGCCCGGCGGAGAAGCTCTCCGCATGCTCGTCGGAGAAGGGAGCGATCCCCGGCGATCCGACGACGCGGGACACCAGATTGGCCGGATAGAACTCCTTCACCGCGACCTTGATCTGAAGCCGTTCGTCCCAACCAAGATAGGTTGCCCCGAAGCCCCCCTGCCCCAGGACACGGCCCACCAGATAGCGGCCCAGCAGCCGCGTTCCCGGAAGCAGATGGACCCCGTTGCGGTTCGGCACCCGGACCGGGTAGCCGCAATCCCGGCACACGTCGCGCGGAGCCTTCGGCACGAAGCAGGCCGGGCACAGGCCCGACGCGGCGGCGCCGGCCAAAGGCGCCTCCATCGTCACTGCGGCGGCGCTCACCGGAAGGGCTATGCTGCGGACCTGCGGAGCCACGACGGTGGGCAGCGCCGTCGCGCCGCAAGGTTCGAAGGCGGACCGCGCTGCCGTCTGGTCGCGCCGGGACGACGGCTTGGCCGAAGGCAACTGCATCTGGCTCAAGCGGTCGAGCAGTTCGTACAGGCGGCGGACCTCCGCCTGGGCGATGTCGTCGCCTTGAGAGCCGGCCAGTTCGGCCTGGAACTGCGGCTGGCGGACCGTCTCCAGAATGTGCTGGCGTAGGACCGAAAGCGCCCCGTCGTCGGCGATCAGACCGGAACAGGCCAGTTCCGCCAGACGGATGATCCGGCGGCGCGGCAGCGGTTCGGTCTGACGGAGTCGCTGGACGAGCCGGCCCCGCCGGGCAAACTCGTCGACCACAGAGGCCGCACGGGCGGCGATCCGCTCCCGGTCATACTCTGCCATGGCCGAGCCTCGGACGGCCTCCACCGCCCCGGTCAGGGCCTGCCGCACCAGCGCCGTATCGGGCGTCTGGAGCACCATGTTCTCCACCAGCAGCTCGTTCTTCAGCGCGGCGTCCAGCGCGTCCACGATTTCGCCCATGTGCCGCTCCGCGGCGGGCACCGCGGAGATGGCGGTCAGATAATGGATCCGGCAGATCAGGTCCGGTTGCGTTTCGCTGAGACCCACGAGGGAACGCCGGTAGGCGCTCGCCCCGCCCTGTTCCAACCGACGGGAATAGCGGATGGTCAAGGCATCGGCCATGGCGGACCCGCCGGTCAGTCCAGCCGGGGACAGCAGATGCCCCATCAGCGCACGCAGCAGAGCGGCTTCCTGCTCCGCCGTGCCGCGCCCGAGCGGCTGTGGAGCGCGCAACTGGCGCCGGATGCGCTCCAGCACCATGTCGCGGGCGGCAGGCAAGCGCCCCTGGCGGAACAGGCCGTTGAGAACGCCCAGCCGATTCGGCCCGGACGCCTCCATCGGCACGCGCCCGAACAGAAGATCGCACAGCCTCACCAGCGGCGACCCGCCGGCCGGCGTGTTTCCGAACAGCTCCTGCGTCGCGGCGGGCGAGGCCAGCACGTCGCCGATCACCTCGTCCAGAGCGGTGGACAAGGCGTCCTGCCGCTCCGCCGGAAACAGCTGGATCAGAGCGTCGAGCTTCGACGACCAGGTCCGGCAGTCCTCAAGCTCCAGGCAAACCGCTGCGCGCAAATCGAATCCAGCGTCGCCGGTCGGCGATTTTCCCGGTGCGCTGCGCAGGACGAGGTCGATGAGGGAACGTCCCCGCCCCAGCCCGGTGAAGGCGAGCTGGGCGGCGCGAGCCTTCGCCATGGTCTCGAAAAGTGCGTGGTCCAGCGCACGGCGGCGGGCCTTGGCATCCTGGCCGGGGAGGCGTGCCTGCACCGTGGCGACCCGGCCCAGGGCGGACTCCATCAGCGTGGCCTTGGACTGGAGCGCCTTCAGATGCCGGCTGCTGTGGATCAGCTCCGTCGGGGTCAGCACGAGGCTGTCGAGATGCGGACGCAGGGCGATGCCGATGACCATCCGCGCCGGCCCGTCATGGTGATCGGCGAGCGTCTGGCACAGCACCGCCTCGTCGAGCGTGCCGGCGGGGCCGGCCGCCCCGGCGGAAGCGGGCGTCCTGGAGGCGGGCATTGACACGGGCGGCCTTTGGTCAGGATCGGCGCGGCGGCGGATGGCGTGAACGGTCGGTCATCATCCACGCGATCCGGTAAACAGCCGGTATACGCGGACCGACTTGGCCGAACGGCCCGGTTGCGCGACGGCGGAGGAGAATGTTTGCGCAAAGGTGTTGCAAGGGGCCATAGGGCTTGGCCCGCCGCACACTTTTGCGCGCAGCCCTGCCCTTCCCTTCCCCTGCGGGCTGTGCGATACCCGAACCGATACCGGCGCCCAACCACCGCCGGCAGGAGATCCGGATGGAGCAGGTCGAGTTGGACCAGGGAATCGGTGCCCACACCCTTACGCTGAATCGCAGCGCTGCGAACGGATCCCTGGAATGCACGCTGTGCCCACAGCGCGGCGGCGTCGTGGCGCGCCTCGCCTGGCACGGCGCGGACGGAACGATCGACCTCTTGCGTCCGGCTTCCGACTGGGCGTTGCGCCACGGCTCGGCCAACGACATGGGCTGCTTCCCGCTTGTGCCCTTCTCCAACCGCATCGGTGGGGGGCAATTCAGCTACGACGGGCGACAGGTGCGGCTCCCACTCGACGGCGACGGCAATCCGCACGTCATCCACGGCCATGGCTGGCGCGCCTCCTGGACGGTCGAGGACGCCAGCGCCTCGGCCGTGCGCATGGTTTTCCGGCACGCTGCCGACGCTTGGCCCTGGCGTTACCGCGCGACGCAGACGGTGGTGTTGGAGGAGGATGGGGCCAGCCTGACCCTTTCCCTCGTCAACGAGGACGACACGCCGATGCCCGCCGGAATTGGGCTGCACCCCTATTTCCCGAAGCCGCCGGGCACCCGCCTGACCGCGCGGGTCGACGGCGTCTGGCTGAACGGGCCGACCATCCTTCCGGTGGAGCGCGTCGCGGTGCCATCCCGCTGGGCCTTTGCCGACGGAATCGTCATGGACCGGACCGTTCTCGACAACGGCTTCACCGGCTGGGACGGGGCGGCGGCGCTGGACTGGCCGACGCTCGACCGTCGATTGTCGATCGAGACCGAAGGACCGTTCGGCCATCTCATCGTCTATGCCCCGCCGGGCGAGGGCTATCTCTGCGTCGAGCCGGTATCCCACATGACCGACGCGGTCAACCACCCCGAGCAAACCGACACCGGCCTGCGCCGTCTCGAACCGGGCGAAGAACTGAGCGGCACCATGCGCTTGCGCCTGGGAACGCTCGCCCGTTGAGACCCAGAGACCGGCGTCAGCGGCAGCGGACGAAGGTGGCGCCGAAGGCCGGTTGATCCAGCGTCACGAACAGGCGGTCGAATCTCGGCACGTCGGCGGCGTCCAGGCGCAGCGTGCCCTCCGGCAACCCCTCCTCCCCGCCGAAGGACAGGCCCTCCGCCACGTCGCCCTCGCCGGGTGCCAGTGGTCCTTCCAGCGGAAAAGCGGCAATGCGCGGGTCATGCAGGCCGAAGGCGCCGTCGCCGGTGATCTCCAGGTAGGAGGTCCGGCAATCGTCGATCGGCGTCCGGGTGGCCGGATCGGCCTTGGCCCAACGGCCGGTCAGAGCCGGCACGCCCACCATGCGCTTCGCCGAGGCAGGCTTCGCTTGGCCCTGAAGACTGGTTGGAGCCGGGCGCTGCGGGGCGGACGCGGAAACGGTCAGCGGTTCGTCGGCCACCGGAGCGCGGCGGGCGGCCAGTTCCGCTTCCAGCGCCTTGGTGCGCTCGGCCATCTGGCGTACCAGACACCCGGCCCGCTCCCTGCCCTTCTTCGGGTCGGCCAGATCGGCTTCCGCGACCGGGCAGGCGGCGTCCCGCCGCTGAACCCAGGCGCGCTGGCCGGCGGCTACCGCCTCCTCACCCACCTTCCCGGCCTCTTCGGTCAGCGCCCGCAGCGCCGAATCGAGCTTGTCGGCGAAGGCCTCCAGAGACGCGTCGCGGCACAGCAGCAGTGCCAGCGGAGTCTCCCCGGCGCAGTCCGCGGGCTTGGCGGCCTCCCCGCTGGTGTCCGCCGCCATGGCCGTGCCGGCCACCAGCATGCCCGCCAGAAGAATCGCTGCCCGCATCGCACAAAATCCCTTACGCCGGAAACGCTTCCAGGACGGCCTTCACCTGCCGTTGGAAATCCTGATCGCTGCGATAGCGCGTCAGGACCGTCTTGTCACGCTGAACAAGGAAAAAGATGTCCTCCCGGCTGGGCAGGGAGCGCGGGTTGGGCTTGTCCAGCAGTTCCCCGTTCCAGCCGATCCGCGCCATGAAATAGACGGCACGGGAATTCAGCATGAACAGCTTGTTGTCCGGCGCCATCTTCTCCCGGCGCAGCAGCGCGTAAAGGTAGTAGTTCCGCCCATGGAAATAATTGACATAAATTGATTGCAGCGCGGCAAAGCGCTCGTCGGGACTTGTGTATTTCTTGATCTGGCGCTCCAGCTTGAACCCTGCAAAAAAATACTCCCGCGCCTCGTTCTCGAAGGAAAAAGCGGAGCCGCGGATTTGCGCGAGCTGCTCCCCATACCGGCGCAGAACGCGCCCCATCAGCAATTCGAGGAACCGGCGCTCCGCCGCGAGGTCGTCCGATGTCTGCAGAATCAGTTCAAAGACATGGCGGAGATGATAGGGGTGCCTGACCACGATGACCGGAGCGCTCGATGCTTGGCGTTTTTCCGGCACCCGTCGCTCACCCAGAAGGGTCGCCGCCGGCGACACCGAGGCGATCACCGAGGAGATGGTGTCCTGGATCTTCCAGCGCCGCTTCACCTGCGCCGATTGCTTGCCGATGTGGAAACGCGCCAGGCGGCGCTGCCACCGACTGCGCCAAGTTTCCTTCGGCGCCTTGTGGGTCGGCAGATTGCCGACGACCAGCGGGTTGCCGAGCACGTCGGGCGGAGGCGGCAGAGGGTTGAAATTGAAATATTTGCCCGTGACGACACCACGCGTGGCACCGCCGGGCGCTCCATCGCCCGCCGGAACACCGCCACCCACAGACAGGCCCGCCAGCGTCGCCATTCCCAATGCACACTCTGCCTGCGTCGCTCCCGCCCGGCGGGCGAGGCCCGCGGACAGAGATGGGTCTTTATAAAGCGGTCGGGGCGTCGATGAAAGGCGCAACCGGTCCAATATGCATCTGCTTGTTTTTTGTGCAACCAGTTCGTGCCGCGATTGCGAAGGCGCTCTGGTCTGCGCGAACTCTTCGATGGTACTATGCCCTCGTCCGTGCGGCGGAGAGCCGCAGGGGACCGGCCAGCGCAGACAACGGGTGGAACTTCATGGCGATCCACGTCGCTCTCAACCACAAGACCGTCTACCGTTACGACCGATTGGTCAATCTGGGACCACAGATCGTCCGGCTCCGCCCGGCCCCCCACTGCCGCACCCCGATCCTCAGCTATTCGCTGCGCGTCACCCCGAAGCATCATTTCCTGAACTGGCAGCAGGACCCGCAGTCCAACTACCAGGCCCGCTTCGTCTTCCCGGAAAAGACCCGCGAATTCGTGATCGAGGTCGATCTCGTCGCGGAGATCGCGGCGATCAACCCCTTCGACTTCTTCCTGGAGGAGAAGGCCCAGACCATCCCCTTCGCCTACGAACCCTGGCTGGAGCGCGAGCTGCGCCCCTATCTGGAGGTGGAGGAGCCGGGGCCGCTGCTGGCCGACTACCTGACCGGCATTTCGCGGGAGCCGGCGGCGTCCATCAACTTCCTGGTGGACATCAACCAGCGGCTCCAGACGGACATCGGCTACGTCATCCGCCTCGAGCCGGGCATCCAGACCTGCGAGGAGACGCTGGGCAAGCGGACCGGCTCCTGCCGCGATTCGGCGTGGCTGCTGGTGCAGATCCTGCGCAACCTCGGTCTGGCCGCGCGCTTCGTCTCCGGCTACCTGATCCAGCTCACCGCCGACCAGAAGGCGCTCGACGGCCCATCCGGTCCGGAAGAGGACTTCACCGACCTGCACGCCTGGACCGAGGTGTTCCTGCCCGGCGCCGGCTGGGTCGGCCTCGATCCCACCTCCGGCCTGCTGGCCGGCGAAGGGCACATCCCGCTGGCCTGCACGCCGGACGCCTCGTCCGCCGCCCCGATCTCCGGACTCATCGACGAGTGCGAGGTGGAGTTTGGGCACGAGATGTCGGTCACCCGCATCTACGAGGCGCCGCGCGTCACCAAGCCCTACACTCCCCGGCAATGGGCGGGGATCGAAGCGCTGGGCCACCGCATCGACGAGGAGCTGACCGCCGGCGACGTGCGCCTGACCATGGGCGGCGAGCCGACCTTCGTGTCCATCGACGACATGGACGGGGCGGAGTGGAACACCACGGCGCTCGGGCCCAACAAGCGCAAGATGGCCGCCGACCTCGTGCACCGGCTGGCCAAGCGCTTCGCGCCGGGCGGGTTGCTGCATTTCGGCCAGGGCAAATGGTATCCCGGCGAATCGCTGCCGCGCTGGGCGATGACCGTTTACTGGCGCCGCGACGGCGAGGCGCTGTGGGCGAACAGCGACCTGCTGGCCCGCGAGGACACCGATTACGGCCACACCGCGGAGGATGCCGGCGCCTTCCTGGTCACGCTGGCCAAAAAGCTGGGGCTGGACCCGGCGCTGGTGCTGGCGGCCTATGAGGACCCCTGGCACTACCTGCGCCGCGAATCGCTTCTGCCGGTCAACGTCGATCCGCTGGACAGCAAGCTGGAGGACAAGGAGGAGCGCGCGCGCCTCGCCCACGTCTTCACCCGCGGCCTGAACGAGCCGGTCGGCTTCGCCCTGCCGATCAACCGCAAGATGACCCAGCAGGGGCCGGTGTGGCTGTCCAGCGCGTGGCCGCTGCGCCAGGAACGGCTGCTGCTGATGCCGGGCGACAGCCCGGTCGGCTTCCGCCTGCCGCTCGGCTCGCTGCCCTGGGTGTCGCCGCAGGACTATCCTTATTCCTGGGAGACCGACCCGTTCGAGGAGCGGGCGCCTCTGCCGCCGAACCGGGTGCCGCTGCGCCAGCACGCCATGCGCGAGGAGGCGGGACGCCAGGACGATCCTCGGCGGAGCGAGCGCGTCCAGCGCGCCATGGCCGAGGTGCGCAGCGAGATGCCGGAGCATGGCAAATCCGCGTGGTGGGTGGTGCGCACCGCCCTGACCTGCGAGGCGCGCAACGGGCGCATCCACCTCTTCCTGCCGCCGATGAACACGCTGGAGGACTATCTGGCGATGCTGGCGGAGATCGAGGCGACGGCGCTCGAACTGGACATGCCGGTGGTGATCGAGGGCTACCAGCCGCCGAAAGACCCGCGCCTGAACTCGCTGGCCGTCACGCCCGACCCCGGCGTGATCGAGGTGAACATCCACCCCGCCCACAGTTGGGACGAGTTGGTCCGCAACACGCTGGAACTTTACGAGGATGCCCGCCAGTCGCGGCTGGGCGCCGAGAAGTTCATGATCGACGGGCGCCACTGCGGCACCGGCGGCGGCAACCATGTGGTGATGGGCGGCGCCACCGCGGCGGACAGCCCCTTCCTGCGGCGGCCCGACATGCTGCGCAGCCTGATCGCCTTCTGGCAGAACCACCCGTCCCTGTCCTACGCCTTCTCCGGCATGTTCATCGGCCCGACCAGCCAGGCGCCGCGCGTGGACGAGGCCCGCGACGACGCGCTCTACGAGCTGGAGATCGCCTTCAACCAGATCGACAAGGCCGCCGCCGCGGGCGATTGCCCGCCCTGGATGGTCGACCGCGTGCTGCGCAACCTGCTGACCGACGTGCAGGGCAACACCCACCGGGCGGAGTTCTGCATCGACAAGCTCTATTCGCCTGACAGCGCGACCGGGCGGCTCGGGCTGGTCGAGTTCCGCGCCTTCGAGATGCCGCCGCACGCCGAGATGAGCCTGACCCAGCAACTTCTGCTGCGCGCCCTGGTCGCGCGCTTCTGGAAGACGCCCTACAAGGGCAAGCTGGTGCGCTGGGGGACGGAACTGCACGACCGCTTCATGCTGCCGTACTTCGTGCAGCAGGATCTGGCGGACGTCATCGCCGACCTGCGCGACCACGGCTATCCCATCGAGGAGCGCTGGTTCGACCCGCACATGAACTTCCGCTTCCCGGTCTACGGCCATGTCAACCAGCGCGGCATCGCGCTGGAACTGCGCATGGCGCTGGAGCCCTGGAACGTCCTGGGCGAGGAGCCGGGCGGCGGCGGCACCGTGCGCTACGTCGACAGCTCGGTCGAGCGGGTGCAGGTGCGGGTCGCCGGCCTGACCGACGCGCGCTACGCCATCACCTGCAACGGCCGCCGCGTGCCGCTGATTCCCACCGGGACGGAGGGCGAATTCGTGGCCGGCGTGCGGTACCGGGCGTGGCAACCGCCCTCCTGCCTGCACCCGACCATCCCGGTGCACACGCCGCTGGTCTTCGACATCCTGGACCAGTGGGCGGGCCGCTCCATCGGCGGCTGCACCTACCACGTCATGCATCCTGGCGGGCGCAGCTACGACACCTTCCCGGTCAACGCCAACGAGGCGGAGGGGCGGCGCCTCGCCCGCTTCTTCCCCTTCGGCCACACCCCCGGCCCTATGGATACCCCAGCGGAGGAGCGCAACCCGCAGTTTCCGATGACGCTGGACCTGCGGCGAGGGTGATCCGCGGCGGGGGCGAAAGGCCGATTCGCGCGCGCTGCGCGATTCGGCTTCATGATCATCCATTTGTAGGTGCAGTTCTGGATTTCACCTCCCAGAAGGCGGCGCATTCGGCGAAATAAGAACAGAAAGGAGAGTGTTTCTGGATTAAATATCCCTTTGGTTGTTATCCGGGCTAGCTTCTGACCGATTTCCGTCGGCCTGCCGCCGATATCCTTCAGGAGCGAAAGGGATGAAAGCCAGCCTTCTTACCGTCGTGGCGGGGACCGTGCTGCTCGGCGCTTGCGCCGAAAGGCCGCCGGAGCCGCCGCGGCCCGTTCCCGTCAGCCTGCCGCAGAAGATCGGCGACTACTGGTACCTGGACCAGAACTGGACCGACGCCGAGCGCCAGTGGTACTACAGCACCACCCAGGGTTCGCAGATCATGCCCCATGACTGGTTCATGGCCTTGCCGGACTCGTCGCTGACCACGCCGCTGGAGCAAAGCTATTTCCATCAGGATCTGGCGCGCTACGGCTATCTGGCGGCGAGCAAGAGTGGCTGGAGCGACGGCGTTCTGCCGGTCGGCTTCATCAAGGACACCGACCCGAAGGATGGCGCCGCCTGGATCGGCCTGACCTGCGCGGCCTGCCACACCGGCGACTGGCGCGTCGGCGACAAAACCATGCGCATCGACGGCTCGGCCACCACCGGTGACCTGTACGGCCTGATCAGCGGCATCTCGGACGCGGTGAAATACACGTTGGGCAACACGGCCGCCTTCGACGTGTTCTCCCGCCGCGTTCTCGGTCCCTATGCCACCGACGCGCAGCGGGTGGACCTGCACCGGAAGTTGGCCGCCTTCCACAAGGACTTCGCGACCTTCGTCGCCGACAGCACCCCGGCGTCACCGTGGGGGCCGATGCGCACCGACGCATTCCAGATGATCTTCAACCGGGTCGGGGCCATCGACCTGAAGATCCCGTCCAACAGCGCTCACCCCAACGCGCCGGTCAGCTTCCCCTACCTGTGGGACGCCTCCAAGCAGCCGAAGGCCCAGTGGAACGGCGCGGTGCCGAACGGCGATCGCCTGACCGCGCTTGCCCGCAACGCCGGAGAGGTTCTGGGCGTGTTCGGCAAGGCCGCGCTGAAGGCACCGCCCAGCAAGGATCAATACTATTACAACTCCACCATCCGGGCGAAAAACCTGATCTGGATGGAAGAACTGGTGCGCGAGCTGCGTTCGCCCGTGTGGCCGGACTCGATCGCCGGCAAGGTGGACATCGTCACGGCTTCGGCCGGCGAGTCGATCTACAAGGAAAATTGCGAGAGCTGTCATGAGGTCCTGCCGCGTGACATGACCGTCACCGACACGCCGATCCGGATGATCCCGCTGTTCAATTGGGCGGACAAGCGGCCGGAGACGGTGGTCGAGGTCTTCACCAAGACCATCTGCGACCCGGCGAAGGGAGTTCCCGCCGCCGTCAAGGCTGGCCATATCTCCGTCGCCTACGAATCCGATCCGACCATGGCGGTGGACGCCGCCTGCCGCTTCCTGAAGACCGGCCCGATCGAGGGCGTGGTCATGCCGCCGATCATCGGCACGGCGCTGAAGAAGGAGGATCTGGCCGTCAACGTCCTGGCCAACGCCGTGACCGGTTCGCTGATCGGCACGGTCATCCACGACCGGACGGTCGCCTCGCTGCTGCTGGACACCAGCTGGACGGGCGCCAAGGACGTGCGGACCCCGACCCCGTGGGACGATCCGCCGGTGTGGCGGACGGAGACCGGAGCCGCCTCAGCCTCCGCCCCGCAGCCATCCGTGCTGGTCAAGGACACCCGCGCCTTCACCAAGCCGGTCGAGGGCAAGCCCGTTGACGAAGCCGCCCAGGCCCTGCTGCGCAGGCTGAAGGAGCGGGCGTCCCCTTCGAGCGAGCAGGCCTCAGCCGCTGCCGCGACGAACCTCACGACCGAGCCGACGCAGGCCGCCAAAGACGCCGATGCCAAGGCGACCAAGGCTCTGGCTGAGCTGATCCAGAGCATCCTGGCTTACAAGGCCCGTCCGCTGGACGGCGTGTGGGCGACGGCGCCGTACATGCACAACGGTTCGGTCCCGAACCTGTACGAGATGCTGCTCCCGGCCTCGCAGCGTTCGGCGACCTTCCGCCTGGGCACGCACTCCTTCGAGCCGCTCAAGGTCGGCGTGGACCAGAGCGCGGACGACAACAGCTTCACCTTCGACACGGCCAAGCCCGGCAATCACAACACCGGTCACGAATTCGGCGCGTCGCTGACCGACGAACAGCGCTGGCAGTTGCTCGAGTACCTGAAGACCCTGTAAGGCGGCCGTACACAGCCCTCTCCCTTCGGGGAGAGGGTGCCCCGAAGGGCCGGAGAGCGGGGAAGCGGAAACGTCCGGCAAAAGGGCACCCCTCACACGCGCCCCCTGTCCCCGGAGGGCGACGGAACGCGATTGCGCCACGCCGCCTCCGAACCGCCGCTTGCATCGGCGGGAACGGACGTTCACACTCCCCAGCACCGTACCAGAGTTGAGCGCCCGAACCCGCCTTGTCCGACCGCGATTCCCCCTTTCTCGACCCCAGCACGCCGGCCCTTCCGGGGCTGCGTCCGGTGCCGTTCCTTCAGGGATCGCTGTTCGGCGAGGCTGACGCCATGGGTTATGGCGGCGGGCAGGTCTATGACGAGATGGTCACCGGGCAGGGTCGCCTGCGCCCGCATTGGCAGACCTTCATGGGCACGCTGGGTCCCCTCGACCCGGAGCTGATGGCCGAGAGATGGGAGGAGGCGCGGCGCCTGCTGCACCAGAACGGCGTCACCTACAACATCTACGGCGACCCCAAGGGGATGGAGCGGCCCTGGCCGCTCGACATGGTGCCGCTGCTGATCCCCGCTCACGAGTGGAAGGCGGTCGAATCGGGGCTGATCCAGCGCGCCACGCTGCTGAACGCGGTGCTGGCCGACATCTACGGGCCGCAGACCTTGACGCGCAGCGGGCGGCTGTCCCCGGCGGTGATCCATGCCGATCCCGGATTTCGCCGCGCCGTGCATGGCATTCCGGTGCCCAACGACATCCACCTGCATTTCTACGCGGCGGACCTCGCCCGCGCGCCGGACGGGCGCTGGTGGGTGCTGTCCGACCGCACCCAGGCGCCGAGCGGCAGCGGCTACGCGCTGGAGAACCGGGCGGTGCTGGCGAAGGTGTTGCCGGACAGCTTCCGCCATTGCCAGGTGGAGCATCTGTCCCCCTTCTTCGAGGCGTACAAGGAAACGCTGCTGTCGCTCAGCCCGCGCCGCGACCAGCCGCGGATCGTTCTGCTGACGCCCGGCCCTTACAACGAAACCTATTTCGAGCACGTCTATCTGGCCCGCTACCTCGGCATCACGTTGGTAGAGGGCGGCGACCTGACCGTGCGCGACCGTCAGGTCTATCTGAAGACCCTGTCGGGGCTGGAGCCGGTGGACGTGATCCTGCGCCGCCTGGACGCCGATTTCGCCGACCCGTTGGAGCTGCGCGCCGACAGCTCGCTGGGCGTGGCGGGGCTGATCGAGGCGGTGCGCGCCGGCAACGTGGTGGTGGCGAACGCGCTCGGCTCCGGCTTCATGGAATCCATGGCGGTCAAGCCGTCGCTGCCCATGCTGTGCCGCCATCTGCTGGGCGAGGAGCTGAAGATGCCGGGCGTGGCGGTCTGGTGGTGCGGCAACGACGACGAGCGGGCCTACGTCATCGAGCATCTCGACGGGCTGGTGGTGAAGCCCGCCTTCCCGTCCCTGTCTTTCGAGCCGATCTTCGGCGCCGACCTGTCGGCGGCCGAGCGCGCTTCCCTCGTGGAGCGCATCAAAGCCCGCCCCTGGTGTTACGTCGCGCAGGAGCGGCTGGCCCTGTCCACGGCGCCGGTCTGGCAGGGCGGACGGTTGCAGCCGCGCCCGCTGGTGCTGCGCGTCTTCCTCTGCGCCCGTCCGGACGGCAGTTACACCGTCATGCCCGGCGGCCTGACCCGCGTGTCCACCGAATCCGGAAAGCTGGTCGTCTCCATGCAGCGGGGCGGCGGCAGCAAGGACACCTGGATCCTGTCCGGGCGCCGGGCCGAGGCCACCTTGGCGACGCCACGCCCGCAGCCGGCCCAGGAGCCGCAGCCGGCGCCCAGGGCGGCCTCCGCCGACCTGCCCAGCCGGGTGGCCGACAGCCTTTATTGGCTGGGCCGCTACGCGGAGCGGTCGGAGGGCACGGTGCGCCTGCTGCGCTCCACCCATTCCCGCCTGACCGACGGCAACGTGCCGGGCGCGTCGCTGCAGCTTCGCCCGCTGCTCCATCTGATGGCCTGGGAGGGCATGATCCCCTGGGACCTGACGCGCGTCACGGCACTCGGTGGCGGGCGGGCGTTGAGGACGGCGCTCTACAGCTCGGTCGTCGACCCGGACCATCCCAACAGCCTGCGCGCCCAGGTTCAGCGGGTGCACCGCACCGCCTATTCGGTGCGCGACCGCCTGTCGCTCGACATGTGGCGCGTGGTCACGATGCTGGAGCGGCAGAGCCAGCCGCCGGCGCACAAGCTGGACGCCGCCGCCATGCTGCTGCGGCTGGACGACCTGATGACCAGCCTCGCCGCCATCGCCGGGCTGGAACAGGAAAGCATGACGCGCGGCCAGGGCTGGCGCTTCCTCGACATCGGACGGCGCATGGAGCGGGCGCTCCACATCATTTCGGTGATGCGGGGCATCCAGGTCCACGCGCTCGAACGGCAGGACGAGCCCGTCCAGGTGGCGACGCTGAGCGTGCTGCTGGAACTGGGAGAAAGCGTGATGACCTACCGGTCCCGCTACCTGACCAGCGTGCGACGGCGCCCGGTGCTGGAACTCCTGCTGGCCGACGACTCCAACCCACGCGCCCTGGATTTCCAGCTGGCGGCGCTGGAGCGGCATGTGGCGGCCCTGCCCAGCGGGTCGCAGGCCGTGCCGGGCGACACGGCCGCCTCGGCCCGCTCGATCCTGGGCGCCGCCCGCGCCTCGTTGCGTGCGCCGGAGGCTCTGGATTCGGGCGCCGCCCTGCACACGCTGCTGGACTCGCTCGCCCTGTCGTTGCCTGAGATTTCCAACCTCCTGACCCACGCCTATTTCAGCCATGCCTTTGCCCGACCGGCCTGACCTCTCCCCGACCCTGGCCGGCGCGGCCCCCGCTGACGATCCCTCCGGTGACCGTTTCGGCGTTCGCTTCCGCGTGCGCCACACGACCCGCTACGACTATGGCGAGGACGTGTCGGTGTCGCACCATCTGCTGCACCTGAACGCCCGGCCGCACCCGCGCCAGCGCGTCCACCGGAGCACGCTGACCATCCTGCCGGCTCCGGCGGTGCAGTCGTCCCACACCGACTATTTCGGCAACACCGTCACCTATGTCGCGATGCAGGAGCCGCACCGGCAATTGGTTGTGACGGCGGAGAGCGAGGTGGAGGTCGGCCCACCGCCGCTGCTCGACGCCATGTTAACCCCATCCTGGGAGCTTGTGCGCGATTCGCTGGGCGGCCTGACCGGGCCGGAGGACGGGGCGGAGGTGCTCCAGTACCGCTTCGACAGCGCGCTGGTGGCGGCCGGCCCGACGCTGCAGGAGTACGCCGCGCTGTCCTTCACTCCCGGCCGCGCGGCGGCGGACGCTGCCCTGGACCTGATGCAGCGGATCCACGACGACTTCACCTTCGACCCCACCGCGACGACGATCGCCACCCCGATGGCCGAGGTGATGCGGCACCGTCGCGGCGTCTGCCAGGACTTCGCCCACATCGTGGTCGGCTGCGCGCGTGCCATGGGGCTGCCGTCCCGCTACGTCTCCGGCTATCTGCGCACCCTGCCCCCGCCGGGCCGGCCGCGGCTGATCGGCGCCGACGTCAGCCACGCCTGGGCCTCCGTCTGGTGCGGCACCGAGGCCGGCTGGATCGACGTCTGCCCGACCAACGCGCGGCGCGCCGACCAGGACTTCATCACCATCGCCTGGGGCCGCGACTACGACGACGTCAGCCCCGCCCGCGGCGTCCTGATGGGGGCCGCCGGCCACACTCTGTCGGTCAGCGTCGATGTCGAGCCGCTGGATGAGAACGGGGCGCCCTGATCTGGGCGCCCCGCTTCGCTCTTCACCGCCTGTTCAAAATACAGCCATCTGGCCGCCGATCACTCCGCCGGCTGCGGGTGCGCGCCCGTCGGATGGCTGGCAGAGCCGTCCACCGCCGGGAGGGGCTTCTTCTTGGCGATGTAGCTGTAGACCGTCGGCACCACGAACAGAGTCAGGAAGGTGCCCAGCAGCATGCCGCCGACGATCACCGCGCCGATGGCCTGACGGCTCTCCGCGCCCGCCCCATGGGCGTTGGCGAGCGGCACGGCACCCAGCACCATGGCACCCGTGGTCATCAGGATCGGGCGCAGGCGCAGCACGGCGGCCTCCTCCACCGCCTTGCGGATGTCCACCCCCTCGCGCTGGAGCTGGTTGGCGAACTCCACGATCAGGATGCCGTGCTTGGTGATGAGGCCGACGAGCGTCACCAACCCGATCTGGCTGTAGACGTTCATCGTCCCGCCGGTGAAATGCAGGGCGGCCAGCGCGCCGGTCATCGACAGCGGCACCGTCAGCATGATCACGAAGGGGTCGATGAAGCTCTCGAACTGCGCCGCCAGCACCAGATAGATGAAGGCCAGCGCCAGGATGAAGACGAAGTAGAGGCCGGTCGCCGATTCCCGGAACTCGCGGCTCTGCCCCGCATAATCGGTCTGGGCGGTGGCCGGCAGCACGCGGTTCGCCGCCTCCTGGAGATAGCCCAGCGCCTCGCCCAGCGAGGTGCCCGGCGCCAGCGTGGCGGTGATGGTGACGGAGCGCAGCTTGTTGAAGTGGTTCAGCTCCTTGGGCGCCACCCGCTCCTCGATGTGGACGAGGTTGGCGAGCGAGATCATCGCCCCGGCGCTGGTGGCGACCCCGGCCTCCGCCGCCGCGGTGGGCGTGCCGCGGACGTAGATGGAAGCGATGTCGTCCGGGTTGCGGCGGTCGACGTCGCCGACCTGGACCACCACGTCGTACTGCTTGCCCTCCTTCTTGAAGCGGGTGACCTGCCGCCCGCCCAGCAGGGTCTCCAGAGTGCGGCCCACCGTCTCCACATCCACGCCGAGGTCGGCGGCCTTGTCGCGGTCGATGGTGATGCGCAGTTCCGGCTTGTTCAGCTTCAGGTCGGTGTCGAGGTTGGTCAGGCCGGGGAACTTCCGCGCTTCGGCCATCAGCCCGTCGACCATCTTCTGAAGCTCGTCGTAGGGCAGCGAGCTTTGGATGACGAAGTTAACCGGCTTGTCCACCGGGCTCTGCCCCAGCGAGGGCGGGTTGGTGACGAAGGCGAGGATGCCGGGGATGCCGAACATCTTGGGGAAGAGCTGGGCGGTGATCGCCTGCTGCTTCACGTCGCGCTCGTCCCAGTCGATCAGGCGGACGAAGGAGATGCCCTGGTTGACCACCGGGAAGCCGACCACGACGAAGAACTTCTCGACGATGGGGATCTGGCGGAACAGCTCCTCCATCCGCTTGGCGTAGCTCTCCGTGTAGTCGAGCGTCGAGCCTTCCGGCGCGATGGCGATGCCGACGATGGTGCCCCGGTCCTCGACCGGCGCCAGTTCCGACTTCAGCCCGGTGAACAGCGTGTAGCTGAGCCCCGCCACCACCGCGCCGACCAGCAGCACCAGCGGCCGCGCCTTCAGCGACAGGCGGAGCAGCGCCCGGTAGCCGTTGGTCAGCCCGTTCAGCAGCCGCTCGATGGCGTTGTAGAGCGCGTTGTGCTTGGTCTGGTGCTTCAGAAGCTTGGAGCACATCATCGGCGACAGGGTCAGGGCGACGAAGCCCGACACGATCACCGCCCCCGCCAGCGTCAGCGCGAACTCGGAGAAGAGGCGGCCGGTGCGGCCAGTCATGAAGCCGATGGGCGCGTAGACCGCGGCCAGAGTGATGGTCATCGCGATGACCGCGAAGCCGATCTCCTTCGATCCCTGCAACGCCGCCTGGAAAGGCGGAACGCCCTCCTCGATGTGCCGGTAGATGTTCTCCAGCATCACGATGGCGTCGTCCACGACGAGGCCGATGGCCAGCACCATGGACAGCAGAGTCAGCGTGTTGACTGAGAAGCCGAAGGCGTACATCAGCGCGAAGCCGCCGATCAGCGACACCGGGATGGTCACCAGCGGCACCAGCGTGGCGCGGAAGCTGCGCAGGAACACGAAGATGACCAGAACGACCAGGACGATGGCCTCGAAGATCGTGCTGAACACCGCGTCGATCGACTTGGCGATGAAGACGGAGCTGTCGTAGCCGACATCCACCCCCATGCCCTCCGGAAGGGCGGCGCGGATCTTCGGCAGCGCCTCGTTCACCGCCTTGGAGACGTCCAGCGGGTTGGCGGTGGACTGCTTCACCACGCCGATGGCGACGGCGCCGCGCCCGTTGAAACGGGCGCTGACCCGCTCGTCCCGCGCCCCCAGCTCGGCCCGGCCGACGTCCTTCAGCCGGACCAGATAGCCGCCGTCGTCGCGCAGGATGATGCGGTCGAACTCCTCCGGCGTGCGCAGGTCGGTTTCGGAGACGACGGTGAACTCCCGCGCCTTGCTCTCGACGCGGCCCGCCGGGATCTCGACGTTCTGCTTGCGCAGCGCGTTCTCGACGTCTTGCGGGGTGACGCGGTAGGCGGCCATGCGCTGCGGGTCGAGCCACAGCCGCATGGCGAAGCGCCGCTCGCCGAAGATTCGCACCTGGGCGACGCCGGGCAGGTTCTGCAAGCGGTCCTTGACGTAGCGGTCGGCGAAGTCCGTCACGTCCAGCGGCGAATGGCGGTCGGAGGAGAAGGCCAGATAGATGATCGGCTGCGCATCGGCCTCCACCTTCGCGATGACCGGTTCGTCGATCTCGTTGGGAAGCTGGGCGCGCACGCGGCCGACGCGATCGCGCACGTCGCTGGCCGCCGTGTCGACGTTGCGGTCCAGCCGGAAGCGCAGGGTGATCTGGCTCTTCTCGGCGCGGCTGATCGAGGACATCACGTCGATGCCCTCGATGCCCGACAGCGAATCCTCCAGGATCTGGGTGACCTGGCTTTCGATGATCTCGGCCGAAGCGCCCTTGTAGGTGGTTTCCACCGTGACGACGGGTTCGTCGATCTTCGGGTATTCGCGCACCGACAGGCGTTGGTACGACACGATGCCGATCAGCATGAGCGCGAGGCTCATGACCGTCGCCAGGACGGGCCGGCGGATGGAGATGTCGGAGAGGACCATCGGATCAGCTCCCCGCCGGCTTGTTGTTGACGACCATCACCGGGGCGCCGTCGCGGATCTTCAGCTGGCCGGCGGTCACCACCACGTCGCCGGGCTGCAGGCCGGCGGTGATCTCCACCTCGGCGTTGCGGCGCTCGCCCAGCGTGACCGTGGTCTGCACCGCCTTGCCCTCCACCACCTTGAAGACGAACTGCTTGTTGCCGAAGGCGCTGACCGCCTGCTCGGGCACCAGCACGGCGTTCGGATTCTGGTCCAGCGTCAGCGCCACCCGCGCGAACAGGCCGGGGCGCAGCGCGCCGTCGGTGTTGGGGACGCGGGCGCGAATCACCACCGCGCGGCCGTTCACGTCGACCAGCGGGTCGATGGCGTAGACCGTACCGTCGAAGGTCCGCCCGCCGAAGGAGTCCACGGCGACCTTCAGGGTCTGGCCGGTGCGGACGGTCGGCAGATACAGCTCCGGCACCCGGAAATCGAGCTTCAGGGTTTCGATGGCCTCCAGATTCACGATGTCCTTGCCCGCCGCCACCACGTCGCCCACCGACACCTTGCGCAGGCCCAGCACGCCGTCGAAGGGGGCCGTCAGGGTCAGCTTCTCAAGCTGCGCCCTGGCCAGCTGCACCGCCGCCTCGTCGGACTGGAGCTTGGCGAGCGCCTGCTCGCGGTTGCGGGCGGGGCCGGTGCGCTGGCGGTACAGCTCCTCGGCGCGGCTCAGCTCGGCGCGGGAGAAGGCGATGCTCGCCTGCGCCTGGGCCAGCGTGGCGCGGGCGATGGAATCGTCCAGCCGGATCAGCACCGCCCCCTTCTTCACCGCCTGCCCTTCCAGGAAGGCGATCTCGGAGACCTTGCCCGCCACCTCGGGCCGGATGACCACCGATTCGCTGGACAGCAGCGAGCCGACCGCGGTGACCTGGCGCGACACCGTGCCGACCTTGACCGGCAGGGCCTCCACCGGAATCGGCGGCGTGCCGCCCGGCGGCCCTCCCGCCGCCGGAGCGCCAGACGACGCGCCTCCGGGAGACGGAACCTTGCCGGCGAGCAGCGTGTTGATGGTTCCGCCCTGCTTGACGAAGTACCAGTAGGCACCGCCGCCGAGAGCGACCAGGACCAGAAGGGCGACGATGCGAAGCGTGTGGCGCATGGATACGGAACCCGCACAGGCCCGCTGACCCGCCGGACGGGCGCGCGGGGCGTTTCGTGTCAACCGGGCCGCTGTGAGGGGCGGGCGGTAAACTGAACTATATCGTTCAGTTCAGTTCCGGAGTCGAGACGGTTGCAAGAGTTCACACGCGCGGCGGCGGCGGATCGGCGTGCACAACCCGGCCCTCCCCTATCTCCAACCGCGCACCATCAGGAAAAATCACTTTCAAATCAGCTGGTTGTCCGGGACCAACTGCGGTGCAGCCACCGCACGGACGTACCGACGCGCCATCGAGGCAGAGGCCGGGAGCGCAGCAGGGCGCTTCGCCTGCCGGTAGAACCGCACGAATCCGATCGCCTTCAATGCGAAGATCGGCCAGCAGGGCGCCGTCCGCGCCGGGTGGCGGGGTGCCCTCGCCGAGGTCCCGGGGTTCGATGCGGGCGCGTTTCAGCCAGAACTTCCCGGACGCCAGCAACCGTGCGAGCAGGCAGGAGGAGGTAGACACGCTCATTCCCCGATCCGATGCAGTGGCGGCAAGACGGTCGTTCGGCTGATGGCACAGCCTGTCACGGAAGCGTAAAGGAAGTTTTGCTCCGGTTGGACTCTTGAACGCGTCCGGGAAATCGGCGATGTGACAATCCTTGGTCCTCCGACCTTCGCGTTCCAAGGGGTTCCCGATGCTGATCGCCCAGATGTCCGACCTGCATGTGATGGCCCCCGGCACCACCCCGACCACCGCCTACGACACGAACGCCCGCCTCGCCGCCGCGGTGGCCCACTTGAACGCTCTGGTGCCGCGCCCGGACCTCGTCCTCATCACCGGCGACCTTGTCAACGGACCGAAGCCCGGCGAGTACGAGGCGCTGTTCGCCCTGCTGGAACCGCTCTCTATTCCTTTGCGCGTGCTGCCAGGCAATCATGACGACCGTGCGGAACTGCGCCGGACCTTCGCCGGCACCGGCTGGATGCCTATGAATGGCCCCTTCCTTCACCACGCGGTGGAGGAATTTCCGGTCCGCATCCTGATGCTCGATTCGGTGATCCCCGGCATGGCGGTGGGCGGCCTGTGCGCCGACCGGCTGTCCTGGCTGGCGGAGCGTCTGGCCGAGCAGCCGGAGCGCCCGACCGTGCTGGCGCTGCACCATCCTCTCTTCGACACCGGGCTGGCCTTCCTCGACACGCTGCGCTGCCTGGAGGGCGCGGAGGAACTGGGGCGGCTGGTGCGGAGCCGCCCAAATGTCCGGGCCGTTCTGAGCGGCCACACCCACCGCCAGACCGCGGTTGCCTGGAACGGGGCGCACGGCTACGTCGCCCCGTCGGTGGCCTATCAGATCGCCCTGGACTTGGCGCCGGAGCCGCCCTACCGCTGGACGGAGGAGCCGTCCGCGCTCGCTCTTCATCAATTCCGACCGGATGGCACGGTGGTGACGCATCTGAGCGTGATCGGCGACTATCCCGGCAGGGAGTTTTCCCGCAGGGCCAGGAACTCCTGAAAATTGGCACAGCGTCCGGCGGCCTGCGCCGCCATGTAGGCGGCGTTCAAGGCGCGCTTGGCGCCCAGGGCGGCGGCGAAGCGGTGGCGCAGCATGGCGTCGGCGATCCGCAGCCCGTCGCCGTCCAAGCGGTCGAGAACATGGCGGTAGCAGAGGTCCGCCCGCGCGCCGCTGTCGGCGGAGCAGGTGATCGACCCCTCCCGCTGCCGGTATTCGTAGAGCGGTTCCAGCACCAGCGGCAGACGGCCCAGCCGGTCGAGGACCTGGACGTTGAAAACCACGTCGTCGCAGAAATCGACCCCCTCCTCCCAGCCGGGGACGAGGGCGCGGCGAACCACGAAGAACATCGGGACGGAGGTTTCCAGGAAGGCCGCCGCGTCCAGCGTCGTGATCCCGGTCCCGGGTGGGAACAGGGTGGAGAGCGGCGAGCCGTCGCCGTCGCGCACCACCGCCACATTGTCCGCCGCCGCACCCTGCGCCGCCGCAAGCGGGGCCAGCCGCGCCAGCCGGTCCGGCTCGAACCGGTCGTCGGCGTCCAGCGGGGCGATCAGCGGTAGACTGGCGCACCGCAGTCCGGCGTTGCGCGCCGCCGGTGCGCCGGACCCGACGCGGCCGGTTCCGGTGAAGGTCAGGCGCGAGTCGGTGATTCCGGCGGCCGCCAGAAGGGCGCGGTAGTCGGCGCCGTCGTCGCTGACCACCACCGCCTCCCAGTGGGGAAAGCTCTGCACCAAAAGGCTGGACACGGCGCGGGCGATGGTGTCCTGCGCCCGGTAGGCTGGAATGATGACCGATACGCCGCCCCCGATGCCCCTTTCCATGCACCGCCCTCCGATTGTGCAAGGGGCAGTGTGCCTATCCTTCCCTATGGTCGGCAAGCGGCGATCCGCACCGATGCGGCCAGCCTGAGCGCGACTATGACGGCGCCGGGGTGGGATTTGGCGTCGCGGCCCGTTGAACAAGGAACCGATACGGGCTATGTGGAGAAACGAGTGGCGTGGTTCGGTCCCCATCCGACATCCCAAGCCCCCGCAAGCCAAAGCCCCCCGGTAGACACGCCGACCTCAGGGAGTTCAAAAACGATGGCGCAAGACGGATACACCCGCTTCGACGACGAGCCCGAGCAGGAGCCGGACGAGAAGTCGAAGGAAAGCGCCCCGCCGCCGTTCGCTGCCGTGCAGTCGAACCTGTTCAAGGCGCGCACGGTGCTGATCTTCGGGCAGATCGACATGAAGCTGGCGCAGGCCGTCTCGGCCCAACTGCTGGCTCTGGCCCACGAGAGCAACGACGACATCACGGTCGTGGTGAACTCCCCCGGCGGCCACGTCGAGGCGGGCGACACCATTCACGACATGATCCGCTTCGTGAAACCGCGCGTGAAGATGTTGGGCACCGGCTGGGTCGCCAGCGCCGGCTGCCACATTTTCCTGGCCGCGAAGAAGGAAGACCGCTACTGCCTGCCGAACACCCGCTTCCTGATCCACCAGCCGCTGGGCGGCACTGGTGGCCGGGCGACGGACATCGCCATCGAGGCGAAGGAAATCATCCGCATGCGTGAGCGTCTGAACCGCATCATCGCGCGCGAGACCGGCCAGCCGGTGGAGAAGGTTTCCAAGGACACCGACCGGAACTACTGGATGATGGCCGACGAGGCCCGCGAGTACGGCATCGTCACCCATGTCATCGACACCTTCGACGAGCTGAAGTAAGCGGTCCTCCGGAACGCACGAAGCCCCTCTCTTGCGAGAGGGGCTTTTTTTATGGCCGCCGCTTGGCTTGAGCGATCAAGCCCGTCAAATCAGCCGCTTACACGACGATGTTCAGATTCTGCCCGCGCGTGGCCGTGACGTTTCCGCCGGACGAGGACCCATCCGAACCGCCCTGAAGCAATGTGGCGATCGCCTGATCCTGCTGTTGCGCGGTCTGGTTCAGCGTCTTCACGCCGAAGTCCATCTGTCCCTGCGCCTGCCGCAAGCCGACCGCGGCACCCAGGGTGGAGGAGGAAATGTCGAGAGCCATCGCAGGATGCCTTCAAAGGAAACAGTCGGCCGACGCCGTACGGCCCGCGCCGCGCCAGTCAGATGACGACGTTGACGGAACCGGTCCCCGCCGAGGGAGCGGCCGACGCGTGGGCCACCATCGGTGTCGAGGCTACCACCGGCGACGCGTGCGCGGAAGTCCCCTGTGAAGGTCCGGAGCGGCCCGCGCCGGTCCCGGAATGGCCCGAGGCCCACCGGTGCACAGGCGAACCGGTGGCGGAGGTCCCGCTCTGGCCCGCACCGTTCGGCTGGTCCTGCCCGTCCGAACCACCGACCAGAAGCTCAAGCGACGCCTTGCCGCTCTTCCGGTCCTTCTGCGCCTCGCGGTACTGCCGCAGAGCCGCCTCGGTCGGTATCTGGTCGAGGGTCGCCCCGTCTTCCGGGCTGCGGAACAGCAGCACCAGCCGCGACGCATCGGCGTCATAGCGGTACGCGGTCTTCGTGTAACGCCCGGAGAGAGGTTCGGACTGCCCGGTCACGGGGTCCTTCGCGGGCGGAGTCCCGGTATCGGCCCCGGTTTCAACAGCCTCGCTGTTGCGGGCCGTCATGAAGGCCAACGGCCTTGCAGCCGTTGCGGTGGCGATGGCCACGTTCATGACATTACACCGATGATTGGACAATCCAGCTCATATATTGCAGCCGCACTCGTGCATTGTAAAGGGTTCGTTCACCTTTTTTCCGGCTATGCCAAAGGATGAAGTCTCGCAGGCTGTTTCCGGCACCAAAGCTTCGCATTCCAGGACCATTGAGGCCGTCGCCTACCCTTCTCACAGCCATGACGCTTGCGGAGGGGCGCCGGTGTGCTTAAGCCTGTATGCATGGCTACGATCGCGGAAGCGCTGACGCTCGCCCTGGACCACCATCTGGCCGGCCGGCTGGCCGAGGCCCAGCAGCTCTACAACCGCATCTTGGATGTGGACCCGGATCAGCCGGACGCCCTGCATTTCCTTGGCGTTCTAGCCGGTCAGGTGGGAGAGCAGGCGCTTGCTCTGCAACTCATCGACCGCGCCATCGCCCAGCGGCCAGAGGCGGCGGACATGCACGCCAACAGCGGCAACATCCGGCGCTCTTCCGGGCAACCGGAGGTCGCGGTGGAGGACTACCGGCGTGCCGTCGCCCTCCAGCCCGATTTCGCGGAAGCCTGGACCGACATGGCGAACGCCCTGCGCAGCCTGGGCCGCTTCGCCGGAGCCATCAGCGCCCTGGAGCGCGCCGTCACGTCCGCCCCCACCCTCGCCATCGCCGTGGAACGCTTGGGCGCGCTGCGACACGAGGAAGGGCGCCTTCTTGTGGAGCAAGGGCGCGGTACCGAATCCCTTCGCCCGCTGGCCCGGGCCGCGGAACTGCTGCCGCTGGACGCCGACGTCGCCTTTCTCTACGGCAACGCCCTGTTCGCCATGGGATTGCGGGAGGATTCCACCCTCGCCTACCGCAACGCCCTGGCCATCACGCCGGACTTCCCCTCCGCCGCCTTCAATCTGGGGGTCGCGCTTGGGGGCGTGGATCGGCTGGAGGACTCCGCCCGCGCGCTGGAGCGGGCCGCCCGCCTGGACCCTCGCCATCTCGACGCCATCGACCGGTTGGTCGTCGCCCTCGCCCTTCTCGGTCGGGAGGACGAGGCCGCCGCTTGGGGTGAACGCGCGCTGGACCTGAAGGACCGGGCGGCCATGGGCACGACTCCTGCTCTGCCGCCGCTGCCCGCTCAGCCGCGCGGGGCGGAGCAGCGGCGGCACAACGTCATCGCCTTCAGCCTGTGGAACGGCCAACCCGTCGGCGCCAACGACCCGCCGGAAATTCTGCGGCGAGCCGTGGCGCTGCATCCAGGCTGGGTCTGCCGGGTTTACCATGACGGCAGTCTTGCCGCGGACCGGTTGGCCGAACTGGCCCGGGCGGGGGCGGACCTCGTGGCGGTGGCCTCCGACGCGCCGACCGGTGCTCCCTATTGGCGTCTGACCGCCGCCGACGATCCCACGACGGCGCGCTTCCTCTGCCGGGATTGGGATGCGCTGCCGTCCGCCGACGGAAAGGCGGCCGTCGATGCCTGGATCGCCTCCGGCCTACCCTTCCACGTCTTGCGTGACGGGGTGCTGCACACGGAGGTGATGTCGGGCGGTCACTGGGGCGGCGTCGCCGGACTGCTGCCCGACCTGCTGCCGCTGGCCGAACGCCACGCCGCCGCCGAGGTGGACCGGGCGCAGGATCACCGGTTCCTGCGCCGGATCGTCTGGCCGATGATCCGCGACCGCGCCCTGATCCACGACCGCGCCCATCCCCGGCACGGCCTGCCCATTCCGAAAACCTGACCGGCTACAACACCTGCTTCGGCAGTGACAGCAGTTCCTTGCGGATCTGCCCCATGCTGGGGCGGTTGTCCGGCCCGAAGGCGATGGGGCGGCACAGATGCATGGCGGTCAGCCCGACCCGCGCGGTCAGCAGCCCGTTGATCACCCCCTGCCCCATGCGGGTGGAGATGGCCGCGGCGATGGAGCCGCCCAGCGCCTCGACGGCGACGTGGTGGGCGCTTTCCGCCACCCCGGCGACGGCGAGGTTGGCGAGCATCCGCCGCAACAGCCGCAGCGACCCGACATAGCCGGGCCGCGCGCCGTAGAGCGCCGCGATCTCCCGCACCAGCTTCAGGTTGCGCCACAGCACCACGGCAAGGTCGACGACCGCCGCCGGGCTGAGCGCCGTCGCCACCGCCGTGTCACGGGAGGCGCGCAGGACGGTCTGGTAGGCGCGGCGGTCCAGCGGTCCCACCACCTCGCGGTCGAGCAGGCGGAGAATCTCCGCATCGTCGTGGGCGTCGGTCACATGGTCGCGCACCCGCTCCAACGAAGGCGCCAGATCGGCACGGCCCTCGTAGAGCCGGGTCAGCGACCCGGCGAAGCGCTCGGCGTGGCCCGGCTCCCCGGCTTGCGTCGCGATCTCCGTGGACAGGCGTCCCGCCTCGCCGCGCAGCTCCTCGATCTTGCGCAGGCGGCGCAGCGCGCGCAACTCGCGCAGCAGCATCGCCACTGCCGCCCCGCCGGCCACCGTCACGGCGGCGGCCACCAGGACGCCCAGCGCGGCGCTGGTGGCGAAGGCTCGATTGAACAGGTCCCAGGTGTCGAAGCCCAGCGCGATCAGCACCAGCGCGGCGACCGAGCCGGCCAACCAGCGGCCGAACCGGCTTCGCGGCCGGTCCTCCGCCAGCAGCGCGGGGAGGCGCTCCGCCGCCGAACCGGCTAGGGGGCCGGCGATGATCGCCTCCTCCTCCGCCGCGGGGACGGCGGCGGCGCGTGCGGGATCCAGTTCCATCGGCGGGACCCAGTGGCGGTCGCGCGTGCGCTCGCTCATTCCAGATAATCCCCCAGCAGGAACTGCATGGCCTGATCCAGCCGGATGTGCGGCAGGCCGCGCGCCTCGTGGGCGAGGTCGGCGGGCGGCTGGAAGGCCATGAAGTTGTAGGGCCGCTCCTGCCCCGGCGGGAAATCGGCGTCCTCGGGGATCTCGCCGGGGAACAACACGGTCGGGCGGTCGCGCCCGAGCGGCACGCCGCGCACGCAGCGCAACTGCCGCCCCTCATGCTCGGTCACCACCGTCTCGGTGGATTTCAGGGCGGCGATGGCCATCGTCTCCACCTGCGCCCCTTCGAAGCGGATGCCGGCGCGGGCGTCGGACACCAGCCGGTCCAGCAGGTGGCGCAGGCTGTTGTGCTGGTGCGAGGCGACATGGTCGGCCTTGGTCGCGGCGAACAGCACGCGGTCGATCTTCCGGCCCAGCAGCCAGTCCAGCCAACTGCTGGACCCGTGGCGGAAGGGCTCCAGACTCAGTTCGAGGGCGCGCTTCATATCCGCCATGCCCGCCGGGCCGGAGTTCAGCGCCCCCAGCACGTCGATCAGAACGATCTGCCGGTCGAGGCGGGCAAAATGCTCGGCGAAGAAGCGGCGAACCACCTTGGACTTGTACGCCTCGTAACGGTCCTCCATCAGCGCCCACAGGCTGCCGCGCGCGCGCGGTCTTTCGCCCGGCAGCGGGCAGAAGGTCAGCAGCGGCGCGTTGGCCATGTCGCCCGGCTCGACGAAGCGCCCCGGCTGGATCAGGCTCAGCAGGTTGTCGGAGCGGCGGCAGGCGTGCAGGTAATCCGTGAACAGCGCCGCGCCGCGCCGCGCCTGCTCCTCCTCCGCCGGAGCCGCCGTGTCGAGGGTGGCGAGCCAGCCGCGCCAGGACACCGAAAGCTCGTCGCGCGGCGCCCGACCGGCCAGTTCCAGGGTGAGCGCGCTCCATTCCGCGAAGGACTGGTGGAGCAGCGGCAGGTCGAGCAGCCATTCGCCGGGATAGTCGACGATGTCCAGATTCAGCGTGGCGACCGGCTGCACCGTGCGCCTCAGCATCGCGTTCGGGCGGTAGCGCATGGACAGGCGGAGCTGGCTGATGCCCCGCGTCTCGGTCGGCCAGTGGGGTGCCGGGCCGGCCAGTTCGGCCAGCCGCTGCTCGACCTCGAAGCGGGGGACCTGGGCGTCGGGCTGCGGACGCAGGCGCGAGGCCTGGAAGCGGCCGGAGGACACGACGTCGAGGAAGGGAAGCCGCCCGGCCTTCAGCAGGTTGTCGACCAGCGAGGTGACGAACACGGTCTTACCAGCCCGCCGCAGCCCGGTGACGCCAAGACGGACGTCCTGCTCCAGGATGCCGCCGGAAACGAGATCGCCGGCCCGCCCCAACAGGCGCGAGCCGGCGTCGTACAGATCGTTGAAAATGGGCACGCGCACGGTCAGCCGGTCCGTGTAGGGGACGATCGCCCCTCTATATGGGGGACCGTCCGCCCACGCCTATACCCAGACCGGCGCTTTACGACGCGCCGAAGTCGAGGTTCCACGCCTCGTAGCGCTCCGGATCGTTCTCCCAGTCCTCGCGCACCTTGACGAACAGCATCAGGTGGACGCGCTGCTCCAGCATCTCCTCCAGCTCGGTGCGGGCGGCCTGCCCCAGCGCCTTGATGCGCGAGCCCTGCTTGCCGAGCACGATGGCCTTCTGGCTGTCGCGCTGGACATACACGACCTGGGAGATCTTGACCGACCCGTTCTCGAACTCCTCCCACTGCTCGGTCTCGACCGTCGCCGAATAGGGGAGTTCCTGGTGAAGCTGCTGGAACAGCTTCTCGCGGGTGATCTCCGCCGCCAGGAGGCGCATCGGCATGTCGGAGATCTGGTCCTCCGGGTAGTGCCAGGGGCCTTCCGGCATGCGGGCGGCCAGGAAGCCGCGCAAATGCTCCACCCCGTCGCCCGTCGAGGCGGACAGCATGAAGATGTCGGTGAAGATGCCTTCCTGGTTGAAGCTGTCGGCGAGGCCCAGCAGCTTCTCGCGCGGCACGAGGTCGATCTTGTTCAGGATCAGGATGGCCTTGCGCCCCTGCTCCTTCAGCCGGGCGATGATGCCCTGCGTGTCCTGGTCGATGCCGCGGCGCGACACGTCGAACAGCAGTCCGACGAGATCGGCGTCCTCCGCCCCCTGCCAGGCCGCCGCCACCATGGCCCGGTCCAGACGGCGCTTCGGCTTGAAGATGCCGGGCGTGTCCACGAAGATGATCTGGCTGTCGCCGGCAATGGTGATGCCGAGCACGCGCGTGCGGGTGGTCTGCACCTTGGAGCTGACGATCGACACCTTGGAGCCGACCATGGCGTTCAGCAGGGTCGACTTGCCGGCGTTCGGCGCGCCGACCAGGGCAACGAAGCCGCAGCGCGGATTCTCCGGCACATAGGCAGCCTCTTCGGCGCCCTCTTCCGAGCCGCCCTCTTCAAGATCAGCGTCCACGCTCTCGCTCACGCCCTCGTCCTTATCGTCGAAATCGTCGTCTTCAAACTTGTCGCGGCCGTCAGTCATCGACCTGCACTCCCAATTGGCGCAGCAAGGCGCTGGCCGCTTTCCGTTCGGCGACCCGCTTGGACGGGCCGGTGGCCGTCACCGGCTCCATACCCTTCAGCCGGACCGCGATGCGGAACATCGGCTCGTGCGCCGGGCCGCTCTGCTCGATCAGTTCATAGGTGGGAAGGGGCCGCCCGTTGCCTTGCGCCCATTCCTGCAACGCCGTCTTGGAGTCCAGCGGCGGCGGCTCCGCGCGGTCGATCTGCCCGGCCCAGGCGGAGCGGATGAAGTCCCGCGCCTTGTCCATGCCGCCGTCCAGATAGAGCGCCCCGATCACCGCCTCGCAGGCGTCGGCCAGGATGGTGTTGTTGCTGCGCCCGCCGCCCTGCGCCTCCGACGGGGACAGGCGCAGGTAGCGCCCCAGCCGCAGCGCGTCGGCGACGCGGCTCAGCGCCTCCCGCCGGACCAGCGAGACATGCCGCTTGGCGAGCGCGCCCTCGCGTTCGTTGGGGAAGCGTTCGAGAAGCCATTCGGCGATGACGAGGCCGAGCACCCGGTCGCCCAGGAACTCCAGCCGCTCATAGGCCAGTCCGGGTCCCTGCTCGGGCCGGCCGCCGCGGACGTTGCGTTCCAGCCCCATCAGGCTGGGATGGGTGACCGCGTCGGCCAGCCGTTGCGGGTCGGCGAAACGGTGGCCGATGGCCGCGGCCAGCTCCGCAAGGTCGGCGGAATCGGCGCTCACGTCCGCGTCGGACGCCATGGGGGTCCCCCGTTCTTCAGGGCTCACAATAATACGGTCTCCACGCCCCGGTGCTGTGCGGGGCTCACTTCACGGCGTTGAACAGGCGGCTGAACCGCAGGTCCGCCGGCCAGCGCCACACTTCGAAGAAGCGCGTCCCGTCCTCCAACGAGAAGAACAGGAATTCGGCGCGCCCGACCAGATTCTCCATCGGGACATACCCCACCTGCGACGGGACGCGGCTGTCCAGCGAGTTGTCGCGGTTGTCGCCCATCATGAACAGGTGGTTCGCCGGCACCTTGAAGGCCGGGGTGTTGTCGAGCGGACCATTGTCCGATTCCTCGATGATGCGGTGGCTGCGCCCGCCCGGCAGAGTCTCGACAAACTGCGCGATGCGGACCTCACGGCCCAGCGCGTCGCGGGACACATAGTCCTCAATCCGCTCGCGCTTCACCGGCTGGCCGTTGATGTGCAGAACGCCGCCGGTCACCTGGACGGTGTCGCCCGGCAGACCGATGACGCGCTTGATGTAGTCGGTCTTGTTGTCGCGCGGCAGCTTGAACACGGCGACGTCGCCGCGCTCCGGCGCGTGACCCATGATGCGGCCTTCGAACAGCGGCAGCCCGAAGCCGACCGTGTATTTGCTGTATCCGTAGGAGAACTTGGACACGAACAGGTAGTCGCCGATCAGCAGCGTCGGGATCATCGACCCGGACGGGATGTTGAAGGGCTCGAAGGCGAAGGTCCGCACGCCGAAGGCGATGATGACCGCGTAGAAGACCGTCTTCACCGTCTCGGCAAAGCCGCCTGTCTCTTTGGATTTGCCGGTCAAGGCGGTCTCTCTGTTCATGGTCATGCGGGGGGTGCCGTGGAGGTGGTGATGGAGGTTGTGGCGGACGTGTCGGCCGGTTCGGCGCTGATGATGACGAAGGCCTCCGCCATCGGGTACTCGTCGGTCAGCGTCACGTGAATGCGCGCCTGCATGCCCGGCGGGATGATCGCCTGCAGCCGCTCCAGCGCCCCGCCGGTCAGGCGCATGGTCGGCTGGCCAGAAGGCAGGTTCACCACCCCCATGTCGCGCCAGAACACGCCGTCGCGGAACCCGGTGCCCAGCGCCTTGGAGCAGGCCTCCTTGGCGGCGAAGCGCTTGGCGTAGGTCGCGGCCCGCGCGCTGTGCTTGCCGGCGGCTCCGGCGCGGCGCTCGGACTTGGCGCGCTCCACGTCAGTGAAGATGCGGGCGATGAAGCGGTCCCCGAATCGGTCCAGCGACTGCTCGATCCGGCGGATGTCGATCAGGTCGTTGCCGATGCCGAGGATCATGAGAGGCCTCCAGCCGCGCGGGCGTCCTTCATGACGGCGCGCATGCGCTGGAGCGTGTTGCCCAGCCCGACGAAGATCGCCTCGCCGATCAGGAAATGGCCGATGTTCAGTTCCACGATGGTCGGGATGGCGGCGATCGCCCCGACCGTTTCGTAACTCAGCCCGTGGCCGGCGTGGCATTCCAGGCCGATGGCCTCGGCGTGGGCCGCCGCCCGGACGATGCGCTCCAGCTCCGCCGCGCGCTCCGCCCCGGCGGGCGCGTCGCAATAGGCGCCGGTGTGCAGCTCCACCACGGGCGCGCCCAGCGCCTTCGCCGCGTCGAGCTGCGCCGGTTCCGGGTCGATGAACAGCGAGACGCGGATGCCCGCGGCGCCGAGATCGCCGACGGTGCGCTTCAGGGTCTCCAATTGCCCGGCGACGTCCAGCCCGCCTTCGGTGGTGACCTCCGTGCGCTTCTCCGGGACGAGGCAGCAGGCGTGCGGCCGGTGGCGCAGCGCGATGCCGAGCATCTCGTCGGTCGCCGCCATCTCCAGGTTCAGCGGCAGCCGGATCTCCGCCATCAGCCGCTCGATGTCGGAATCGATGATGTGGCGGCGGTCTTCGCGCAGGTGGGCGGTGATGCCGTCGGCCCCGGCCTCCGCGGCGAGCTTTGCCGCGCGCACGGGATCGGGGTAACGCCCGCCCCGCGCGTTGCGGACGGTCGCCACATGGTCGATGTTCACGCCGAGGCGCAAAGGGCGGGGCATAGGCTCGAAACTCCGGTGTCACACCGGCCCCGCATCCTGCATCCGGCGGGCACCGGTTCTCCTGCTATATAGCGGTGGCGTCGCGTCGCGTCACGCCGTCATTCGACGACGTGATGGGCGGCGATCCGCGCGGCGAGCGCCTTCAGTTCTTCGATGGGCGGGTCGTGGCGGGGCCAGACCAGATCGGCGCGGTCGTTCTCATAGCGCGGCACCACATGCACGTGGATGTGCGGCACCGTCTGCCAACCCGCCGGCCTGTTGGTCTGGAGAAGCGTGATCCCCTCGGGTGAAAAGGCCGCCTGGACGGCGCGGGCGACCTTGTGAACGGTGCGGAACAGGGCCGCCGCCTCGTCCTCCGTCACGTCCAGGATGGTCGGGGCCGGGCGCTTCAGCGCGACCAGCACATGGCCGGGATTGACCTGCCCGGCGTCCATGAAAGCGAAGGTCTCCGCATCCTCATACACCACGGCGCAGGGCAGATCCCCGGCGATCAGGCGGCTGAAGATGGTCGGGCTGGACATGCTTCTCTCGCTTCCGATGGGTGCTCTTGGTGGGCACTACCGCGCGGGCACCCTCACCGCCCCCGCGCCCGCTCAACCGCGTTGATGGCGGGGGTGGCGCGCAGGGCCGCCATGATGTTGGTCAGATGCTTGGCGTCCTTCACGTCGATGTCGATCAGCAGCTCGAAGAAGTCGGTGTTGCGGCTGGTGATCTTCAGGTTCGTGATGTTGCCGCCGTTCTTGCCGATGACCGTGGACAGCGTGCCGAGCGAGCCCGGCTCGTTGTTGACCACCAGCGAGATGCGCCCGACATGCTCCTCGGGGCTGTCCGGTCCGATGTCCCAGGCGACGTCGATCCAGCGCTCCGGCGACTCGTGGAAGCTCTCCAGCGTCTCGCAGTCGATGGTGTGGATGGTCACGCCCTTGCCGGTGGTCACGATGCCGACGATGCGGTCGCCCGGCAGCGGGTGGCAGCAGCGGGCGTAATGGACGGCCATGCCGGGAATCAGACCGCGGATCGGCAGCGGCGCGTTGTTGCCCTTCGCCTTCGGCTTGGGCTTCGGCACCGTGATGGAGTTCTTGTCGTCGCCTTCCTTGGTCGTCGCCACATGCGGCTTGTGGCCGGGGAAGACGGCGTGGAAGACCTCGCGGCCCGAATGCAGGCCGGACCCGACGCTGGCCAGCAGGTCGTCGGCGCTCGGCTGCTGGAAGATCTTGACGACACCTTCCAGCGCCTTCTCCGAGAACTCGTAGCCTTCCGACTTGAACTGGCGCTGCAGGATGGCGCGGCCCAGCTCGATGTACTGGGTGCGCTGCTGGGTGCGCAGGAACTTGCGGATGCGCGCCCGCGCCTTGCCGGTGACGACGAAACGCTCCCAGCCCGGAACCGGGGTCTGGGCCTTGGAGGTTATGATGTCGACCTGATCGCCGTTCTGCAGCTGCGTGCGCAGCGGCAGCATCCGCCCGTTGATCTTGGCGCCGACGCAGTGGTCGCCGACCTCGGAATGGACGGCGTAGGCGAAGTCCACCGGGGTCGCCCCGCGCGGCAGCGCGATCAGGTCGCCCTTCGGTGTGAAGCAGAAGACCTGGTCCTGGAACAACTCCAGCTTGGTGTGCTCCAGAAACTCCTCGGGCTTCTGGGCGTGCTCCAGGATGTCGAGAAGCTCGCGCAGCCAGCGGTACTCGCGCCCCTGCTGGGTGCGTTGCTCTCCCTGCTTGTAGGCCCAGTGGGCGGCGACGCCGAGCTCGCAGATCTCGTGCATGTCGCTGGTGCGGATCTGCACCTCGATCCGGTTGCGCTCCGGACCGATCACCCCGGTGTGGAGCGAGCGGTAACCGTTGGGCTTGGGCGTCGAGATGTAATCCTTGAAGCGCCCCGGAACGACCGGGTAATGGGCGTGGATGACGCCCAGCGCCTGATAGCATTCCGGCACCGTGTCCACCATGATCCGGAAGGCCATGATGTCCGACAGCTGCTCGAAGCTGACATTCTTGCGCTGCAGCTTGCGCCAGATCGAATAGGCGGTCTTCTCGCGCCCGGTGACCCCGGCGTTTGGCAGCCCCTCCTCCGCCAGCGTGCCGCGGAGTTCCTGGATGATCCGCTGGACGCGGTTCTCGCCCTCGGTGCGCAGGCGGGAGAGCTGGGCCAGGATGCTGTCGCGGGCGTCCGGATTCAGCTCCGCGAAGGAGAGATCCTCCAGCTCGTCCTTGACCTGATGCATGCCGATGCGTTCGGCGAGCGGCGCGTAGATCTCGATCGTTTCGCGGGCGATGCGCTTGCGCTTGTCCGGGTTCTTCAGGTGGAACAGCGTGCGCATGTTGTGCAGCCGGTCGGCCAGCTTGACCAGGAGGACGCGGATGTCCTCCGACATGGCCAGCACCAGCTTGCGGAAATTCTCGGCCTGCTTGGCCTGCTCGCTGTGCAGTTCCAGGCGCGACAGCTTGGTCACGCCGTCGACCAGACGGGCGATCTCCTTGCCGAAGTGCTTCTCGATGTCCTCCAGCGTGGCGACCGTGTCTTCGACCGTGTCGTGCAGCAGCGCCGTCGCGATGGTCCCGGCGTCCAGCTTGAGCTGGGTCAGGATGCCGGCGACCTCAAGCGGATGGAGGAAATAGGGATCGCCCGAGGCGCGGGTCTGCGATCCGTGCGCCTTCATGGAGAAGACGTAGGCGCGGTTGAGCAACTCCTCGTCCGCCGAGGGGTCGTACGCCTTGACGCGTTCGACAAGCTCATATTGCCGGATCATGCCACCCGACCCGGCGCAGCGTGCGCCATGAAGTTTCGCAAATGTCTTGGTTCTTGGACGGAAAGGGGGGCCACCGCCCCCCAAGGCCGGTCGCTATCGGTCAGCGTCAGAGATCCCCGTCCGCATCGCGGCCGACGACATCGTCCTCGGTCTCGCCAAAGGCCGCCGCCGGATCGCTTTCCATATCGGACAGCAGGTCGTCGCCTTCGCCAACCTCCTCCGCCTCGCTCATCCCGTCCTCGTCCTCCAGCGACGTATCGCCGCGGGCGGCCCAGTCGTGCTCGCCGGCCATCAACTCGACGATTTCCTCTTCCGGCTCGTCCGGCTCGACGTGCTTCTGGTGGCCCTTGATCAGGGCGTTCTTCAGATGCTCAAGCATCACCGTCTCATCGGCGATCTCACGCAGGGCAACGACCGGGTTCTTGTCGTTGTCGCGGTCGATCGACAGCGGAGCACCGGACGCGATCTCACGCGCGCGCTGGGCCGCCATCATGACCAGTTCAAACCGGTTCGGAACCTTGAGGACGCAATCTTCGACGGTAACGCGGGCCATACCAAACCAACTCCGGGATCTGCGAAGGCATCCGAATATATTGATGCGTTCGCGCCTGCGCAAGCGCTTCGAGCCTTGTCGGGTCCGCCCGCCGTACCCCGCCCGCGGCGCGCCCGCGCCCGCGCTCCCCCTTGCTCGCGCGAAGACGACCGCCTACTTTACTTATCTGGTGAATCGCAATTTCGCGTATGCCTGACATATAATTCAATCCATCGTGGAAGGATTACGGAATTGGATCGGAATACGACTTTGCCGAAGGATGTTACGAAGCTCTTTTATAAGGAAGAGCGTCTGGCGATGTTCATCGACGGCGCCAATTTGTACGCTGCCGCCCGGTCCCTGGGCTTCGATATCGACTATAAGCGTCTTCGCGACGGCTTCGCCTCCGAAGGGCGACTGGTGCGCGCCTTCTATTACACCGCGTTGGTGGAGGATCAGGAATATTCGCCGATCCGCCCGCTGGTCGACTGGCTAGACTACAACGGCTACACCATGGTGACCAAGCCGACCAAGGAGTTCACCGACGCCTCCGGTCGGCGCAAGATCAAGGGCAACATGGACATAGAGCTGGCCATCGACGTGATGGAGATGGCCGAGCGGGTCGACCATATCCTGCTCTTCTCCGGCGACGGCGATTTCCGCAGGCTGGTCGAGGCGGTGCAGCGCAAGGGCGTGCGGGTCAGCGTCATCAGCACCGTGCGCTCCCAGCCGCCGATGGTCGCCGACGAACTGCGCCGTCAGGCCGACAATTTCATCGAACTTCAGGACCTCGCCCCAAGCATCGCCCGTGTCCATCATCACCGCGAGCCGATGGGAAATCCGGGCACTCCGGGCGCTCCGGACATGCCCAGCCAGGGCGGCCCCTACGCCAACTTCTGAGCGACGCCGCTCACCGCGGAGGCGCTTTCCGATCAGCGCCTCGCGACGGTGGCTTTCAGAGCGCCGACCGGAAGCTGGAACATCATCAGATAAGTCCGCTGGAGCGGACTGCGGTTGTCATCGGAAACGATGTAGATGAGCAGGTCGCCATCCGCACCGGTCCGCACCGCCAGCCCTTCGAAATTGTCGGTCAGCAGCGGCGGCTCCAGCCGCCCCAGTTCCGCCCCATCCATCGTGGCGCCGCCGCGCAGCGAGTCCGCCGGCACATGCACGATGCGCGCCGCCCAGCCGCCCAGCAGGGACACCCGCCGCTCCAGCACCAGCACCCCGCCGTCCGGCAATGGCGCCGCGGCCGTGGGGCGGAAGCGCGGCGCAGCGCGGTAGGTCAGCGGCTGCCAGTCGCCGCGCGCCTTCGGATCGGCGGGAGCGATCCAGGCGTGGCGTTCGCGGACGCCGTCGTCGTCGCCTTCCTCGATGGCCAGGATGCGGCCGTCCGGCAGCGCAGCCAGCGCCTCGACCCCGCCGTTCGCGGGAGCGTTTTCCAGCCCGGGCGGCACCGGAATCTTCCGCGGCGTTCCCTCTGGCCGGTCGGCGCCACCGTAGCGCAGGATGCGGTGGTTGCGCTCGAACGGCACCAGCCAGCCGCCGTCCGGAAGGCGGACAAGATCTTCCGAGTCATTGAGCCGGCCGCGGTAGTTCGGGCCCTTGTCGATGATCAGGGGGCGGACATCATAGCGTCCGGCACCGGCCAGACCTCCCTCGGCGTCGTAGGTCAGCCGCCCCGTAACGCTCTTCCCATTGTCGGAGATCGCGACGAAACGGTCGCCCGAGTCGCTGACCCAGAGGCCGGACAAGCCCCCCACGCCCGCCCCATCGGGCAGACGGAGGGCGCCGCGGAATTGCAGAGCACCGAGTTCCGCAAGATCCGGGCGGTCCGGGTCCAGTGCGATCGGAACGGAGGATGCGGATGGCCCGCCGTTTCCGGCCACCGCAACGCAGCCGCCGGCCACAGCCAGCAGGGCGCAGAAGGGAATTACCAGAGTTCTCAAACGCATGGCGGCACTCATGCCACGACGGGACGACCGGGGAAACGCTTTTTCCGGCTTGCCCCGCCTGCCCGCGATTCCGACCCTTCGTCCGCCAGACTCATAAGCCCTGCCCCTCCGTCCGATCGTGAACGAACGAATTGGATATGCGCAGAGGGGTACTTCCTCAGAACCAATTCGGGAGTGGGTTCAAGCGCATAAATTGTTCTGTACCTAAGTAAAACGTTGCCCAGCCTCAGCCGAGAATTGCGTGATGCCCAATCCCCTCCGGTTCCAGCCGGTCGCCCTGCCTGCTGATCGCCCCGCCACCGGTTCGGGAGCGCCGGAGGACCCAATCGCGGAACGCATCCGGGAGCTGGAGGCCGAACTGCGCGAGCTTCAGCACCGGGCCAAGAACAGCCTTCAGCTGGTCATCAGCCTGCTGAAGCTGCAGACGGGCCGCATCCGCGACCCGGACGCCCGCGCCGCCTATGAGCAGACGCTGGTCCGCATCGAAGCGCTGGCGATCCTCTACCGCCAGCTCCACGAGTCGGGGACCGGCACCCATGTGAATCTGGGCCGCTACATCGAATCGCTCGCCGACGCGGTGAAGCATGGGACCCCCGGCGGGCTCGCCAACGTACCCATCGAGGTGAAGAGCGATCCCATCCAGATCGGCCTGTACGAGGCCATGCCGCTGGGCCTGATCACCGCTGAACTGATCACCAACAGCCTGCACCACGCCTTTCCGGAGCAGGGCTGGATTCGCGTCTCGGTGACGCAGGAGAACAATGGTCGCGCCCGCCTGATCGTCGAGGACAACGGGCGCGCCCTGCCCGCCGGCTTCGACACGACGGCGGAGGACGGGCTGATGCTGGCCGAAGCGCTGGCCGCCCAGCTCGGCGACACGCTGAACACGGAAAGCGACGCCGCCGGCACCACCGCCAGCGTGTCCTTCCCTGTGTGACGAATCAGGCCGGCGCCTTGTGACACTCTTGCGGGGCGTCCTTGGGGCCGTGATCGTGATGTTCGTGGGGATGCTCGGGCGGCGGGGCCGTCTTGACGGTCCCGGCGAACCAGTCGCGGATCGCCTGCACCGGGTCGGTCTCCAACGTGGTCACCGGCTCGATGCCGCGGCGCTTCATGTGGTTGATGAAGCCCTCGCCGGAGGAGCCGGTGATGACCACCCGCACCGCGTCGATCGGGTGCGGGCGCCCGTCGCCGGCAAGGTGGAGCACCTCGTCCTCGGCAAGCTCGATCCGCCCGACCTCGGTGGGATCGCCGCCCGCTTCGGCCTCGAAGACCAGGAAACGGCGGGTGCGGCCGCCATGGGTGGCGATGCTGCGGTAATCCTGCGTGCCGACGGCGAACTTCATCCCACTTCCCCCATAAGGCCCAGCGGCCTTACCGTGGCACGGCCTACCGCCGCGCACACTGAGGAAGGTCAATGCGCGTTAGAGGATTTCCGTTTCGTCGGAGCGGATGACGTCCGTCCATTTGCGCTCGAGACGGCGCAGCGTGCGGTAGGTGACCTCGAAATCCTGGCTGTCGCCATCGCTGCGGATCAGGCCGTCGGAATGGACCGACGCCATGTGGCGCAGCCGCTCGCACAGTTCCAGGCCCCTGGTCGACAGCTTCAGCCGGGCGGCCCGCTTGTCGCGCGGCGAGGCGGAGCGGTCCACATAGCCGCTGTCCACCAGCTGCTTCAGGTTGTAGGAGGCGTTGGAGCCGAGGTAGTAGCCGCGCTCGATCAGGTCGCGCACGCTGATCTCTCCGTTGGAGATGTTCAGCAGCATCATGACCTGCACCGGGCTGATGTCGTCGATGCCGATGCGGGACAGCTCGATTCGCAGAACGTCGAGGAACCGGCGGTGCATCCGTTCGATGATCCGCGCCACCTCATGGTACATCTGGGTGGCGGAGGCCTTGCGCTCAGCGTCGTTGCGCTCGGCGTCTTCGGTCGGCTGGGGCTGAACGAGCGTCGTCATGGGCCTCGGGTCTGCGTGAGGATCGGGGGAAATGGCCTTCCTTGCCCAACGCACCGTAGGGACCTAACTGTTTAATTTATATTAACTGTGATGGCGACGTGAAGGCGCACCGGCCCTTTCCCAAAGGTTGGCGCGCCTTTGCCAAAGATTGGATAAGGCAAGGGCTGGATAAGGTCAGATCCAGCTGTCGTCTCCACCGCCATCGCCGCCGCCGTCGTCGAACGAGGAATCGTCGGTTTGATAGTCGACGTTCTGGAGGTTGTTGTCCTCCGGCGGGAAGCCCTGGTCCGCGCCCCCCTGGTCCGCGCCCTGGTCGGCGGAGTCGCCGTAGTAATTGTTGATGACCGTCTCGCCATGGCTGGCCGTCTGGCCCGCAGCCGCGGCGGCCTCGCCGAACGGTCCTGGCGAATGGCTGAGCATCGAGGAGATGGCGCTGGCCGCCAGCATGCCGCCGGCCACACCGGCCGCAGTCTGGGCGGCACCGCTCAGGAACCCGCCGCCGCGCGGCGCGTAGCCCTGCGGGCCGAAGCCGGGCTGCGGTGCGTAACCGGGCTGGGGCGGATAGGCGGGCTGACCGTAACCGGGTTGCCCGCCGCCTTGCGGAGCGGCCCCCCACGGGCTGCGCGACGGCGCCCCGGGCGACTGCATTGGCGGCTGCATGGGGTTGTAGGCCGGCCCCTGGGGAGCCTGGGGAACCGGAGCGGGCCGCTGTTCCGCCGGACGGTTGCCCCCGCCGGCCCACGGGCTGCGCCCCAGCCCGAGCGCGTTGGACAGGAAGCTGCCGCCGGACGGCTGCGGCTGGGTCTGCTGGGCGCGGGACTGCGCCTCCCTCACCTGCCGCTCCAGATCGTCGATGCGCTGCTGGGCGGCGGTCAGCGCCTGCTGCTGCACCAGGACCGACTGCGCCATGTAGTAGGCGGCGGCGGGCTGGCCCTGGATCATCTGCTGGATGAAGCGTTCCGCCTCCGGATCGCGGGGCTGGGTCTCCACCTCGCGCAGGTGCGTGAACAGATCGGAAAGGAGGGTGCGTTCCTCGGGCGTCATGATCGTCTCCTGTGCGCGCTCCACGCGGGCGCGCCTTTCATGTGGCGCACCGCACCCCCGGTGCGCAAGGGTCCTAGCCCCGGCGGAGAACGCTACCCGGCCTTGCGCTCCGCCGCCTCCGCGGAGGGCTCCGACACCAGGGCGGCGCGGACGGCGTCGTCGACCCGTTCCAGCCAGACGAAGCTCAGCCGCTCGCGCACCGCCGCGGGAATGTCGTCGAAATCCTTGCGGTTGCGGGCGGGCAGCATCACCGTCTTCAGCCCGGCGCGCTGGGCCGCCACCACCTTCTCGCGGATGCCGCCGACCGGCAGCACCAGCCCGCGCAGGCTGATCTCCCCGGTCATCGCCGTGTCGGAACGGATGCAGCGCCCCGACAGCAGCGACACCAGGGCCGTGAAGATCGCCACCCCGGCGGACGGCCCGTCCTTCGGAATGGCCCCCGCCGGGACGTGGATGTGGATGTCGAAGCGATCCAGCCCCTCCGGGTCGAGGCCGAGGTCCTTCACCCGCGACTTGACGAGGCTGAGGGCGGCCTGCGCGCTCTCCTTCATCACCTCGCCCAGCTGACCCGTCAGGATCAGCCGGCCAGAGCCAGGGAAACGGCTGGCCTCGATGAACAGGATGTCGCCGCCGACCGGCGTCCAGGCAAGGCCGGTCGCCACGCCGGGCACGCTGGTGCGCATCGCCACGTCGTTCTCGAAGCGCGGCGGCCCCAGGATCGCCGTCAGGTCCCCCGGCTCCACCCGCATCCGCTCGACCTCGCCCTCGGCGATGCGCACGGCGGCGTAGCGTCCGACCGCGCCGATCAGCCGTTCCAGTTGGCGGTTCCCGGCCTCCCGCGTGTGGTCGCGGATGATCGCCCGCAGCGTGTCATCGAGGATCTCCAGCTGCTCCGCCGTCAGCCCGTTGGCGGCGAGCTGGCGGGCCAGCAGGTAGCGCTTGGCGATCTCCAGCTTCTCGTCCTCGGTGTAGCCGGACAGCTCGATCACCTCCATGCGGTCGCGCAGCGGACCGGGGATGGTGTCCAGCATGTTGGCGGTGGCGATGAACATCACCTTCGACAGGTCGAAGGGCACGCCCAGGTAATGGTCGCGGAAGGTCGCGTTCTGCTCCGGGTCCAGCACCTCCAGCAGGGCGGCCGACGGGTCGCCGTGAAAGCCCTGCCCCAGCTTGTCCATCTCGTCCAGCATCAGCACGCAGTCGCGCGTTCCGGCCTTGCGGATGGCCTGGACGATGGTGCCGGGAAGCGCGCCGACATAGGTGCGGCGGTGGCCGCGGATCTCGCTCTCGTCATGGACGCCGCCCAGCGAGACGCGGGCGAAGGCCCGCCCGGTCGCCCGCGCGATGCTCTGGCCGAGCGAGGTCTTGCCCACCCCCGGCGGGCCGACGAAGCACAGAATGGGGCTGCGCCCTTCCGGGTTCAGCTTGCGCACCGCCAGGAATTCCAGGATGCGGCGCTTGACCTTCTCCAGCCCGTAATGGTCCTCGTCGAGGATGCGGCGGGCCTCGGCGATGTCGATGCGGGATTCCGACCGGCGGTCCCACGGCATCTCGATCAGCCAGTCCAGGTAGCTGCGCACCATCGAGTATTCCGCCGCCGCCTCCGGCATGCGCTCCAGCCGGCGCAGTTCCTTCTCGGCGTGCTCGCGGACGTCGGGCGGCATGCCGGCCTTGGCGATGGCGTCCTGAAGCTCGCCGATCTCGGCCTGACGCCCCTCGTCGGCCTCTCCCAGCTCCTTCTGGATGGCGCGCAGCTGCTCGCGCAGCAGGTATTCGCGCTGCCGCTCGTCCATCGCCTCGCGGGTGCGCTCGCGGAGGTCGCGGGACAGCCGCAGCACCTCGATCCGCCGGGCCAGCAGGCCGCCGACCTTGTCGAGCCGCTCCGGCAGGTCGAACGTCTCCAGCACCTCCTGCTTCTCGGCGGGCTTCAGGTCCATGTAGCTGGCGGTCATGTCGGCCAGCTCGCCGGGGCTTTCGATGGCCTGGACTGCGGCCAGAAGCTCCTGCGGGGCCTGGGGCAGCAGTTGCAGCGCCTCCACCGCCTCGTTGCGCAGGTTCAGGAAGCGGGCCATGACCTCCGGCGTGGCGGTGTCGGATTCCTCCACCATCTCGACGCGGGCGGCCATGAAGGGATGGCCCGGCACCCATTCGACGATGCGGAAGCGCTGCTGCCCCTGGCACACCAGATGGTGCGAGCCGTCCGGCGTGGTGACGTAGCGCAGGATGCTGGCGGTCGTGCCGACGCGGTGCATGTCGGCGCCGGTCGGATCCTCCACCGCCTCGTCGCGCTGGAGCAGGATGCCGACCGGCCGCTCGGTGCGGGCCGCCTCCTGCGCGGCGGCGACCGAGCGCGCCCGCCCGACCGTCACCGGCAGAACCACCCCCGGAAACTGCACGAGATTCCGCACCGGGATGACCGGGATCACATCCTCCGGCAGCCCAGAGGCGGGCGATGAGGCGGGTGGCGTCTGGGGGGTCGGCGTCGCTTCGGCAGCATGCTCGCCAATCGGTGAGTCAGTCATTCGAACGTCCTTCATCCCGTCTTGTCGAGCGTCAGCACGAGGCAGCCCGCCGACAGCTCGCGCCGTCCCATGCGGAAGGCCCCGGCGGGCAGTTCGATCCGCCGCTCGAAGCGGCCATGGGGAATCTCAAGCCGGTGAATGATCCCGTCGCAGCCCAGCGGCAGGGTGCGCTCGCCGGCAACCACCAGAACGCCGTCCTCGACGGCGACGTGAAGTTGGTCCGCACCGACGCCGGGAAGGGCGACGACGATGGTCACCGCGTCCTCCGTCTCGTAGACGTCGATGGGCGGGGTCCAGCAGGCGCGGCGCGGACCCGGCGGGGCCGGGCGGAAGAACTGGCGGTGCAGCCGCTCGGCACGGTCCAGCAGCTCGACGGCCTCCGACCACATGAAGGATGCGGGATCACGGCGGGGCGGCATGGCGTCTCCTTGGAGGAAAGGGTGTGATGGACGTCAGATGCCCGCGCCGGTATCCGCGGAGGCGCGGGCGGGATCGCGCGGTTCGGAATCCTTCTCCTTCGCCCGCTCGTCCTCTTCCTGGAGTTCGCGGCAGGCCCGCTCCCAATGCTCGGCGCGACGGCCTTCGGGGCGCCCCTCCTGCTCCCAGATCTCGTAGGCACGGTGGCGGATGCGGTGTTCGTCCATCGTGGCGTTTCCCTCCTTCCCGCCCCGGCCGCAGGCATGGCCTGTCCGGCCGCAACAGCCGGGGCTTTTTCGTCCATTGAGCAACGGTGGGGAGTCGCAGGCGTTCCGCCGACCATGCGGACATCAGACGGAAGAAAGGCCCAATGGCCCCAATCGTGGTCTGGGCTTCAGAGCCGGTCCGGCCCGTCCGTGGGATCGGGGCGGCCCGCCGCCTCGTCGTGGCCGCTGCGGTTGCTGAGAAAGACCAAGGCCATCAGCCCGATGGCGACGGCGCTGGTCAGCACGGCGCCGCCGACCAGGGCGAGCAGGCCCGGCAGACTGAGTCCGAACAGGTCGAAGCCCGTCGCCGCCCATGCGGCGAACAGCGCCGCCAGGACGATGACGGGACAGGCGATCAGGAAGACGCGGAGCCAGGACATGCACGCTCTCCAGCCGGTACCGGGTCAGCCTCTACATGGCCGCCCGGCACGGCGGAGGAAAGCCCGCCGCCTGTTTCCGTCAACTCGTCGACGTCAGTGGGACAGCAGCAGCGGCACCGGGCAGGTGCGCAGGACATGGCGCGTCCCGCCGCCGCGGTGCAGGAAGGGGAAGCCGTAATGGCCGTGCGCGCCCATCACCAAGAGATCGGCCCCGGAATCGATGCTGCGGGCCAGAAGCGCGTCCATGGCGCCGATGTCGGTCACGGTGAAATGCGTCTGGTCGGCCGTCACGCCGTGCAGCGCCAGATGGTCGAGCAGGCCGATGCGCTGCGGCTCCGTCCCGGCCGGCGGGGCGGCCTGGGTCAGAACGGTGATGACGGTGACTTCTTCGGCGGCCTGGAGGAAGGGCATGGCGTCGGCCAGGGCGCGGGCGGCCTCGCGCTCGGCGTTCCAGGCGACGGCGACGCGCTTGCCGATCACCGGGAAGGTACCGGCGAAGGGCAGCACCAGCACCGGGCGGCCCGAGTTCAGCACCACCTGCTCGTTCAGCTCCTCCGGCGCCACGCCGTCGGCGGGGGCGCTGCGGTCGAACTGGCCAAGCACCGTCAGGTCGGCGAAGCGCGACCAGATGATGACCTCGCGGATGACGTGGTTGTGCTCGCCATGGGTCAGGCCGTGCCATTGCCCCTGCAGGCCCGACGCCTGGAGCTTGTCGCGGAACATCGCCTCGCTGCGGGCGGCGGCCTGCTCCAGATGATCGCTGGAGCGGCGGGCGATGATGCTGGTGGCGCTGCGGTCCGGTTGGGCGAACAGGCCGCGCAGGAAGGCGCCGCTGGTCTTCGCCAGCGCAATGGCCGCGTCGAGGCGGGTTTCCACCTGCGGGCCGGAATCGAGATGCACGAGGATGTGCTTATAGGCCATGAAAATCCTCCCTTTATTCTTTCGGGCGGGCGTGCCCGGGGGCGACGCGCCGGCACCGATTGTTCCTCTTGCGGCGCCGCAACGCCAGCAGGAAAAAGCCTTCCGGAAGGATGGAATAGACGTTTCCTCAGAAGCTCATCCGCAAGCGGGCGGTGAAGGCGTGGTTGTGGCCGTCCGCGCCCGACAGTTCGCCGCGGTAGCCGACCGTGGCGCCGACCGCCTGCCAGAGCTGGGCCGACAGGCCGGCGCCGATCACCAGGGAGTCGCGGCCGCCGCCGCTGGGGCTCACGCTGTTGGCCGCCCCGCCGGGCAGGCGGACGGTGACGGTGCGCGCGTCCTCCGCGAACTGGTGTTCCCAGGCGATGCCCAGGCTGGGCTGAAGCACCGTCCGCCCGATTTCCACGATGGTGGAAGCTTCGGCGCCCACGCTGCTCTCCAGCGATTCGGCGCTCTGCCGCTCGACGCCGAGCGACAACAGGCCGGCGCCGCTTTCCTGATAGCCGTCGATGCGCGTGTGGATGTAGCGCAGTCCCAGCCGCGGCCCCAGCGCCACCGGCCCGAGCTGCGCCGTGTAGCCCCCGGCGACCGACAGGGCATAGGTGCGCCCGTCCGTCTCCGCCGAGGCGTTGGGGAACGGCGCGAATCCGGTGGTCCGGTCGATGTCGCCGTAGCGGTCGAAGGAGACGCTGCCCGCCACGGCCAGCAGGAAGCCTTGCGCCTCAGTCACTGCGTGCAGGCCGATGATGGTGCTGGTCATGTCCAGCGTGCCCGCCCCCTCGTCCAGCTTGGCGTGGCCGCGCGACCCGCCGACCGACAGCCCGACGCGCGACGCCGGCCCGACCGGCAGTTCGGCGCCGACGCCGCCCGACTGGGTGTTGAAGCGGAAACCCTGCCTCTCGGCCGTGCCGCCGAGGCGGCCCCAGGCGGCGTCGCCGATCAGGAAGGCCCTCAGCTCGCCACTGCCGAGCGGCGCCTCCACCCGCGTCGTGGCGGGGCCGGCGATGGAGCCGAGCAGCGCGCGGTGCCAGCTCCGCGTCGCCTCGAAGGCCAGCTCCGGCTGCATCGCCACCGTCTCCGCCGCGTCGTTCAGGGCGAGCAGGGCGCCCTGCATGTACTGCGCGATCAACAGGTGGGCGGCGCGGGTCGGGTGGATCTCGTCCCAATAGACGGTCTGGTCGGCCTGCGCCTCGGTCCCGCAGGCGCCGGTCGGTGCGTTCTCCGACACGCAGGGCGTGACGGTGTTGGTGAAGCCGTAGGCCGTCGGGTTGGCCGCCACCGCGCGGTACAGCGCGTTGACGTCCGCCACCACGACGGTGACTCCCAGCCGCTTCTCCACATCGGCCATCGCCTGCGACAGCAGCGTGTTGTGGGAGGCGGTGACGGCGTTCAGCAGGGCGGCGCGGTCGGAATTGCGGGTATCCGGAATCGTGCCGAGGTCCGGCAGGTTCGGCACCAGGAAGGTCTTCCCGCCGAGCGCCGCCAGACGCTCCACCGTGGTGACGATGTTGCCGACCGTCTGGGTGACGAGGCCCGCGGGGTCCGACCCGGCAGCGACGCGGTTGAAATAGTCGTTGCCACCCGCCCACACCGCGAACAGTCCGCCGCCGGTACCGCTTGGGCGGCTGAGCAGGAACTGCCCGACCTGCCCCTGGATGCCGGGAACGCCGGTCTGCGACAGGGTGCCGGTCTCGGCGCCGCCATAGGCGAAGTTGGTCTTCTGGTCGGGCTGGCTGCCGATCAGCGGGGCCAGCCGCTCGACCCAGACGGGGCCGTTGGAGAAACGCCCGTCATAATAGGGCGGGCTCTGCGGAATGCCGCCGCGCGTCAGCTCATAGACGCGGCCGGTGTCGGACAGGCTGTCGCCGAAGACGAACACCCGGTCGAACGGCACCGCCCCGGCGGGCGCCGATGCCAGCAACGCGGCTCCCGCCGCCATACAAATCGCCCTGCCCCTCACCGCGCCACCTCCCCCGCTCCCCCGCTGGACAGCCGGAAAACAGGAGGGACGCGTCAAAGCGGGGGGCGGTACCGCCATTGCGTCGGGAAGAGAAGCCGCTTGGGCGGGTTCATCAAACCATGGGGGACCCGAGCATGGGTCCATCCATGGAGGAGGCAGGACCTCGCCACTCGGCGGGCGGCGCCCACCGGCAACCCGGTGTCCGCGCCGTCCGCCCTTTTCTCATCTCAGCGGTTTCCCCAGGGAAGCATGCGGCTCAGGGTCCCGTCCTTCAGCACATACTGGTGGACCAGAGCCGCCGCCGCGTGGAGGCCGGCCAGCACGATGATGGCGGTGCCGAGAAGCTCGTGGGCCTCCTCCAGCGTGTGGCCGAAGGCCTTGTCCTCGCCGACCAGCGCGGGCAGCGTGAACAGGCCGAAGACGAGGACGGGATGGCCGTTGGCCTGCGTCATCAGCACGCCGGCCAGCGGCACGGCGATCATCAGGGCGTAGAGCGCCAGGTGCCCAGCCTTGGCGGCGAGCAGAAGAAGCGACGCGGTGTCGGCGGGCATCGGCGGCGGCGGGCTGACGGCGCGCCAGACCATGCGCAGCGCCACCAGGGCCAGCACGAGGACGCCGAGCGAGCGGTGGACATCCATCAGGGCGGTCCGCTCCGGCCCGCGGGGCACCAGCCCACGCCCCTGCGCGATGGCGAAGGCCACGAGGATCAGCAGGGCGACGCTCCAGTGCAGGAACAGCGTCACCCCGTCGTAGCGGGTCTTGACGGGTGGCCTAGCGGCGGCCGCGGAATAGGTGTTGGACATCGGAAGTCCCCTCATCGGCAGAAACAGGCAAGTCCTGCCGATCCTGTCCGGAGGCGACTGAACCGAAGCTGAACGGCGGAACCCAGGACTGAGATGGGGGCGCAGAGCGTCACACCGCCGCTTCGGACTCCGGCGCCAGTTCGGACGCGGGCAACAGGCGGCGGACGGTCAGGCAGACGATGTCACCGGTCTGCCCACCCGGACCCACATGGGCCTCCACCGCGCGCAGCAGCAGTTCGGAGCGGTCGCGCGCCGACAGGCCGCGGCCCTGGTGCAGGACGGCGGCCAGACGCTCCTCCCCGAACGGTTCGCGCCCGGCGTTCACCGCCCGCAGCACGCCCTCGGTGCACAGGAACAGCGTGTCCTCCTGCTCCAGCCGGGTCACCGCCTCGCCGTAGGGAATGCCCTTGCGCACGCCCAGCGCCGGGCCGCCGGCGTCGGCCAGGGTCAGCACGCTGCCGTCCGCCCGGATGCGGCAGGGCGCGCGGTTGCCGGCGCTGGAATGGCTGAGCATTCCGGTCTCACGGTCGTAGAGGGCGACGAAGGCGGTGGCGAAGCCGTCGAAGGGGCTCTGCCCGCACAGCCGGTCGTTGGCCGCCGCCAGGATGGCCGCGGGGGTCATGCCGGGCCGGGCCGCCGCCTCGCGGATCGCGCCGCGCACCAGCAGCATCAGGAAGGCCGCCGGCACGCCCCAGCCGGACACGCCCGCCACCACCAGCAGGCAATGACGCTCGTCCAGCTCGATCACGTCGTAGAAGTCGCCGCTGACCGCCGGGCCGGGGACCAGCAGGCCGAAGAACTGGCTGTCGCGCCCGGCGGGAAGCTGCTGCGGCAGCAGATTCGCCTGCACGTCGCGGGCGGCGCGCTGCTCCTCCTCGATCAGATGTTCGGCGGCGGCCAGCTTCTCGGTGCGGGTCTCCAGTTCGGCGGTGCGCATCAGAAGCTGGGCGTCCAGCGTCTCCTCGCGGTAGGACGCTTCCAGCGCCATGCTACGGAAGACGCGGGCGAGGCGGCCCATCTCGTCGTTGCGCTCCATCGCCTCGTTCAGGGTGAAGGGGTTGAAGCGCCCGGCCTCCACCGCGGCGACGGCCTCGCCCAGCCGCTCGATCGGGGCCATCTGGCTGCGCGCGAAGCGGACGGCGCCGTAGACTCCCGCCGCCAGGACGAGCAGCCCGACCAGCACGCCGATCTTCACATGGCGGCCGACCACCGAGGACAGGTCCTCCGCCGGCAGGCGGACCACCGCGATGCCCGCCCCCTGCCCGGCCACCGCCGACACCGGGGCGAAGGCGGTCAGGCGGTCGCCCTCGCGCAGAAGGCCGGTCTCGCCGGCCGCCGCCGCGGCCTTCGCCGCCTCCACCGCCCGTTCCGACAGCGGCCCGGCGCTGGGGCCGGTGGCGTGCACGGCGAGGCGTCCGTCGCGATCCAGCAGCCACGCGCCCTCCACCGTGCCGCCGGCCAGCAGGGAGGCCATCACCCCGTCCACCCCGGCCTTGCGGACGATGTCGCCCAGCCGGCGCACGTCGGCACCGACCTGGACGATGCGCGGCTTGTCCACACCGGCCACGCCGGCGAATTTCATCAGCTTGCCGCCTTCGGTGGCGGCGTCGGTCACCACCTTCTCCGGCGCGCGGTTCAGCAGGCCGTAATAGGGCGCCTGGCGCGGCTGCGCCCGACCATCGGGGCCGAAGGTGATGTCGGGGCCGGGAATGTTGTGCAGATAGGCGCGGCCCCGGTTGTCGGTGACCCAGATCTCTTCCGGCCCACCGCCGTCCGCGACGGCCTTCAGCCGGTCGGTCACCGCCTTGATCGGCGCCTTGCCCGCCTCCATCACCGCGACGAGGTGGGCGGTGAGCGTCGCCTCCGACAGCAGCCGGTCGCCGAGCAGCGCCTCGACGTCGCGCGGGACCTCGCGCGCCAGCGTGGCGGTGCGGGCCAGCAGGGTCGCCGCGCTGCGACCATCCGATTCCACCCGCGACTGGATCGCCGAATGGGTCGTCCAGGCCAGCAGGATCGTGACCAGCGCCACCGCCAGCGTCACCAGCCCGGAGATCAGGAGGACCAAACGCCCTTGAAAGGTCATGGAGGGGACCCGCCTTCTGTAGCCAACCGACCGCCGCGGGCTCTCCCCTTTTTCCCCGGACAAGCCTGGGATTTGGGAAAATTGCCCGACCGCGCCCGTCGGTTCTACCCAGCCGGGCAGCGCGAGTCCAGGAGAGGCGGACGCCGGCCCTGTAACCTCAGTACCAGTAGCCGCCGAGCCGGTAGCGCGGGCGCCGCAGCGCCGTCGGCATGGCGAGGTGCGGCCGGGCATGAAGGGGGTGGGCGGCGAGTTCCGGCAGGACCGGCGGCGGGGTGCGCAGCGCCATCAGGCGGCTCACACGCTCCTCGGTCTCCGGGTGGGTGCGCAGCAGCGACGGGATGTTCTGCGCCCGGCGGCGGCCGGGAAAGCGCAGGCCTTCCCACGGGCTGTGCTGAAGCCGCTCGATCCGGGCGAGCGCCGAGGCCACGCCCTCCGGGTCGCCGGTCAGGTGGGCGGCGTCGAGGTCGGCGTCGAATTCCCGGGTGCGCGACAGGGCGAGTTGCAGAAGCACGCCGATCCAGGGTGCGGCGATAAGCAGCAGCACCAGCAGCCAGGGAACCGCCTCCTGCCGCATCATCAGCAGGGGCAGGTTGAGAATCAGCAGGGCCATGCCGAAGACCGACATCAGCCGGGTCAGGCTGGTCACCGTGTCGGCCAGCCCCATCACGGTCAGGTCGTTGTTGCGCACGTGGCTGACCTCGTGGGCCAACACGCCGGCCAGTTCCCGCAGGCTGAGCGCGCGGAGCAGCCCGTCGGTGACCGCGATGGCCGACCGGCGGCGGCTGCCCACGGCGAAGGCGTTCAGCGCCGGGCTGGCGACGTACCACAATTCCGGCACCGCGGGCAGTTCCGCCCGGCGGGCGATGGCCGCCAGCGCGTCGAACAGGACCGGGGCCTCCGCATAGGTCAGGCGGCGGGCGCCGAACATGCCGAGCACCATGCGCGGCGACAGGCGCGGGCTGAACAGCAGGCTGATGGCGCCGCCAAGCAGTGCCCACAGCACCCCCTCCACCCCCGCCAGGATCATCCCGCACAGCGCCAGCAGCAGCACCATCCCGCCGAGCAGGAGGAGGGATTGCAGCACGTTCGCGATCTTGTGGCGCCGCCGCAGGTCGGCGGCCGCCTGATCCGTGGGCATGAAGGACCGGTGCGTGTGCGGCATGACGGGGCTCCCTCCCTGACCATCTCCCTTTGGAACCGTTCAACCGGAACCAAGTCCGGCCCGTCTCATATTGGCGCGCTCCACCCCGTCGTCATCCCGGCCGCAAGCACAGGCGCCGTGCGCCGGACGGAAGGGCAACCCTCTTGATTTGCGGGGGAGCGTTGAACACATACACGTCGAACGTGCTCACCCCTTAGCCGCTGACCCACGCTTTTCAATCACGGTCATCGCCATGAGCAATCCTTACGAGATTCTGGGCGTTTCACCTTCCGCTTCGGACGACGAGATCCGCAAGGCCTACCGGAAGCTGGCCAAGAAGCACCATCCCGACCTCAACCCCGGCAAGGCGGAAGCCGAGCAGCGCTTCAAGGATATCAGCGCCGCCTACAGCCTGCTGTCCGATCCCGACAAGCGCGCCCGCTTCGACCGCGGGGAGATTGACGACTCCGGTCAGGAACGGCCGCAGCGCCAGTATTACCGCGACTTCGCGGAAGGCCCGGCGGGCGCCCGTTACGCCCACGCGGAAGGCTTCGCGTCGGACGATCTGGAACACATCTTCTCCGACCTGTTCGGCGGACGCGGCTTCGCCCGCGGCGCCACCATGCCGATGAAGGGCGGCAACCTCAGCATGGCGCTGACGGTCGACTTCCTGGCGGCGGCCAAGGGCGGCAAGCGCCGCGTCACCATGCCGGACGGGAAGACGCTGGACATCGACCTGCCCGCCGGGCTGGAGGATGGCGGCACCATCCGCCTGAAGGGCCAGGGCCTGCCCGGCAGCAACGGCGGTCCGCCCGGCGACGCGCTGGTGACGGTCAAGGTCACCCCCCACCCCTGGTTCCGGCGTGACGGCGACGATGTCCAACTCGATCTGCCGGTGACTCTGGCCGAGGCGGTGCTGGGCGGCAAGGTGCGCGTGCCGACCATCGACGGGCCGGTGATGCTGACCGTTCCGAAGGGGGCGAACAACGGCACGCGGCTGCGGTTGAAGGGCAAGGGCCTTCCCGGAGCGAACGGCGTGCGCGGCGACCAGTATGTGACCCTGCGCATCGCCCTGCCCGACGCGCCCGACCCGGCGCTGGAGGCGTTCGTCCGGGACTGGAAGACCGACCACAACCCGAGGCGGGACATGGAGGCCGCGTGAGATGGACCGGAACGACATGGACCAGGGCGGCGCGGGATGGCGGACCGAGGAGGTGCTGGCCACCTGCCGGCGCGTCTCCTCCGCCCAGCTGACGGTGTGGGTGGAGCGGCACTGGTTGCGGCCGCGGCACGAGGGGACCGGTTTCGTCTTCAGCGCGGCCGACATGGCCCGGCTGGAACTGATCTGCGACCTGCGGGAGGATTTGGCGCTCGACGACGAGGCGATGCCGGTCGTGCTGTCGCTGCTGGACACCGTCTATGGGCTGCGGCGGCGCCTGCGCGTGTTGGCCGAAGCCATCGGCGATCTGCCGCCGGAGGCCCGCTATCTCCTGCAGGACGAGCTGCGGAAGCGGGAGGAAAAGGAGGAGTAGATCAGCTCCGGACGCCGAAGGCCCGTCCGCTCAGCGCGATGTCCTGGTTGAAGCCTTCCGCGACCCGGTCGTTGCCGCCGGACTGCATGCACAGCGTCACGTTGATGGCGCTGAGGATGGCGTGGTCGATCTGCTCCGGCTTGGCGTTGTGGCGTTTGATGGCTTGAAGCGCGCGGGTCACGGATTGGGCCATGGAGCAGGTTCCGTTCGTTCTGGCAGGCTGCCCGGGTTGATCGGCGGGTTGGTTGATGGCGTCATCATGACGCCCCGTCGCTCGCCCCGCTGTGCAGCGGGCCACACCCCGCCGCACGGACCGCCTTTCGCAATGGCGAAAGTCCTAAAGCCCAAATTCTTAATCAGGTGTAAACGTCCGGCCGAGCCCAAAAGGCATAACCCTTTATGCCTTCCCTGGAATGTCCATCAAACCAAGAGCATAGCCTGAGCCGTTGGACTGGTATTACCGCTCATTAATGTCAAATGCGACATTTTGCCCGGCGGTGCGGGCCGCTGGATAGGGAGGCGTCGAACGTCAGAGGTCGCCATCCTCCGCCAGGAGTCGGCGATGGATGGCGGTGGCGGCGATCGCGGCCTGCCCCATGGCGACCGAGATCTGGTTCAAGCCCTCCACGATGTCGCCCGCGGCGTAGAGCCCTTCGATCCCCGTCTGCTGGTGCCCGTCGGTGACCAGCCGCCCGTCCGGGCCGGTGCGCACGCCCAGCCCCTTCACCGGCTCGACGCGGGGGTGGCAGCCCAGGGCGGAGTACAGCGTGTCGAAGGTCAGCCGCTCGCCGGACGCCGTGGTCAGGGCGGCGATCCGCCCGCCCTCGGTGTGGATTTCCACCACCGGGTCCTCAACGGCGCGGAGGCCGGCTTCGGCCATGCGGCGCTCCTCCGCCTCCTCCAGATTCATCGGCTCGCCCAGCGTCAGGACGGTGATGTCGCGGGAATAGGTGCGCAGGAACAGCGCCTCCCCCAAAGCCCCGGTGCCATGGCCGATGACGCCGATGCGGTGGCCGGTCACCTCGAACCCGTCGCAGATCGGGCAATGGCGGACCAGCCCCCGCTGCACCGCCTGATAGAGGTTGGGCAGTTGCGGCTCACGGTCGATCACGCCGGTCGCCGCCAGCACGGTGCGGGCGCGGAACAGCCGTCCGTCCTCCGTCCGCACGCGGTAGCCATCGTCGCCCCGCTCCACCGCCGTCACCGTTCCCGGTACGATCCGGGCGCCGTAGCGCTCCGCCTGGGCGCGCATGCGGGCCAGCAGCTCGTCACCGGTCACTCCGTCCGGAAAGCCCGCATGATTGTGGGACAGCGGAATCCAGGAGGCCCGGCTGGCACCGGAATCCACGACCAGGAAGCGGCGACGGTAGCGCGCCAGATAGATCGCCGCGGTCAGCCCCGCAGGGCCGCCGCCGACGATCACAGTGTCCAGAAGCTCTTCCTCGGTTGCGTCGGCCATCGCTCGGGCATTCCGGCTGTCATTGACGACGTTGGGGAACAGGCGCCGCGTTCCCCGGTTCCGTATCTGGATGTTGCGGCGCCGAAGCGTCCATTCGCCGCGCCCGCCTCGGCTTGACCGGGTTGAATTACCGCACGCACTGTACGGCCATACCGTGTCCTGCCGGGAGCCGCAGCCGTGCCCCAGCCACCGCCCAGCCTATCCGAAACGTCTCTCGCCACCGCAGTTCCGTGCGATCGGGACATTCTCGACGTGGAGCCGATGCTGCGCAACTTCGGTGGCCCCGGCCCCACCGTCACGATGCTCTATGCCCTGTTCCTGGAAAACGCCGACGAGTTGTCGCGCGCTCTGAAGGAACGGCTGGCCGCGGGCGACTTGGACGGCGTCCGGCTGGCCGCCCATTCGGCGGCGGGCGCCGCCCGAACCGCCGGGGCCGGGCGGGTTGCCGACCTCTTCGGCTCGGTGGAGGCGGCGGCCCTGTGCGGCGATGCGGCGGTGGCGCGTCGGGATGCGGCGGCCCTCGACCGCGCCCTGGCCGACGTGAAGATTCTCATCGCACGCATTTGAGTTTTTTTCGCGCTGATATATCATGCTTGCGTAACCCAAATGGGTAACCCCCGGGGCGAAGCGCGAGGATGGCCGTGTCGTTCAATTCGTGCGCGGTGCTGGTCGTCGAGGACGAGGTGGTGACCCGCAGCGTTTCGGTGCGGCTGCTGAAGCAGCTGGGCGTCGGCACGGTGATCGAGGCCGCCGACGGGGCGGAGGCGCTGGCTCGTTGCAACCGGGTCGATTTCGACGCGATCTTCTGCGACGTGGACATGACGCCGATGGGCGGTCTGGCCTTCCTGGAAGCGCTGGATGGGCGGGCGCCGGTCATCATGCTGACCAAGCACGACGGGTCCGACGTCGTCCTGTCGGCCCTGCGCTCCGGGGCCACCGGCTATCTGGTCAAGCCGCTGACCCCGCCCGGGCTGCGCGAGAAGCTGGAAAAAGCACTGGCCGCCAAAGGGTAGAACCTTGACCGCGACATTATACTTTTCGTAACCACGGCGGAATTATTCTGTACACGGTGCATCGCTGCACCCTTGTGCGGATTGCCGGGAGATTCCGCATGCCCATGAACGTTCTGGAAGTGGCGATCTACGCCATGGTGCTCACCGCGTCGCAGCCGCGTCCCTATGAGTGCGTCGCGGTGCAACCGGAGGGAGTGAACTGCACGAACGGCCTCGCCGTGGCGTCCGAATCGCCGAACGGCGTCATGGCCTTCAACACCGGTGTTCAGGTCATCAAGGACAACCAGGGCCGCGTGCGGCTGAGCAACGGGATCACCACCCATTTCGATTCCTCGGCCTGGGTGGCCTTCAAGAACCCCGGCGGACAGACCCTGGTCAGCGTGCGCAAGACCGGGCCGTTCCGCTTCAAGTTCTCCAACAGCTTCCAGTGTGAGATGATCGGCCAGAAGCAGGACATGGCCCGCTGCTACAAGCCCTGAGGCCCGGTCACGCCACCCCGTCATCCCACCGAGTCACGGCCGTGCGGCGCATCGAGATCCAGCGCCGGCCCTTTCGGCACGACTCCGGTCGGGTTGATCATGGTGTGGCTGGCGTAGTAGTGCCGCTTGATGTGGTGGAAATCGACCGTCTCCGCCACGCCGGGCACCTGATAGAGGTCGCGCAGATAGCCGGACAGGTTCGGGTAGTCGGCGATGCGGCGCAGGTTGCACTTGAAGTGGCCGACATAGACGGCGTCGAACCGCACCAACGTGGTGAACAGGCGCCAATCGGCCTCGGTCTGCCGGTTCCCCAGCAGATAGCGCCGCCCGGCCAGCCGCTCGTCCAGTTCGTCGAGCGCCGCGAAGAGGGCGTCGAACGCCTGCTCGTACTTCTCCTGGCTGGTCGCGAAGCCGGCCTTGTAGACGCCGTTGTTCACGCGGTCGTAGACGAAGGCGTTGAGCCGGTCGATCTCCTCCGCCAGCTCCGCCGGGTAGAAGTCCAGCGCGGCGTCGCCGAAGGCGTCGAACTCCCGGTTCAGCATACGGACGATCTCCGCGGACTCGTTGCTGACGATGGTCCCGGTTTTCTTGTCCCACAGCACCGGGACGGTGACACGTCCCGAGTAGGTGGGATCGGCTTTGGTGTAGACCTCGTGCAGGCGGGTGGAGCCGGTGATCGGGTCGGGGTCGGGGAAGGTCCAGCCCTCTTCGCGCATCAGCGGATCGACCACGGTGACGCCGATGGCATCCTCCAGCCCCTTCAGCTTGCGCAGGATCAGCGTGCGGTGCGCCCAGGGGCAGGCCAGCGACACGAACAGGTGATAGCGCCCGGCCTCCGGCTGGAACGGGGTCGAACCGTCGGCCCGCACCCAGTTGCGGAACTGGGTTTCCGGACGGACGAAGGCGCCGCCGCTGTTCTTGGTGTCGTACCACTGGTCGTGCCAGCGGCCGTCGATCAACAGGCCCATGCCCTGAACTCCCCTCTGTCCGGTGCCCCCTCTCCCGCCCGAAGGCGGGAGAGCAGCGCTTCAGCCCTTAACCGTGCAGCTTCTTGGCGATCTCCGCGACGTGCCGCCCCTGGTAGCGGGCACCGTCCAACTCGACCGCGCTCGGCTGGCGGGAGCCGTCGCCGCCCGCGATGGTGCTGGCGCCGTAGGGGCTGTTGCCCATCACCTCGTCCACGCCCATCTGGCCCTGGAAGCTGTAAGGCAGGCCGACGATCACCATACCGAGATGCAGAAGCACGGTGTGGGTGGTGAGGATCGTGCTCTCCTGCCCGCCATGCTGGGTGGCGGAGGAGGAGAAGGCGGCACCGACCTTGCCGACCAGCGCGCCCTTAGCCCACAGGCCGCCCGTCTGGTCGAGGAAATTCTTCATCTGGCCCGGCATGTTGCCGTAGCGCGTCGGCACGCCCAGGATGATGGCGTCGTAGTTGGCCAGCTCGTTCGGGTCGGCGATGGGAATGTTCGGCTCTTCCTTGAAGTGCGCCTTCTGCCGCACCTCCTCGGGGACCAGCTCCGGCACGCGCTTCACAGTCACCTCGGTGCCGGCAACGGAGCGCGCGCCCTCGGCCATCGCCTGCGCCATGGTGGAGATGTGGCCGTAGCTGCTGTAATAGAGCACCAGAACCTTCGCCATGTCTCGTCTCCCCTCTGTCGTTGCGGCCGCGCCGGAGGCTGCGGCGTCCCAAAAGATAGCGCGTTGCCTCGTTTCGGCAAATCCAGGGCGCTGGAACTTCATTGTTCCCGGGTGTAGAACAATGGCATGGATCGCCTCGACGACATGATGGCCTTTATCAAGGTCGTGGACACCAAGAGCTTCACCAGCGCGGCGGAGCGCCTGAACCTGTCCAAGTCCGTGGTTTCCCGCCGCATCGCGGAGCTGGAGAACCGGCTGGGGGCGCGGCTGCTGAACCGCACCACGCGCAAGCTCAGCCTGACCGAGGTCGGGCAGGCCTATTACGATCGCTGCACCCGCATCATCGCCGACCTGGAGGAGGCGGAGCAGGCCGTCGCCGACCTGCACGCCGCTCCGCGCGGGCGGTTGAAGGTCAACGCGCCGGTGTCCTTCGGGCTGCTGCATCTGGCAAAGGCGGTCGCCGAGTTCCTCGAGCGCTACCCGTCCATCGAGATCGAGATGGACCTGAACGACCGCTACGTCGATCTGATCGACGAGGGTTACGATCTGGCGGTGCGCATCGGGCGGCTGCGCGACAGTTCGCTGATCGCCAAGCGTCTGGCCCCCAACCGGCAGGTGGTCTGCGCCAGCCCGGCCTATCTGGAAAAGCACGGGATACCTCAGACGCCGGATGAGCTGTCCAACCACAACTGCCTGATCTACACCAACATCCCGACCGCCGAGCAGTGGCAGTTCCGCGTCGGTGACGCGATGCGGTCGGTCCGGGTGTCGGGATCGTTGCGCACCAACAACGGCGACCTGCTGCGCGAGTCCGCCATCGCCGGCGTCGGCATCATCGTGCTGCCCACCTTCCTGTGCGGAGAAGCGCTGTCCAAGGGGCAGCTCCAATGCCTGCTGCTCGACTATTACATGGCGGAATCGAACGTCTTCGCGGTCTACCCGCAGAACCGGCACCTGTCGCCGAAGGTCCGCGTCTTCGTCGATTTCCTGGCCGAACGCTTCGGCCCACGCCCCTATTGGGACTGCGCCCTGCTCAGCCTGCAGCCCTTCCAGGCGGAGGCGTGACGGACGCCCCCGTCCCGAACGGCGTTTTTATCAGTTTTCCGACTTCTCCATTATAAAGAGAAGACCCGGCACGCCCACGCCCTTCTCCCGGCGGGGGGAGCAGGGCTCCATCAGCAGCACCGTCAGACCTGCCGCCGCCGCCATCTCCCGCAGATAGGCTTCGCTGTGGGCGTAGCGGCGCGACGCGCCGAGCGCGTAGCCGGAGGTCGCCGCCTCGCCGTCCAGACGCTCCACCGTCGCGGCGAAGCGGCCCGCCGGACGCAGGGCCTTGGCGGCACCCTCGAACAGGGCGGTCAGGTTGCCGAGATAGACCAGCACGTCGGCGGCGACCAGCAGGTCCCAGGCGCCGGGCGCCGCCTCCACCGCCGCGGCCACGTCGCCGACCGACAGCTCATCATACAATGCGCGGGCGCGGGCCTTCTCGACCATGCGCGGGGCCAGATCGACCCCGGCGAGATGCGCCGCCAGCGGGCGGAACGCCACCCCCGCCAGCCCGGTGCCGCAGCCGAGGTCCAGAACGCGCAACCCCGCCGCCGTGCCCAACCGGTCCACCGCCTCGCGCAGCAGGGCCGGCGCGGAGTAGCCCAGCTTGTCCACCAGATCCTGGTCGAAGCGGTCGGCGTAGCGGTCGAACAGGGCGCGCACATAGGCCGCCGACAGGTCCTCCCCCGCGCCGCTTTCCAGCGCGGTGATCAGCGCCGCGCAGCCGAGTCGCCCGTCCGGGTCGAGTCCTTGAGCCCGGCGCAGCGCCGTCAGGGCCTTCGCCGGATCCTGCAGCGCGATCCAGGCCCGCCCGATGGCGGCATGCAGGTCCGCATCCTCCGGATCCCGGCGGGACAGGGGCTGAAGCAGTTCGACCGCGCCCAGTGCATCGCCGGTCTCGACCAGCAGGGCCGCCAGTTCCAGAGCCGCTTCGCGGTCGCCGGAACGCAGGGCCACGGCCTCTCGGTACTCCTCCAGCGCCGCGTCCCGCCGGCCCGCCGCCGCCAGGGCGCGGGCGAGACCGAGCCGGGCCGTCGCGGAATCGGGCCGTTCCGCCGTCAACACCTGCCCGGTGGTCACGGCTTCCTCGAACCGGCCCGCGGTGCGCAAGGCCTCGGCCAGAGCGACCCGCCAGGGCCACATGGCGGGGTCGAGCGCCACCGCCCGCCCGCAGGCGGCCAGCGCCCCGGCGGCCTCGCCCGCATCCCGCGTGCTGTCGGCCAGAGCGCCCCAGGCCTCGCCCGACCCCGGGTCGGCGGCGCAGGCGAGCCGGAAGGCACGCGCCGCCCCCGCCGCGTCGGCGGCGTAGAGGCGGTCATAGCCAGTCTGGAACAGAATGCCCGGAACGTCTCCGGGCTGGACGAGGGGGCCTGCCCCCTCCCGGTCGGCTTGAGCCGTCGAATCGCGATCCACGATCACTTCGCTATGGGAGATGCGCTGTCGCCGTCCCCCGCTCCGGGAGACTCCGGAAAGCGGAAGAAGACACGAACTCCTGCACCAGCTTGCACGCGTGCGCAAGAGGCATCCGAAGGAGGTCGTTCGCCGGCGAATCGAGCGTCAGACCGTCGCATTAGGCCGACTGGACGAATTTGTACGCCTTTCGCACAATCCACCTCTTTCGGTTTTTCAAAGCGCTTCGGAATCAGTGCCTTGGTGGCTAAGTCCGAGGCCTTGGGTGGGTTTTTCCCGCCGCCTTGTGACATCGTTCGATCGAAAGGCGTGGTATTACCGGGCAGCAAATAGATTGACGCTGTATAAAATTTTTGGAAGTGTGGCTTCGGCGCCCGATGGTGGGCGCTGAACTTTCGGGTAGGAGGCGGTCACCGTAAGCGACTCGGTGACCGGTAATGGCGGCCCCGCGCGGGGGGCCAAAACGAAGCCGGATGAACCCGGCAACGAAGAGGGGACCGAGGATATGCAAGACCGAACTCAGCGCGTGCGACGCACGTATGGCGGCTGGATCGCTCTTGTACTGGGCTTAGCCGCCGCTCCGGTCCTCCCCGCCAAGCCCGCCGCCGCCCAGGACAGCAGCTGCGTCTCCCACGCCGTCGAAGCCGAGCGCAAGTTCAACATCCCCTCCGGCCTTCTCGTCGCCATCGCCCTGGTGGAAAGCGGCCAGGATGGCGCCCCGACCCCCTTCGCCATGAGCGTAGAGGGCCGCCCCGTCTACGCCCGCAACGCCAACGACGCCGCCCGGCATCTCCGCGACAAGCGTGGCCAGATCCGCCAGAACGTCTATGTCGGCTGCATGCAGATCTCGCTGGGCACCCACCGCGGCGAGTTCCAGCCGGTGGAGCGGATCGTCGATCCCCGTGAGAACGTCTATTACGCTGGCCGTCTCCTCCTTCGCCTTCATGGCGAGCAGGGAAGCTGGAAGACCGCCGTCGCCCGTTACAACGGCGGCTCCACCCGCCAGGCCCAGAACTACGTCTGCAAGATCTGGCAGCACCTGAACGAACTGGACCCGAAGAGCGCCAAGCTGCTGGAATCGGCCCGCTGTGGCGAGTCCGAGCCCGCCAGCATCGCGCCGAGCACCCGCCGCACCTTCCGCAACGCCCAGCAGGTCGCCTCTCTCGACTGATCCCAGTTCGCGGGGGATGGCGCGGACCGCCCCGATGGGCTAAATCCCTGCCCCATGAACTACCGTCACATTTTCCACGCTGGCAACCCCGCCGATGTGATGAAGCACGCCGTCCTGGCGCTGATCATCGATCATCTGCGCGCCAAGCCGGCGCCCTTCTGCGTGCTCGACGCCCACGCCGGCATCGGGCGCTACGACCTGGACTCCGAACCGGCACGCAAGACGCTGGAGTTCCAGGACGGAATCGGACGGCTGTTCGGCCAGCCGGCGCAGCATCCGGCGCTGCGGCCCTATTTGGACGCGGTGAACGCGCTGAACCCGGACGGACGGCTGCGCTGGTACCCCGGATCGCCGCGGCTGGCGCGGGCGCTTCTGCGCGAGCAGGACCGGCTGCTCCTCAATGAACTGCATCCTGACGACTGGCAGACCCTGAGGGCTGAATTCGCCGGGGACCGTCAGGTCTCGGCCTTCAAGACCGACGCCTATCAGGCGCTGAAATCCCATCTGCCGCCGCGCGAGAAGCGCGGACTCGTGCTGATCGACCCGCCCTTCGAGCAGCCGGACGAGTTCGCCCGCATGGCCGAGGGGCTGAAGGCGGCGCACAAGCGCTGGTCCACCGGCATCTACGCCCTGTGGTACCCGATCAAGGAACGTGCCGCCGTCTGGCGCTTTCAGGAAGCGGTGGAGAACACCGGCATCCGCAAGATCCTGAGGGTGGAGCTGACGTGGCACCCCGAGGACACGCACCTGCGGCTGAACGGGTCCGGGCTGCTTATCGTCAATCCACCCTGGACGCTGGACGACACGCTGCGCGCCATGCTGCCGGCGCTGCACGCCACCCTGCCCTCCACCGGCGGCGGCTGCACGGTCGACTGGCTGGTTCCCGAGGGGTAAAACCGCACATTTCAACCGAGAAGCGGCAACCGGTCACAGAGGTTGCCGTTGCAACGGCCCCACCACTCGCCCTAGGCTGAACGGGATTACTCCGTTCCGGCAAGGCCACGATGTCCCGTTCCAACGATTTCGCCAGCAACTTCATCAAGGCTCACGCCGATGCCGGGCTGGAGCGCGTCTCGATCGCCCACATCCTCCAGACCATCCAGAAGGACCCGGCCTTCCTGTTCAGCGAGGAGTTGCGCCGCGGCGGCGGCCAGTGCCCCATGCACGCCGCCCCCAACGCCGACGACGCGGACAAGGTGACGGTCAACACGCTGCTCGCCTACCTGTTCGAACGGCTGCGCGACCATGTGGCGACCAAGCTGCCGCTGGACGAGCGCGGGCAGGTGATGCTGCCGATCCCGCCACGCTCCCCGCACGGCATCGACCCGGCCGACCGTGCGGCGATGGCGGCGGCCCCGCTCGACGTGATGGCCTCGGTCCTGCGCGACGCCACCTGCCATCTGCTGGACGGCCTCATCACCGACTGGGCCGCCGACCTGCTGACGGAAGAGGAGCATTACCGGGCCCAGGGCACGGGCGAGATCTCCGCCGCCGCTGCCGCCACCTTCATCCTGCGCACGACGCTGGAGGACTCGCCCCTCTACCAGCGCGCCGGCTACGACATGCTGTCGATCACCAAGACCGGCAGCCACACCGCCATCCACATCTGCTGGGCCATGGTGGAGGCCGCCCCCCTGCTGCTTCCGGGCAGGGATGCGGCGGCCTACGACGACCTCGTCCGGCGCAGCCTGAAGCAGGTGGTGCCGTTGTCGATGGCCAGCCTGGGCATGCTGGTCCATTACATGGAAGCGTCGGGGATCGAACCCCACGACGGGCTCGCCATCCATCTGCTGCCCAAGGACCAGACGGCCTTCGTCCTCGACGAGGCCGGGCTGATCTGCCTGAACCCGGAACCGATCACCCGCTTCGCCAAGCCCGAGGAGCGGCACTACACCGGCTGCCCTGCCTTCTACACGCCCGGCTTCATCAAATTGTATCTCGACATCGTGGCCAGCATCGCCATGGACTACGGCGTCTACGACCGGCTTCGCGACCGCTGACCGTCCTCACATACGGAATGACGTCCCCATCATGGCCCGCTCCAACGACTTCGCCCTGACCTATCTCGCCGCCCATGAGGAGGCCGGGATGACCCGGGTCAACCTCGCGCCGATCCTGCACCGCATCACCGAGGACCCGAACTACCTCTTCACCGAGGAGCTTCAGCGCCTCGCCGGCCAGTGCCCGGCCCACGCGGACACCCGCAAGGAGGATTACGAGAAGGTCGCCATCAACACGCTGCTGGCCTTCCTCTACAACGATCTGCGCGACCACATCACCAACCGCATGCCGCTCGATGCCGACGGCCATCTTCTGCTGTGCAACCCGCCGGACTCGCCGCACGGGCTGGACGTCGCCGACGCCGCCGGGCTGGACGCCGCCCCGGCGGAGACGCTGATCGGCTTCCTGCGCGACAGCGTGTGCCACCTGCTGGACGCCATCATCAAGGATTGGGCGATCAAGGTGACGCTGGAGGAGGAGCGCTGCCGGGCGGAGGGCGCCATCACCCCGCTCGCCGCGGCCGGCTTCGTCCTCGCCAACACGTTGGAGGCGTCGGTGCTGCACGCGCCGTCCGGCTACGACATGCTGTCAATCACCAAGACCGGCAGCCACACCGCGCTCCACGTCTGCTGGAACCTGTGCGAGTCGGCGCCCATGCTCAAGCCCGGCCTGACCCCGGCCGAATACGACGACCTGTCGCGCCGCAGCCTGAAGCAGGTGCTGCCGCTCGCCATGGGCAGCCTCGGCATGCTCTGCCAGTTCATGGGGGCCGGCCACATCGAGGCCGACGACCATCAGGCCATCCACCCCCTGCCCCGCCACCAGACCGCCTTCGTCTACGACGCGGAGGCGCCGGGCGGTATGATCGTCCTGAACGCCGACCTGATCGAGCCGACCGCGCAGGCGGGCGAGCGCCATTACACCGGTTGCCCGGCCTTCTACGCCAACGGCCTGATCAACCTCTATATGGAGATCGTGCTGTCGCTGGCCGCGCGGTACGACATCTACGGGCGGGTCCTGCGGGCCGGATGACCAAACCGCCGCACTGCCCAGCGGCGCGGCGGCCTTGACGCCACGCTAAGTGTGCCTATCTTGGCGGCCTTGTCGATTTGGAGACTGCTGCGTGGCCACCACCAGGAAGATGTTGCGCCGTTATACGACCACCGCGTTGGCCGACGGGATCAAGCGGGCGCGCGGGCGCATGATCTCCCCGCTGCAACGGGCGCTCGGGCATGTCGAAAGCGTGTTCATCGACCACGCCTGCTTCCGGCTGGTTTACTCGAACACATACCGCATCTCCCCCAACATGTACCGGGCGAGCCAGCCCTCTCCCTCGCACATCCGGGAGGCGGCGCGGCGCGGCGTCAAGACCATCCTGAACCTGCGCGGCAGCCGCGACTGCGCCTCCTACATCCTGGAGGCCGAAGCCTGCCGGGCGGCCGGGCTGACGCTGGTGGACTTTCCCGTCAACTCCCGCGACATGCCGAAGAAGGACACGCTGCTGAAGGCCCGCGACCTGTTCGCGACCATGCAGTATCCGGCGCTGCTGCACTGCAAGTCGGGGGCGGATCGCGCCGGCTTCATGTCGGCGCTCTACCTCTTCATCCACGAGGGCGTGCCGCTGGAGCGGGCAACCAAGCAGCTTCACTGGAAGTACGGCCACTTCAAGCAGGCGAAGACGGGCATCCTCGACTATTTTTTCGAGCTGTACGCCGCCTACAACGAGAAGCGCCCGATCGCCTTCTGGGACTGGGTGGAGCGCGTCTACGACCCGGTGGAGGCCAAGGCCAGCTTCCGCTCCCGCGAATGGGCCGACACGGTGGTCGACCGGGTTCTCGGGCGGGAGTGATACCGACGGCGCGTCACTTCGCCCCGACGAAGCGGCAATAGGGGAAGCTCAGGAAGTCGAAGCGGCGCACGCGGACCGGTTCATGACGGTTCAGCCAGTCGAGCACCGCGTAATGGGCCATCTGGTCCAGCATCCAATAGACCTCCGCCCCCGCCAGGAAATGCCCGATGTAGGAGCCGAGCAGCGACAGGAAGCGGTCGCCGCCCGGCGTGTTCTCATAAACGGCGAACCCGACCGGAATTTCCCGTGACGGACCACGGCGGCGACCGTCGAGCATGAGACCGACGTCGTATCCCTCCATGTCCGCCTGGAGAGCCTGCACATCGCCGGTGATCCAGGCGTCGGTGTCGACCACCATCAGCGGGCGGTCCAGCCGGCGCATCCACTGCAAGGCGCGAAGGAAGCGGGCGGAGGCGTAATAGGTGACGCGCTTGATGTCGGTCCAACCCGCCATGTCCGGCCGGTCCAGCGAGAAGCCGATCTTCAGCCGTCCGTCCATTTGCCAGCGGACCATGGCCCGCTCCGTCTCCGACGACGGCGCCACGACATGGACGGCGACCGCGGCGCCCGGCATCCGCTCCGCCAACGACTCCAGCAGCGTTGGGGCGAAACGGCGGAAATAGACGTCGTCGCAACAGAAGAAGACCAGCGGTTCCCCGTCTGGCCCCGGCGCCGGCTCGCTGCGGCACTCCAGGGGGGCCATGCGCTCCAGCACCGCCTCGACCGGCGGCAGAGCGCGGAAGAAGGCGTCGTCGGCGCGCAGCATGGTCCACAGGCCCAGCTCATGCTCCCGCGCCACCTCCGCCGCGGTGAAGCGCCGCCGAAAGCGTCGGCTCAGCCAGGAGGCGAGGACGAGCCGGTCCCGGCGGTAGGCGTGGAAACCGACGACAGACGCCGCGACCGTGTCCTTGGGATGGCGCCGCAGGCGGATCCAGGCGGCCCTCGCCCCGTCACGCAACATGGTGTCGGACGCCATGCCCACCTGCACCAGTGTCGCCACCGCGGCGATGTGCAGCCAGTCGGCCTCATCGTCGTCCGGCCGGGCCGCAACGGCCCGGCGCAGCGCGCCGATGGCCTCCTCGACCAGCGCCCGGTCGACCGCGAAAGGCTTTCCATCCTGTACGCCCATCGCCCCGCTGCGCTCCAGCAGCAGCCGCCCCAGCAGGCGGTTGGCGCGGTGATGATGCTCATCCTGCTCCAGGGCGGCCCGTGCCATCGCTTCCGCCGCCGCCGCGTCCCCGACCGCCACCAGTGCCTCAACCGCCGCCGCGCAGGTATCGGCGTCCGCCGCCGGGTGGCGCGCCGCGACGGTCCGCCGCTCCGCCTCGTCCAGCCGCGCGTCCCACTGGTCACGCAGCGCCGTCAGGTTGACCGCCGCTCCCGCGTGGCCGGGCTCCAGCGCCAGGGTCCGCCGGTAGCTTCGCGCCGCACCCGCAGCCTTCTCCTGCTGCTTCAACCCGTTGCCGAGGTTGAACCAGGAGGCCGCGTTCGCCGGGTCGAGGGACAATGCCCGTTGCAGGCAGGCGATGGCCTCCGCCCCCTGCCCGGCCAGGCGCAGGGCAGCGGCAAGGTTGCTGTAGCCGGCGACGCCGCCGGGCTCCAGCCGCAGGATGGTCCGGAAGTGGCCGACGGCCTCGGCCGGGCGCCCCGTCTGCACCAGAAGCATCGCCAGCATCTGCAGCGCACCGCGATTCGCCGGCTCGCGCTCCAGGACAGCACGATAGAGCGGCTCCGCCCCCGCATGGTTGCCGGATTTGTGCAGGCGAATCGCGTCGGCGAGGGCAGGTTCCATGAGACGGGACCATAGACCGGATCGTCCCTGGCGCCAATCGCTGCCATCGGACGCGCGCCGAAGCGACCTGGAGAAACACGTCGTGTGATCGGGCCGCCCCAAAATGCTCTTTCATGAGCGGGTGGATGGAATATCAGCCAATTATTGCGCGGTATGATACAGTCTGGTTTAGAGATGCCCGCAACCGGTTACCTCAGGAATGGTCAGCGAAATGCCTCGGTACGTTCGGACCGGATACATTCCCCGGATCGACCGCCCCGCCAAAGCCATGCACCTTCCGCCGTTTCAAAGAGTGCAGGCGCACGCTCCGGCACGGTCTGGACGGGTCCGGGCCACCAACCGAACCGGCCGCTGTCGTCCGGCGATCCGGCGCAAGGTTGTGTTTGCACTCCGGCCGATTCGATGATCCCCGACCGAGAGACACCGCGGCGTCCGACACGGCGCCTGACTTGGCACATGCGACCGCAACGGGTGCGGGGCTGGCTCATCCTTCTTGTTATGGCGGTTGCGGTTCCGCTGGTCCTCTTCTCGGTGTTCCTCCTGATCCGCAACGTCGATGCGCAGGCCCAGCAAACGGAACAGCTCGTGCTCGACCGGACACGCCTGCTGGCTGAGGACGTGGAACGCGAGGTGAGCCGCCAGATCGCCGCCGCCGAGGTGCTGACCACATCGGAAAGCTTGGTGACGGGCGATCTGGCCGCTTTCTACCGACAAGCCGCCGGCGTGCGCGACCGGCTGGGCACCAACGTGGTTCTCCGCGATTTGGAAGGCCGGCAGCACGTCAACACCCGGATTCCCTGGGGCACCGATCTGCCGAACAACACCATTCTCGAATCCGACCAGAGGGTGATCGACACGGGAAGGCCGCAGGTCACCGGCCTCTTCATAGGCGACGTGAGCCAGGCGCCAATTCTGGCGGTAACCGCCCCGGTGATCCGCGATGGACAGATCCGCTATCTGCTGAGCCTCAACATTCCCCAGGAACGGCTTCAGGCCATCGTGTCGCCGGAGCGCATTCCGGCGGGATGGCGGGCCGGGGTGATCGACCAGGACGGTGTCGTCATCGCACGCTCGCACTTGAGCGAGCAGTTCGTCGGCAAGCGGCTTCCCGCCGCGCTGTGGACCGGCATGCAGGCGGTGCCGGATGGAATCCACCGCGCCGTCAACCTGGAAGATGTGGAGGCGATCCAGGCCTACAGCCGGTCCCGAAACTTCGGCTGGGTGGTTGCGACGAGCGTCCCAACGGCCCTGGTGGCGTCCCCGGCGCGTCATGCCCTCCTCCTGTTCACCGGTGGCGGCCTTGTCCTTTTGCTGATCGGGATCGCGGCAGCGATTCTGCTCGGACGGCGCCTCACGCGCTCCGTCTCCCAACTGGCCGGAGCGGCGGAATCGCTGGGCGCCGGATACCCCGTGCCACCGCCCGACGGCGGCGTGGCCGAGATCGAGGCGGTGGGCCGCGCCATCCGCAACGCCGCGGATCTCATCCGGCGGCGCGAGGCGGCGCTCGCGGAAAGCGAGGCCCGCCACCGGGCCATCGTCCAGACCGCGGTGGACGCCATGCTGGTCATCGACGAGACCGGCACGATCCAGAGCTTCAACCCGGCGGCGGAGCGCATCTTCGGCTATGAGGCCGGCGAGGCGGTCGGCCGGAACATCCGCATCCTCATGCCGGAGCCCTACCACTCCGCCCACGACGGCTATTTGCAGACCTATCGGCGCACGGGTGAGAGGAAGATCATCGGTATCGGGCGCGAGGTCGAGGGACGGCACAAGGACGGTTCGATCTTCCCGATCGAACTGGCGGTCACCGAATGGACCGCCGGGGAGCGCCGTTATTTCACGGGCATCGTCCGAAACATCACCGAACGCCGACGGGCCGAGGACGCCCTGCGCGCCTCCAAGGCCGAGGCCGACCGCGCCAACGTCGCGAAATCCAAGTTCCTCGCCGCCGCGAGCCATGACCTGCGGCAGCCGGTCCAGGCGATGATGCTGTTCCAATCCGCCCTGGCGGAGCGGCTGGATGGGCACCCCGCGGCCCCGCTTCTCGACTCCATGGGGCAGGCCATGGACGGGCTGCGCATGCTTCTCGACAGCCTGCTCGACGTGTCGAAGCTGGACGCCGGTCTGATCGTGCCGCAACTGCAGGATCTTCCGATCGGCCCGATCATCGAACAGCTTGGCGCCGAATACCATCCCCAGGCGGCGGCCAAGGGCCTGCGGCTGCGCGTGGTTCCCTGCGCCCTGACGATCCGCAGCGATCCGGCCCTGTTGATGCGCATTCTGCGCAACCTCGTGGAAAACGCGTTGCGCTACACCGAACGGGGCGGCCTGCTGATCGGCTGCCGGCGGAGGGGAGACCGCCTGCGCATCGAGGTGATGGACTCCGGCATCGGCATCCCATCCAACAAGCACGATGAGATTTTCGAGGAATTCTTCCAGGTCGGCAACCAGGAACGGGACCGCAGCAGAGGGCTGGGCCTCGGGCTGGCGGTGGTGCGCCGCCTCGCCCGCCTGCTCGGACACAAGGTTCACCTGCGCTCAAGGCTGGGAGCCGGGTCCGCCTTCTGCGTCGATGTGCCGTTGATCGCCCGCCATGCGACTCGTTCCGAACCGATGGCGGCCCGGCTGGCGCCGAGCGATGGGCGGGGGATGATCCTGGTGATCGACGACGAACCGCTGATCCGCCTCGGCCTGCAGACGATGCTGGAGGGCTGGGGCTATCGGGTGCTGACGGCGGGCTCCATCGAGGACGCGGTTCAGCATGTCGAGAGCGGGGAATGGCCGAGCGCGATTCTGGCCGATTACCGCCTTCGCGATGGGAAGACCGGACTGGACGCCATCAGGGCGGTGTGCGAACGGTTGAGGACGCCGGTTCCGGCGACGATCATCACCGGCGACACCGCCCCGGAGCGGCTGGCGGAAGCCCGCGCGGGCGGCCACACCCTGCTGCACAAACCCATCGCCGCCCACGAGTTGCGCAACGCCGTGGTGGAGATGGTGCCCGCGGCGGATTGAGCCCGGTTCCGGTTTGCCGGATCAGGGCGCCAACAGCGCGGCCTCGCCGTCCTCGCCGAACTGGAGCTTGCACAGGCGGGCGTAGGTGCCGTTCTGCGCGATCAGGGCGTCGTGGGTGCCCTGCTCCAGGATGCGCCCGCCCTCCATCACGACGATCCGGTCGGCGTTGCGCACGGTGGCCAGCCGGTGCGCGATGACCAGCGTCGTGCGTCCCTGGGTCAGCCGTTCCAGCGCGCCCTGCACCAGCCGCTCGGATTCGCTGTCCAGCGCGCTCGTGGCCTCGTCCAGCAGCAGGATCGGCGCGTCCTTCAGGAAGGCGCGGGCGAGCGCGAGGCGCTGCCGCTCGCCGCCCGACAGCTTCACGCCGCGGTCGCCGATCACCGTGTCATAGCCCTCCGGCAGCCGGGCGACGAAGTCATGCGCGGCGGCGGCCTTCGCGGCGGCCACGATGTCGTCGAACGGGGCGTCCAGCCGCCCGAAGGCGATGTTGGCCCGCACCGTGTCGTTGAACAGGACCGTGTCCTGGCTGACCAGCGAGATGACCCCGCGCAGGCTCTTCAGCGTCACCGCCCGCACGTCCTGCCCGTCGATCAGCACCTGCCCGCCGGTCGCGTCGTAGAGTCGCGGGATCAGGTTGAAGACGGTGGACTTGCCGGCCCCGCTGCGCCCGACCAGGGCCACCGTCGCCCCCGCCGGAACCTCCAGGTCGATGCCCTTCAGCGTCTCCGTTCCCTCCTCGTAGGCGAAGCGGACGTCGCGCAAGGACACGGCGGCGCGCTCCACCGCCAGGGGCTTGGCGCCGGGTTGCTCGGTGATGGTCGGCTTCTCGTCCACCAGTTCGAAGATGCGCTGGGCGGCGGCCAGACCTTCCTGAAGGACGGCGTTCAGCGTGCCGATGGCGCGCACGGGCTGCGCCGCCATCAGGAGCGCGCCGACGAAACCGGAAAAGGCGCCGACCGAGCCCTCGCCCATCGCCATGCGGTAGCCGGCGAAGGCGATCACTCCGGCCACCGCGGCGCCGCCCAGAACCTCCATCATCGGGTCGATGCGCGAACGGGCGCGGGTCGCCTTCATGGTCAGGGCGAAGTTGTCCTCGAAGGCGCGGGCGGCGCGGGCGCGCTCGTAATCCTCCAGCGAGTAGGTCTTGACCATGCGGGCGCCGGCCAGGCTTTCCGTCAGCAGGGCGGTCATGTCGCCCATCTGTGCCTGGGTGTCGCGCGACACGCGGCGCAGCCGCTTGCCGATGTTCACGATGGGAATGGCGGCGATCGGGTAGATCAGGAAGACGATCAGCGACAGGACCCAGTCGAGGTAGAACATCGACCCGACCAGCGCGATCACCGTCAGGATGTCGCGCACCAGCCCGGTCAGGGTCCGCGACAGGGCGTTGCGGATCAGGTCCACGTCGCTGATGAAGCGGGACGTCAGCGTGCCGGTGGGGGCCGCGTGGAGCTGGGCGGTGTCGGACCGCAACAAATGGTCGAACATCGACAGGCGCACATCGGTGATGATCCGCTGCACGATGTCGGTGGTCACCACCGTCTGGGCGTACATGGACAGGGCCTTGACCGCCGTGATCACGATGATCAGGAGCGGGATGACCAGCAGCATGCCCCGGTCCTGCTCGGAGAACATCGAATAGGCCTGATCGATCAGCAGCGGATAGGCGCCGGTCGCCGCCGCCACCACGGCCATCAGCAGGAAGGACACCATCAGCTTGCCGGTGTAGGGGCGCACCCATTCCCGCAGCATGCGGCCGACCAGCCGTTCCGTCGCCGCGTCGAGGCGCAGCCGTTCTCCGCTCTTTTTGCTCACGTGCACGTCTTCCTGTAGCGCAATCGCGATGGCTTAGCCGATGGCGCCGGTGCTTGTCCACCGGGCCTTGACTCACTGCGCCCTGTCCTGCGGGCCTTGTCCACCGGGGCGGAACCGATCAAGCTTCCTTAACCGGGCGGATGGCACGATACCGACCGGCACGCGCTCCACCCCGTGCAAAGGAGGCGCCATGGCGGCGGACGGCGGAAACGGACAGGGTCCCGGCAATCGCTACGGCCAGCACCATCACCGGCCGCGCATCGGTCTGGCGCTGGGCGCCGGGGTGGCCCGCGGCTGGGCGCACATCGGCGTCCTGCGGGCGCTGACGCGCTACGGGATCGAGGCGGACATCGTCTGCGGCAGTTCGGTGGGGGCGTTGGTCGGTGGCCTCCATCTCGCCGGCAAGCTCGACGCGCTGGAGGAGTGGACGCGCGGTCTGACCCGGATGAAGATCGTCGGCTATCTGGACCTGCGGCTGCGCCAGGGGGGCGGCCTGATCGGCGGGGACCGTCTGGTCGCCGAGATGCGCCACCATCTGGGCGACATCCAGATCGAGGAGCTTCCCAACCCCTTCGCCGCCATCGCCACCGATCTGGTCACCGGGCACGAGGTGTGGATGCGCAACGGCCCGCTGGTGGACGCGTTGCGCGCCTCCTTCTCTCTGCCCGGGGTCTTTCCACCGGTGCGCTTCGAGGGGCGCTGGACGGTCGACGGCGCCCTGGTCAACCCGGTGCCGGTGTCGGCCTGCCGGGCCCTGGGCGCCCAGATGGTGATCGCCGTCAATCTGGCCGCCGACATCATCGGCAAGTCGCGGCGCCCCGGCGCCGCCGTGCCGACCGCGGCGGGGTTCGATCTCCTGAAGCTGATCGACGAGGAACACGAGCCGGATGGCGAGTCCAAATCCCGCGCCGGCTTCCGTGTGCCCATCGGCGCGCTGAGCCGCCGCATCTTCCGGCGCGATTACGAGGGGCCGAGCCTGTTCGGCGTCATGGTGTCCTCGCTGGGCATCGTCACCGACCGCATCGCGCGGTCCCGTCTGGCGGGCGAACCGCCGGACGTGCACATCACGCCGCGGCTGGGTCACATCGGCCTGTCGGAGTTCGACCGGGCGGACGACTGCATCAGCGAAGGGGAGGCTGCCGTCGAGCGCGTCCTCCCCGACCTTCAGGATGCGTTGAGGGTATTCGGTTACGCGCCACCGGTCTGAGCGAAGTCAGGCGGTCAGGTCGACCGCCGCGCCGCGCCGGTCCTTCTCGCCGGACAATTGGCGCTTCAGCTCCTCGGCGATCTGCTTCTCGACCGCGGCGCGCTTCTCCGCCGGCATGGAAGCGAGGGACTCCTCGTCCAGCTTCATGCGGGCGAGAATCTGGTCCCGGATGCGTTGGGCCGGCGTCTTCCGCGCCTCCTTGAGGAAGGCGTCGGCGGCGCTGACTCCGCTTGCCTCCTTCTCCGGTTCGGTCTTCTCGTCCTGCGCCGTGAACTTGGCGACGACGCGGGAGACGTTGCTGATATAGTTGGAAATTTGCATGACGGTTTCTCGTGACCGATGGGCTGGAAATCCGACAAGCAAGTTTTGTGCAACCCTGAATATGCTTGGCAATCAACCGTATAAATGGGATTTCGGATGGCGTGGATGTGCCGGGCGGCAAAAATGACCGGTTCGTGATCTGCCGGCTTCCGGTTCCGCTCCTTTCCGCCGAGACGACGCATGGACCCCATCACCACCGACCGCCTGATCCTGAGGCCCTTCCGGGAGGGGGACGCGCCAGACCTGCTCGCCTATCTGCGTCACCCCCGGGCAAGCTGCTTCTTCTCGCTCAAACTGGACAACCTCGACGCGGCCGCCGCCGAGGTGGAAACGCGCAGCCGAAGCGACGAGCACATCGCCGTGTGCCTGCGCAGCACCGGCCGGATGATCGGCGACCTGTTCCAGGTGCCCGAGCCGCCGGACACCTATTCCGTCGGCTGGAACTTCAACGCGGATTTTGCCGGAGCCGGATACGCGGCGGAAGCCGCGCGGGCCCTTTTCGATCATCTGTTCACAGTGAAGCAGGCCCGCCGCCTCTACGCCTATGTCGAGGAAACCAACGTCGCGTCGCAGCGCCTGTGCGAAAGGCTCGGCATGAGGAAGGAAGGGCTGTTCGTGGAGTTCATATCCTTCGAAACGGATGGCGGCGGACATCCCATCTTCGAGAACACGATGCAGTACGCCATCCTGCGCAAGGAATGGCGCGCCTAAAAAAACGAAAGCGCGCCGCACCCGGTCGGCGCGACGCGCTTGTCGTCCTCGGCAACGGATCGTGTCCGTCGCGTCCGGTCAGCGATCCAGAGCCGTGCCCAGCGCGGCGCCGCCCAGGCCACCGATGATGGCGCCACGCTTGCCGTCCACCGCGTAGCCGCCAGCGGCGCCAGCCGTGCCGCCCACCACGCCGCCGGTCGAACAGGCCGCGAGCGTCAACAGCGCAATGGCAGTCCCGATCAGGCGCAAACGAGACATGTCCAAACCCTCCTTGTGGTGCTTCTCGCCCCTATAAACAGACGAGAAGGCAATTTGCTTCCACGACAGCGCGATTCCGTCGGGAAACCACCCTTGGATAAGGGCGAAAGAGGGATATCGCGCCCGTTCGGAGCACCGTTCAGAACAGAACTCGGGTGCCGACCCGCAGCATCGTGCTGTCCGACGGATCCCCGCCATAGGTCATGGTGCCCAGATCGGCGGTGACGCTGACCTTCGGCGACATGCGGAACCGCAGGCCGGTGGACCAGGCCTCCTGCGGGGCCTCGGCGCCGACCTGGGTGTGGGCCAGCCGCCCCATGACCGTCCAGCCCTGCAGCGGCGTGCCCTGTTCCAGATAGAGGCCGGCGTTGAGCGTCCGCCGCGCAGCGCCGTCGTCGGGGAGCTGCTCGCGGTAGCCGGCGCCGACCGTCACGCCGGGCAGCGTCACCTGCCCGCCGACCACCCAGGACCGGCGGGGCGTGCCGCGGTCCTTGGCGACGGCGGCCTTGCCCGCCCCCGCGGTGAGGCGCAGTCGGGCCTTGCCCAGCCGGCCGTCATGCCGCACCACGCCTTCCACCACATGTCGGGCGAGCGGATCGGCCGCTCCCAGCTCCGTGCGGACGGGGGTGTAGCCGAGGCCGATGTTGAATCCGTGCAGGCGCGGCGAATAATACGTCGCCCGAGCGTCCGGTCCGCCGAAGGCGCCGTCGTTCATGAAAACCGGGTCGGAGAACCATTGGTCGCGCACCGGCGTGGTCGCCACCATCCGGCGCGACGCGCTTTCCGTCTGGCCAACCTCCAGAGCGCCCCAACCGTTGAGGTCGATGGCCTTCTTGTCGAACCGGATCGGCGTGGCACCGCCGCCCGCCGCCGGCCGGTCCAAGCCGGGCAAGGACCCCGCCATCGCCGCCGAGGAAGACAGAACAAGCGTCAGGGCTGCGAGGGGCAGTGCCGGAATACGCCGTATACGAAACATGAAATGCCCCTCGCCTGTTGCATTAACCCGGAAGGATTGTAGTCCGCCGCAATGCTGCGTTGCGGGAGACATTTCTGTATTATTTTAGGAACATTGGGAAATTTTGGTCGCTGCGTTGCACTCGCGCCCAAGAATTGCCAAAATCGGCTGTACCGCGAAGGCGGCATCATCCCCATCCCGGCGCGAGGACTATGGAGACGGCGAGCACCATCATCCTGATCGGGTCGTCACTGCTGATCGTCAGCATCCTGACCAGCTATCTGGCGCTGCGGATCGGCACGCCGCTGCTGCTGATCTTCCTCGGCGTCGGCTTGGTGGCCGGGATCGACGGCGTCGGAGGCATCAGCTTCAACGATGCGGACAGCGCGTTCCTGATCGGCTCCATCGCGCTCGCCGTGATCCTCTTCGAAAGCGGCCTGGACACCAAGCTGTCGAGCTATCGCGCCGCCGCGTGGCCGGCGCTCAGCCTCGCCACCTTCGGGGTCGCCATCACCTCCGGGGTCATCGGCGTCGCCGCGCATTTTCTGCTGGGCCTGCCCTGGATCGAATCCTTCCTGGTCGGCGCGGCGGTCAGCTCCACCGACGCGGCGGCGGTGTTCTTCCTGCTGCGGGTCGGCGGCATCACCATCCGCGACCGCGTGCGCTCGACGCTGGAGATCGAATCGGGCAGCAACGATCCGACGGCGATCCTGCTGACCGCCATGCTGGTGGAGGCGGCTCTGCACGGCTGGGGCACGCCGCTGGAACTGGTCGGCTTCCTGGTCAAGCAGATCGCCGGCGGAGCGGTCCTGGGCGTCCTGGGCGGGGCCGGGCTGGCCGCCTTCATCAACAACGCCCGCCTCGACCCCGGCCTGAACCCGGTGGTCACCCTGGCCTTCGCCCTGTTCCTGTTCGCCGGCACGAACGAGCTGGGGGGCAGCGGCTTCCTCGCCGTCTACGCCGCCGGCCTCGTCGCGGGCAACGTGAAGCTGCGCGGGGCGCTGGGCCTGCGGCAGTTCCACTCGGGCCTGACCTGGCTCAGCCAGATCGTCATGTTCGTCATGCTCGGCCTGTTCGCCACCCCGCATGATTTCAGGGCGATCGCCCTGCCCGCCCTGGCCCTGGCCGCCCTGCTGATTTTGCTGGCGCGCCCGCTGGCGGTGTGGCTGTGCCTGCTGCCCTTCCGCTTCTCGGCCAACGAGAAGACCTTCATGGCCTGGGTCGGGCTGCGCGGCGCGGTGTCGATGCTGCTGGCGCTGGTGCCGATCCTGGGCCAGCTGCCGGGCGGACAGGTGATCTTCAACACGGCTTTCCTGGTGGTGATCGTGTCGCTGGCGGTGCAGGGCTGGACCATCGGGCCGATGGCGCGCTGGCTGAAGCTGATCGTCCCGCCGCGGCGCGGACCGGTCGAACGGTTCGAGCTGGAACTGCCCGGCGAGGCCGACCAGGAGATGGTCGCCTACACCGTCCATCCCAAGAGCCCCGCCGCCCGCGGCCAGCGCACGCCGCGCTTCGCCCGCCCCTCCCTGGTCATCCGCGACGGGCGCGTGGTGCCGCTGCATAAGGCGCGGACGCTCCAGGCCGGGGACATGGTCTATCTGTTCACCCCGCCCAGCCAGTTGCCGCTGATCGACAAGCTGTTCGCCGAGAGCCGCCCGCTGGACCAGGACGACCGCGCCTTTTATGGCGATCTGGCGCTGAATCCCGACGCCACGGTGGAGCAGATCGCCGAGATGTACGGCCTGCCCCTGTCGCTGGCCAACGCCCAGCGGTCCCTGCGCGACCTGCTGCGCAACGAGTTCGGCGGCAGTTGCGAGCTGGGCGACCGGATGCGGATGGGCGGCGTGGAGCTGATCGTCCGCGACATGCAGGACGGGCAAATCACCTCGGTCGGACTCGCTCTGGAGCCCTCGGCGATCGACAAGCCCCGCGTGCCGCTGTTCCAGGGGCCGGAACGGTTCTGGCAGACCATCGAATCCTGGTGGTCGAAACGCTCCTTCCGCCGCTGGCAGCGCCGGGAAACCCGCCGCGAGCGCCTGCCCGCCCGCGCCATCGAGGCGCCCACCTTGGCCGGGAAGGAACCGGAACGTCTGGAGGGATGAGCCCCTTCCGGCCACCCCCCAGGACGGTCAGGCCATCGCGGGCTGCTGGGCGCGGATCATCGCCGCGAAGGCGTCGGGGCCGACGGGGCGGCCGAACAGGTAGCCCTGGAGCAGGTCGCAGCCGACCGACACCAGGAAGTCGCGCTGCTCCTCGGTCTCAACCCCTTCGGCCACCGTGACGAGGCCGAGGCCGTGCGCCATGCCGACCGCGGCGCGGACCAGCGCCCCGTTCTTCAGATTGTCCGGGATGTCCGCCATGAAGGCGCGGTCGATCTTCAGCTTCGACACCGGAAGCTGCTGCACATAGCTGAGCGACGAGTAGCCCGACCCGAAATCGTCGATGGCCACCTGAACGTCGATGGCCTCCAGCTCCGTCAGGGTCTGCACGGCGGCCTTCAGATCGCGCACCGCCGCCTGCTCGGTGATCTCCAACCCCAACCGCCCCCGCAGTTCCGGGTGGCGGCCCAGCAGTTCCTCAAGACGGGCGCTGAGATTGCCGCGCAGGAATTGCGGGCCGGAAATGTTGATGAAGATCTGGTTGGGCAGGGTCCCCGTCGGCTCCCACACCGCCATCTGCTCGACGACGGCGTTCAGCACCCAATCGGTGATCGGAACGATCAGGCCGCTTTCCTCGGCGACCGGGATGAATTCGCCGGGGGAGACCGGGCCCAGCGTGTGCTGGTTCCAGCGCAGCAGCGCCTCCGCCCCCACGATCCGGCCGGAGCGGGCCTCCACGATGGGTTGATAGGCCATGTGCAGCTCGTTCCGCTCGATGGCGTGGGCGAGATGCATGGTCAGGAACATGCGCCGGGTCGCCGCCGCGGCCATTTCCGGGGTGTAGAAGCAGACGGTGTTGCCGCCGTTGTGCTGGGCGGCCTGAAGCGCCAGCTTGGCCTTGGCGTTCAGCTCCTCCAGAGTGCGGATGTCGGCGTCCTGCACCGCGGCGCCGATGGACAGGCGCAGCCGCACCCAATGGCGGTCGGCGTAGATGGAGGCGGTCAGCCGGTCGTGCAGCAGATCGGCCAGGGTTTCCGCCTGCTCCGCGCTCTCCACGCGGGACAGGGCGGCGAACTCGTCGGCGGCGATGCGGCAGACGTAGGTCTGCTGCGGCAGCACCTCGGTCACCCGGCTGACCATCGCCTTCAGCGCGGCGTCGCCGACATGGAAGCCGAACGCCTCGTTGATGTCGCTGAACTGGTCCACATCGAGCGCGTAGAGCGCGAACAGGCCGTTCTCCTGACCGGGAAATGGCGCAGCGAGCACCGCCTCGCACTCTTCCAAGAAGGCGGTGCGGGTCAGAACGCCGGTCAGCGGGTCGTGCCGGGCGAGATAGGTCGCTTTCTGTTCCGCCGCCAGCCGCTCGGAAATGTCGCGGATGATGCCGACGAACACGACATCACGCGCCAAGCGGGCTTGACCGACGCTGAGATGGATCGGGAACACCGCGCCATCCTTGCGCCGCCCCAGCGCGTCGCGCCCGATGCCGATGATCTTGGCGCGCTCCGTCTCCAGGTAGCTGCCGATGTACTTGTCGTGATCGCGGGAGAAGGGCGGCGGCATCAGGACGGAGACGTTCCGCCCGATCAGTTCCTCCTCGTCGTAGCCGAACAGGTCGCGGCAGGACCGGTTGACCGTGCGGATGATGCCGTTGCGGTCCGCCACCACCACGCCATCCACCGCCGCGTCGAGCAGGGTGGTCACGAAGGGGTCGCGGCGCAGGACGAAATCGGCGATGCGGGCCGGGTCGGTCACATCCTGGAACAGCCCGAGAAAGCCATTTCCTCCATCGCCGGTGCGGTGCGGCAGGACGCAGCCGGTCAGCACGCCGCGCCCGCCGTCCGCGTGCTCGACCTCGCAATCCACCGGAGCGGCCTCCCCGGTCTGTCCGGAGCGGTCCAGCGCCTGCACGACGGCGCGCGCCAGCGGATGGTCGAGTTCGGCAAGGCACCGCCCTGCCAGGGCTTCGGGCGTCGTCAGCAAAACGGCGGCGAAGGCCGGATTGGCGAACAGGCAGCGCCGCCCGGCGTCGGCGTAGACCAACGCGAAGGACGCTTGGTGCATCAGGCTTTCGGCCAGCGACGCCAGAAACGCCGATGTCGTCGGCATTGCCGGTGCGGACGGGCTGTCAGGCCCCTGATGCTCTGCCGGAGACACGTTGACCAAAACCGTACCCGCTCACCAAGGCGCCCCCGAGGCTCGACACGAGACCCGATACCCAGGGGTGCACAGAAACCGAGTTGTCATTATGACGGCTTGCGGAGCATTTTCCAACAAATTGCGGCGAAATCACAACATCTGTTGCATCCACCGCCCCCCTTACCACAACCATGGGCAGGAGAACACCGTCCCGTCTCATCCGAAGGAACGGCGTCGGCAACGGAAGCCAACCCTCCAGGATCTACGCCTTTCGATATACACTGCAAAGGAGAGGGAGGCAACAAGCCTCCCTTTACGCCGCTGCGGCGAGTTCCCGCACCCGCTGGGACAGCTTCTGAAAGGCGCGTTCCTCGATCTGCCGGATGCGTTCGCGGCTGACGCCGTAAACGGCGGCCAGATCCTCCAGCGTCTTGGGCGACGGGCTGAGGCGGCGGGCGGTCAGGATGTCGCGTTCGCGCTCCTTCAGCACCGTCATAGCATCGCGCAGCATGGCGCTGCGATGCATCGCCTCGTCGCGCTCCAGCAGGCTGTCCTCGGCGTTCGGGCGCTCGTCGGGCAGGAAGTCCTGCATCTCCGCCGTCCCCTCCCCGGCGGAGAGCGGAGCGTTGAGCGAGGCGACCGGCTGAACGAAGCGGCGGTTCACCGCCACCACGTCACTCTCCGGCACGTCGAGTTCCCGGGCGATCCGGGACACGCTTTCCGGCTTCAGGTCGCCGTTGCCGAATTCGCCCAGCTTGCGCTTCAGGCGGGACAGCCCGAAGAAGAGCTTCTTCTGGGCGCCGGTGGTGCCCAGCTTCACGAGGCTCCAGGAGCGCAGGATGTATTCCTGGATGGATGCCTTGATCCACCACATCGCGTAGGTGGACAGGCGGAAGCCGCGGTCCGGCTCGAACTTGCGGACGGCGGTCATCAGACCGATGTTGCCCTCGCCGACCAGATCGGTCATCGGCAGACCGTAGCCACGGAAGCCGGTGGCGATCTTGATGACCAGACGCAAGTGGCTGGTCACCAGCTTGCGGGCCGCCTCCATGTCGCCATGCTGGCGCCATGCGGTGGCCAACACATACTCCTCCTCCGCGCCCAGAACAGGGAAGCGGTGGACCTGCTCAATGTAGCGGGACAGCGACTCGCCGGAAAACGGCGTGGTCAGTGCCAATGCGGTGCTCATGTCACATCCTCTTGAAAGCGATATGACCCAATCCGCCGGTCCCCGTTGATGGGCGGCCGGCACCCTCTCTGAGAAGGCATCATCAGTTTACGCGGACGGCACGCCAAGTCAACGCCGTGCGGCCGCGCGTGGCGGGTGCCTTGACATGGATGCATGGCGGCCCCCGCTCATAAACGGGGCGTAAAACAGCCCGCCCCTGTTCAGGATAGTCTGCAAGCCGATCAAGCCCGCTGTCCTGGCGTCCGAAGTGCTCGCAGTGCAGGGAACCGGCAGATGGGCTCCGGCTGGAGAGCCGTGGCTGGGCGGCGTATGGCTTCCTTGCGGTTGCATCGGAACGGGGCTTGCCTCACCCTGCCCTCGCAGACCCGCCTCTTTTCCTTGGGAAGCCCGCATGATCCGCGCCGCCATCGCCACCCTCCTGTCCGCAAGCCTCGTCGCGGGCGCGCTGGGCTTCGCCGGCCCCGCAGCGGCGGAGGCACCGGCCTTCGGGTTGCCGGTTGCGTGCCGGATTGGGGAAACTTGCTTTATCCAGAACTACGTCGATGAGGACACTGGCCCCGGCTGGCGCGACCATGCCTGCGGCCGGCTGAGCTACGACGGCCATGACGGAACGGACTTCCGCCTGCCTGACTACACGGCGATGGACAAGGGCGTCGCCGTGCTGGCCGCCGCCGCGGGCACCGTCCTGCGGGTGCGCGACGGCATGGAGGACGTGAACGTCAACGTCATCGGCCGCGACACGGTGATGAAGGTCGGGGGCGGCAACGCCGTCATCATCGAGCATGGCGACGGCTGGCAGACCGCCTACCTTCACATGAAGCGCGGCAGCGTCGCGGTCACCCCCGGTCAGCGGGTGGAGGCCGGGCAGCGGCTGGGCGAGGTCGGGCTGTCGGGACTGACCGAGTTCCCCCATCTGCATTTCGGCGTGCGCCACAACGGCGCCGTCGTCGACCCCTTCGTCGGCCAGCAGCCCTTCACCGCCTGCGGCCAGCCCATGACTCCGCTGTGGAACGCCGCCACGGCCAAGGCGCTGGCCTACCGCCCGACCGCCGGCCTCAGCGCCGGCTTCGCCACCCGCCGCGTTCCGGAGGCCGAGCCGGCCCGCCACGGCGAATTTGCCGGGGAGGTGCTGACTCCGGACGCGCCCCTGCTGGTGCTGTGGTCGGACATCATGGGCGTCCGCGACGGCGACACCCAGCGAATCCGCATCCTCGACGGCGATGGCCGCACCCTGTTCGACAACAGCAAGGGCATCACCGGGGACAAGGCCGTCTGGTTCGCCTATCAGGGGCTGAAGCGCCCGGCGTCGGGATGGCCCAAGGGACCCTACAAGGGCATCGTGACGCTGGCCCGGGACGGCAAGACGGTGGTCACGCTGGAACGTCAGTTGGACGTCCGCTGAGGCCCGACCGTCCCATCACTGGGCGGAGCCTGCCTTCATGCGGTCGGGGACGCCCTGGGTCAGCAGCGTGGTCAGCCAGCGGAAGTTCGGCGCGCTCTCGGCCTGAAGCGCGCTCTGCACCACCTGCATGGCTTCCTCGGCGTTGGGCGCCCGCATGTCGGGCGTGTGACCCTCGGCGGTCTGGCCGCCCGATGCCTCGTCCGCTCCGCTCTGCGCGAAGACGCTGACGGCGCCGACGCCCAGCCGGTGGGCGATCGCGGAACTTCCCGTCACCGGACCCGCCGCGGAGGACGCCATCAGGCCGGCGCCGCCATCCTCGCCGCCGACGCCGTTCAGCTGTTCCAACATGGCGGCGAACTGGCCGGCGAGTTCCCCCGCCTGCCGGGGCGCACCCGTGCCTTTGCGCTCCAGAAGCTCTTCGGCCCGGATGCGCATCAACTGGGAAGCGTCGGCGTTGGCCGGTATCGACATGGCGTGTGGACCCTGCGGCGTTCGGCTACCGGATCAGGGCAAGCAAGGGGCGGGCCATCACCGGAAGGGGCGGAGAACCGGACGGCGCAGCGCCCTCGGCGCCCGCACACCCGGCAAAAATTTCTGCCCTACACGGCAAGAATGACCGCCCGTCCGGCAAAAACCGTCCAGGCGGTGCCCTTGCCGTCGGTCAGTCCCGGAAGTTCAGATACTGCAGGGGCTGTTCGATCTTCAGCCCGCGCACCAGGGCGATGGCATCCTGGAGGTCGTCACGCTTCTTGCCGGTGACGCGCAGTTCGTCGCCCTGGATGGAGACCTGGACCTTCATCTTCGCGTCCTTGATCGCCTTGACGATGGTCCTGCCGAGATCCTGGGCGATCCCCTGCTTGACGGTGACGACCTGGCGCAGCGCATCGCCCGCCGCCCGCTCCGGCGGCTTGGAATAGTCCAGGGCGCCGGCGTCCAGCTTCCGCCGGGTGACATAGACCCGCAGCAGCTCCTGCATCTGCTCCAGTTTGGGGCCGTCGTCGGCCAGCAGGGTGATGTCGTTCTCGGTGCGCTCCACGGTGCAGCGCGAGCCCTTGAAGTCGAAACGGGTCTCGATCTCGCGGCGCATGCCGTTCAGCGCGTTGTCGATTTCGTGGATGTCGGTCTTGGACACGATGTCGAAGGACGGCATGGGACTCTCTTTGCTCAGGCGGACGGAATCGTGGAACCGTAGACGAGGCCACACCCCGCCTTCAAGGGGCCTGCACGGGGGTTGTGACGGAAAGCGGTCCGCAAGCTCTATCAGCCCTTAGGGATTTTCAGGTCGGCTGGCCGGGGTGCTGGAACTCGATCCCCGGATTGCCGCCCGGCCCGCCGTTGCCTGGGGCGTTTTCATAGGGCTTGTCCGGCATCTTCGGCTGCGGCTGCGCGTAGAAGCGCGGTTCCCGGTCGTCCCAGGACCGCTCGAACGGCAGCCGCATCATCGGGTTGGTGCCGTTGCGCTGGGCCTCGCGCTGGGCCTCCTGCAACTGCTCCGCCATGCGGCGATCCCAGGGCAGGCGGTAGAGGTTGGGCGCCTGTTCCCACAAAAGCGTGAGATAGATCGCTTCGTTCTCCACCAGCGTGGCGCTCAGCACCTTCGCCTCGCGGACGTTGGACCCCATCCATTCCAGCGTAACCGGCTTCGCCCGGCCCAGCAGCGCCGCCGGCGCGGCGTAGGCCGCCGGCAGCAGCAGGGCGAACAGCAGCAGGATCACCACGCGCGCCATCCGGTTGCGCGCCCAGCGCAACGCCGACAGGACGAGCAGCAATGTGACGACGGCGACAAAGCCGAAAATGACGGTCAGGCTTTCCATGGCGCACTCTCGATCCGGCGGGTCAATTTTTCGCCGAGCGCAGCGGCTTGAACACAGCGTTCAAGGACCCCGGCACCAGCTCGCCTCGCTCGCTCAGGTTGAAGCGGAAGGCGGTGATCTCCTGCCCTTCGTGGTCCAGCCGGACGCGCGTTGCGGCTACAGTGGCGGCCCCCGATTCATGCTCCGCCTTGACGCGGGCGACCACCCGGACCCAGATGGGAAACACATTTTCAAGATTGCGGAACATATGCACGTTTACCGTGTACTCTCCCGGAGGAATGCCGCGGGAGTAGGAGGTTTCGAAATTGATCTCCGTGGGATCGGCATAGGCGCCCAGATCGTCGCGCAGCAGGTTGAAGATCAGCCCCGACTTGTTCGAGTAGCCGACCGGCACATCGCCGGGGGCCTGCACCCACAGATCGACGTCACTGCGCAGCTTGTCGTCCCAGCGCGCCTCGATGATGACGTTTCCCGGCGGTTCCATGCCGGCCGCGGCGGCGGAGGACTCGTTCTGCTGGTTGGCCTCGGTCTTCTTGGCCTCGTTGATGAAGGGGACCGCCAGAACCGCGCAGGCCACGAAGCCGCACAGCAGCAGCGTCAGCAGGTCCCGCGCGACGAGCACACCGGTTTGGTCCTCGCCCAGGAAATCGTTCATGGTGCGGCCTCACCGCGCAGGGCGCCGTAGGGGGCCGCTTGCGGCGCGGCGAAGTCCGACGTTTCGGTTCGCGCCCCGGTCCGCGGAGCAAGCCGCGAGCGGGCGTGGGCCTCGTCCATGATCAGCGCGCACAACGACGCCGTCGCCCCGCGCAGGAGTTGGAGGTTGCAGGTGGTCCACAGGCACAGGGCGCCGCCGAGCATCGTGGCGTAGATCGCCACGCCAAGCCCGCTCGCCAGCGTGGTCACCATGGCTCCGGCCGACGCGGCGTTGCCCACCATGTCCGGGGTGATGTTCGCGGCGAACAGGCTGAAGCCCCAGGCCGTTCCGATCAGGCCGAGCATGCCGAGCGCGTTGGCGATGTGCTGAAGATGCGAGATCCGGGAGAACAGGCGGATTTCCAGGGCGCGCTCGCTCTCAACCTTCATCAGCCGCCCGCCGCCGAGCTTGGCCCGGTCCAGTTCCCCACCGATCTTCCACACCCGATAGGCCGACATCACCAGACCGACCAGGAACACGATCCCGATGATCGCGGTCGCCACGGCGATGTGCCCGGTCAGAACCCGGTCCAGCCACCCCTGCGCATACAGGACGAATACGAACGCCGAAATGGTCAGGTTGAAGGCAACGAATTTCGCCTTGAGAAGCCACTGTTCTTCCATGGTTCTGACCCTGTGAGGGTTGCGTGTGTCTCCGGATCGTCATGGTCAGGCGGCGATGGCGCACAACGGCGGCGCCGCGGAGAGCCGGGCGGCGATGGTGGGATCGGGAGAGCGGGGGACGGATTCGCGGCAACACGCGCGGACCCAAGCGCTGGCAGCCCAAGCGCTGGCAGCCCAAGCGCTGGCAGCCCAAGCGCTGGTGGCGGGACGGCTCCCTGTCGGCCATCGTTCATCGGCGCACCTTCGCCGGAATTGCGCGACGACGGAGCCATTCAGGAGTCATCCGTCACGTCATGAACCCCGGCCCCGGCCAAGAGTTCCCGACGCCCGGCGACGGACCTGCCGGGTTGACGCGCAACGCGCATGGGGAGAGGCCCGCGGTCGGGCAGTGGAAGGGAGCGACGCGGGGCGTCCTGTCCCGGCAATCGTCCTTACGGAAATGGCCCTTTACGCCACGCCCTTTTCCTTCAGGAAGGGACCGTACTTCTTGTCGGTACCCTGGATGTGCTTGATCAGCCAGTTCTTCAGGAAGTTCATCACCTCCATGCTCAGCGTGGCGGTGGCGCCGGCGTGGTACTTGCGCTGCACCTCCAGCACCTGATTGGCCAGCGCGTCGTGTTCCGCCTTGTGGGCGTCGCGGTCCGGATAGCCGAGGCGGATGAAATGCTCCTCCTCATGGGTGAAGTGCGACTTGGTGTAGGCGACGAGGCTGTCGAGGATGCCGCCCAGCGCCTCCTTGCTGCGCCCCGCCTGGACCGCGTCGAACAGCTCGTTGACCAGGGCGACCAGTTGCTTGTGCTCCTCGTCGAACTGCGCGATCCCGACGCTCAGCTTGTCGTTCCACACCATCAGCGGCATTTCGTTCCGTCCCCTCGCGCTGGGCATCACCTGTTCGACCGGGGAAAACCCCAGCCCGCCAAAGGGTAACGTCTTCCGGAGTGCGCTTCAACGACGCTTCTGCAGCCGGCGGACCGCCGCCGGGAACCAATCCCACGGGCGGACTGTTCGACAAATGTTTCCAGCAGAAAGGAACATTTCATGAACACGAAGCGTGACAACGGCCGTGATCATCGCCCGCAGTCCCATCGCGGCGACGCGCCGAATCAGGAAAGCAATCCGAAAACCACGCCCACCGGCGACGCCGAGCATTCCAACCGCGAAAAAGACCCCGACGACTGGACCACGGGTGACGAGCCGATGACCGGGGCGCAGGCCTCTTATCTGAAGACGCTCAGCGAGGAAGCCGGCGAAGGCTTCGATGGGGACCTGACGAAGGCCGAAGCCTCCAAACGCATCGACGCCCTGCAGGACAAGACCGGCCGCGGCGCCTGACGAAGGCGTCGCGCAGCGCTCCGTGGCGTGGGGGCAGCGCTTGTGGAAGGGGCAGCCCGGCGGCGGGTTCAGCGGCGAGGGCAACTCGCCCTTCGGGATCACCCGCTCCGCCCGCAGCGCCGGGTTCACCCGCGGCGTGGCGGCCATCAGGATGCGCGTGTAGGGGTGGCGCGGGCGGGAATAGACCACGTCCTTCGGCCCGTGCTCCACCGGACGGCCCAGATACATCACCATGACCGCGTCGGCGATGTGCCGGACCACGCTGAGGTCGTGGGAGATGAACAGGTAGGCGAGGTTCAGCTCCTCCTGAAGGTCCATCATCAGGTTCAGCACCTGCGCCTGGATCGACACGTCGAGCGCCGACACCGGCTCGTCCGCCACGACCACCCGCGGGTTCAGCATCAGCGCGCGTGCGATGGCGATGCGCTGGCGCTGCCCGCCGGAGAACATGTGCGGGTAGCGGTCCACCTGATCGGGGCGCAGCCCGACCTTCGCCATCATGGCGACGGCCCGCTCCCGCCGCTCCTGCTTGCCCATCGGGGTGTTGATGACCAGCGGCTCCGACAGGATCGAGCCCACGGTCTTGCGCGGGTTCAACGAGCCGTAGGGGTTCTGGAACACCATCTGGACGGTGCGCCGAAGCTCCTTCATCTCCGACGCGGTGCGCCCGACCACGTCGCGCCCGTCATAGAGAAGCTGGCCCGAGGACGGCGGCTCGATCATCGTGACGGAGCGCGCCAGCGTGGACTTGCCGCAGCCGGACTCGCCGACCACGGCCAGCGTCTTCCCAGCTTCGAGTTGGAAGGACACGCCGTCCAGCGCCTTGACTGTGGCCGCCGGCTTAAAGGCGCCGCGTTTGACCGCGTAGTGCTTGCGCAGGTGGATGGCCTCAAGGACCACCGGGCCGGTGGCCGGCATGACGTCGGTGAGGATGTCGGTCATCACAGAACCTCCCCGGCGCCGACCGGAGCGTCGGCGAGCGGATAGAAGCAGCGCGCCTTGCCGGCGTCCACGTCGAACAGGGCTGGCCGCTCGATGCGGCAGCGGTCGGTGGCGAAGCGGCAGCGCGGGTTGAACAGACAGCCCTGCGGCCGGTCGCCGATGCCCGGCACCACGCCGGGAATGGTCGGCAACCGGCGCTTGCCCAAAGCCCGTTCCGGCAGCGCGTCGAGCAGCGCGCCGGTGTAGGGGTGGCGCGGCGCTTTGAACAGGGCGTCCACCGGGCGCGTCTCGGCGACCTGCCCGGCGTACATGACGACCACCCGCTGCGCCGTCTCCGCCACCACGCCCATGTCGTGGGTGATGAGGATCAGCGCCATGCCCCGCTCCTTCTGGAGGCGGACCAGCAGGTCGAGGATCTGCTTCTGGATGGTCACGTCGAGCGCCGTGGTCGGCTCGTCCGCGACCAGCAGGCGCGGGTTGCAGGCGATGGCGATGGCGATCATCACGCGCTGGTTCATGCCGCCGGAGAGCTGGTGCGGAAAGGCCGACAGGCGGCTTTCCGGGGCCGGGATGCCGACCTGCTCCAGCAGCTCGATGGCGCGGTTGCGCAGCGCCTTGCCGGACAGCCCCTCATGCACCTTCAGCGTCTCCATGATCTGGAAACCGACGGTGAAGCAGGGGTTCAGGCTGGTCATCGGCTCCTGGAAGACCATGGCCACGTCCTTGCCGGTGATCTTCCGGCGCTGCGACGGGCTCATCGCCATGAGGTCCTTGCCGCCGAACTGCATGCGGTCGGCGACCACCGTGCCGTTGGAGCCGAGCAGGCCCATCACGGCGAGCGAGGTCACGGACTTGCCGGACCCGGACTCGCCGACGATGCCCACGACCTCGCCCTCGTCCACGGTGAGGTCGATCCCGTCCACGGCGCGGAAGGTGCCGGCGCGCGTGGTGAACTCGACGGACAGGTTCTTGATATCGAGAAGAGGCATGGCAGCCCAGAAATAGAAGGGTTCAGCGTTTCAGCTTGGGGTCGAGCGCGTCGCGCAGCCCGTCGCCCAGCAGGTTGAAGGCCAGCACCGTCACCAGGATGGCCACGCCGGGCCAGGTGACGACCCAGGGGGCGCGCTGGAGGAACTGGAGGGAGGAGGCCAGCATGGTGCCCCACTCCGGCGTCGGCGGCTGCGCGCCCAGGCCCAGGAAGCCCAGCGCCGCGGCGTCCAGGATCGCCGTGGAGAAGCCCAGCGTCGCCTGGACGATCAGCGGCGCCACGCAGTTCGGCAGGATGACCACCAGCATCAGCCGCAGCGGCCCGGCCCCGGCGACGCGGGAGGCGATGACGTAATCCTTGCTCGTTTCCGCCATCACCGCGGCGCGGGTCAGGCGGGCGTAGTGCGGGATGACCACGATGGACACGGCCAGCATGGCGTTGACCAGCCCCGGCCCGAGGATCGCCGCCACCACCACGGCCAGAAGCAGGCTGGGCAGCGACAGCAGGATGTCCATGAAGCGCATCACCAGCGCGTCGGTGACTCCGCCGAAGAAGCCGGCGATCATGCCCAGCGCCAGCCCGACCGCCAGCGACAGCGTGACGACGATCAGGCCGATCATCATCGACAGCCGCGCCCCGAAGATCAGGCGGGACAGCATGTCGCGCCCGATGTCGTCGGTGCCGAGAAGGAAGGCCCAGCGCCCGCCCTCCTGCCAGACCGGCGGCACCAGGATGGCGTCGCGGTACTGGATGTTGGGATCGTGCGGCGCCACCAGCTCGGCGAACAGCGCGACCACCGCGATCAGCAGGATCACGGCGAGGCCGGCCATGGCCCCCTTGTTCTGCCGGAAATGGTACCAGAACTCGACCAGCGGGTGCGGCGGCTGGGAAACCGGCGGAGAAGCGGCCGGAAGAGTCTCCGGAACGCCCGTCGTCGTAGGAGTCGTCATGGCTCACCTCACCGCGAATGGCGGATGCGGGGGTTCAGGACGCCGTAGAGAACGTCCACCAGCAGGTTCACGGTCATCACCGTCGTCGCGATCAGCAGCACCCCGCCCTGGAGCGCCGGATAGTCGCGGCGGTTGATGCTCTCGATCAGCCATTTGCCCACGCCGGGCCAGGAGAAGATGGTTTCGGTCAGGATCGCGCCGCCGAGCAGCGTGCCCACCTGGAGGCCGATCACGGTGACCACGGGGATCAGCGCGTTGCGCAGGGCGTGCAGGCCGATCACCCGCCTCCCCGCCAGCCCTTTGGCCTTTGCGGTGCGGATGTAGTCCTCGCCCAGCACCTCCAGCATGGCGGAGCGCGTCATGCGCGCCACGACGGCCAGCGGAACGGTGCCGAGAACGATCATCGGCAGGATGAGGTGGTGCAGCGCCGACCAGAAGGCGCCGTATTCGCCGGCCATCAGCGTGTCGATCAGCATGAAGCCGGTCACCGGCTCCACGTAATAGAGCAGGTCGAGCCGCCCGGACACCGGAGTCCAGCCCAGCCCCACCGAGAAGAACAGGATCAACAGCAGGCCCCACCAGAAGATCGGCATGGAATAGCCGGTCAGGCTGATGCCCATCACGCCATGGTCGAAGATCGAGCCGCGCCGCACCGCCGCGATGATTCCCGCGGGCAGGCCGACCACCGTGGCGAACAGCATGGCGAGTGCGGCCAGTTCCAGCGTCGCCGGGAACAGCGTCACGAATTCGCTGAACACCGAATTGCGCGTCACCAGCGACACGCCGAGGTCGCCCTGGAGGACGCCGCCGATGTAGTCGAGGAACTGCTGCCACAGGGGCCGGTCCAGCCCCAGCTCGTGCCGCAGTTCGAGAAGCCGTTCGGGGGGGATGCCGCGCTCGCCCACGCGCACCTCGATGGGGTCGCCGGGGACAAGGCGGATCAGAAGGAAGGTCAGGAAGGTGACGCCGAGAAAGGTCGGAATCACCAAGCTCACCCGCGTCAGGATGAAGCGTAGCATCGGATCGTCACCGGGGGCTCGAAACGAAAGCAAGGGGGCCGCGGCCCCCTTTTTACCTCTGCATCCGCAAAGGGAAGCCGGGGGTTTAATGCCCCGGCCACCGCTTTGTAAAGCCGCTTGCTACGCTGAGTTTATTGTTTCAAATCGACGCCGTAGAAGCGATGGATGCCGAACGGGTCCATCTTGTAATCAACCACAATCTTGCTCAGCGCCATGTGCACGACCGAGTGCGCGACGGTCAGCCACGGGGCCTCTTCCTTGAAGATGACCTGCGCCTGCTCGTACAGCTTGGTGCGGGCGGCGATGTCGGTGGTGCGCTTGGCCTGGAGGACGAGGTCGTCGAACTCCTTGTAGCACCACTTGGCGATGTTCGACCCGCCCGGACGCGCGGCCTCGCAGCCGAGCAGGACGTGCAGGAAGTTGTCGGGGTCGCCGTTGTCGCCGGTCCAGCCCAGCATGCCCATCTGGTGCTCGCCGGCCTGGAGGCGCTTGCGGTACTCGCCCCACTCGTACTGCACGACCTTGGCCTTGATGCCGACCTTGGCGAGGTCCGCCTGCATCATCTCGGCCATGCGCTTGGCGTTGGGGTTGTAGGGGCGCTGCACCGGCATGGCCCACAGGTCGGTCTCGAAGCCGTCCGGGAAGCCGGCCTCGGCCAGCAGCTTCTTGGCGCGCTCCGGATCGTACGGGTAGTCCTCGATCTCCTTGTTGTACGACCACATGGTCGGCGGGATCGGGTTCTTCGCCGGGACGCCGGCGCCCTGGTACACCGCGTCGACCACGGCCTTCTTGTCGATGGCCATGTTCAGCGCGCGGCGGACGCGCACGTCGTCGAACGGCTTCTTGGTGACGTTGAAAGCCAGATAGCCGACGTTCAGGCCTTCCTGCTCCATCAGATTGATGGCGGCGTCCTTCTTCATCGCCTCCAGATCGGCCGGGTTCGGGTACGGCACGATGTGGCACTCGCCGGCCTTCAGCTTGGCGTAGCGGACGGCGGCGTCGGGCGTGATGGCGAAGACGAGGTTGTCGAGCTGCGCCTTGCCGCCCCAATACGGCTCGAACGCCTTGTAGCGGATGACCGCGTCCTTCTGGTAGGCGACGAACTGGAACGGGCCGGTGCCGATCGGCGCCTGATCGATCTTGTCGATCTGGTTCTTCTTCTGCAGGGCCTCGGCGTATTCGGCGGACTGGATGGGCGCGAAGGGCATCGCCAGGTTGGCGATGAAGGGCGCCTCGACCTTGTTCAGCGTGAACTTGACCGTGTAGTCGTCGACCTTCTCGATCGACTTCAGCAGGTCGGGCATCGCCATGTCGTTGAAGTAGTCATAGGCGCCGCCGGACACCTTGTGGAAGGGATGATCCTTCTTCCACTGACGGTTGAACGACCACAGAACGTCGTCCGCGTTGGCGTCGCGGGTCGGCTTGAAGTCGTTGTTGCTGTGCCACTTCACACCCTTGCGCAGGTGGAACGTGTAGGTCAGCCCGTCCTCCGACACCTCCCACTTCTCGGCGAGGCCCGGGACCACCTTGGTGCCGCCGTACTCGAACTGCACGAGGTTGTTGTACACGGGCAGCGAGACGTCGAAGCTCGTTCCGGTCGTGTTGACCATCGGGTTGAAGTTTTCGGGGCTGCCCTCGGAGCAATAGACGAGGGTCTTGGCGGCCTGGGCCGGCGCAGCAAGCGCCAAGGTGGCGGCAACGCCGAGCCCGGCACCCAGCAGGATGCGCTTCATTCCTAACAACCTCCCGTGTTCGGTCGAATGGCCGCCCGTTCTTTTCGGCGGCCGGTGATGCGGGTTCATTTGGCGCGTGGCCGAATCGTCTGTCAACACGCAACCAAGCGGCATCACGCAAGCTCCACGGGAGGTTTCAGGCCAAGCGGAATTTCAATCGCGGCCCGATTTCCGTGAAGCCCTCGCGCTGGTAGAAACGCAAGGAATCCGGCCAGTCCGCGGCGGACGGCGCCCCCACCTCCACGCGTGTCCAGCGATGGGCGCGGCCATGGTCGAGAACGGCCCGGATCAGCAGACGCCCCACCCCGGCGGAGCGCGACTCCGGCGTCACGTACAATTCCCGGATCGTCCCGAACCGGCCCAACGTGGAGATGCAGGCCCCCTCCGACAGGGTCGCGACGCCGAGCGGGCGCCCCGCCCGGTCCTCGGCCAGGAAGACCGTGCAGGACAGGCCGTCGCCGCTCAGCAGGGATTCGGCGACGGCGAGCATGACGGCACGCGGCGTGTCGTTCTGCCCGGCGGAGAGTTCCGACAGCAGAGCCGCCACGAGGCCGGTGACCGTGCCCGCATCGGCCGGACCGGCCTTTCGTACACGAACGTCACCCATCGCCGCCCCCTCCCCCGTCCTATTCTTGTGGTCAGCAAGCCTCCGCTTCGATGGTCAGGCTGTCCAGGAGAAAGCTGCCATCCTCCAGGATGTCGAAGTGGCGGCGCACCTCGTCGGAGGCGTGGTCCTGCAGGGCGCGGATGGCCTGGGCGCGCAGGTCGGGGGTGGAGGTGCGGGCGGTCCAGACGGCGAACTCCATGCGCAGGCGGCGCGGCGTCAGGCCGGTCACCGCGAAGCCGGCGCGGGACAGGGCGGCCATCCATTCCGCGGCGCTGTAGTTGCGGACGTGCGAGGTGTCCCGCAGCAGCTCCACCGCCTGGAGGTGGGTGTCCAGCAGCGGATGCCCCGGCGACACGATGTCCACGAAGACCGCCCGCCCGCCGGGGGCCAGAACCCGCCGCGCCTCGCGCAGGCCGGCCTCGGCGTTCAGCCAGTGATGGGCGCTGAAGCGGCTCAGCACCACGTCGAAATGGCCCTCCGGGAAGGGCAGGCGTTCGGCGGGGGCCTGGGTGGTGGTGATGTTGGTCAGGCCGCGCTCCGCCGCGTTGCGGGCCACCGCCTCCAGCATCGGGGCGGTGACGTCCACCGCCACCACCGCGGCGGCGTGGGGGGCGGCACGGTAGGCGACATGGCCACCGCCGCAGCCGAGATCCAGCACGCGGGCCGCGTTCCTGCCGCGCAGCGCGTCCTCGATCTGGTCCAGGTCGGCGCCCGAGGCGTGGACGGCGCTGGTCACATAGGCGTCGGCGCGCTGGCCGTACTGTGCGGCGACGACGCCGTGGTGGCTGTTGGTCATGATGGCAATTCCCGTTCGTGTTCGTTGGGGCGGACTTGTCTCGATGCCCCAGCATCGGCCGTCCGGCAAACTGGTACAAGGCAAGCGCTTATCCTGGTATAAGCGCTGCCACCATGAGTTCCGACGACGACGCGCGGCACCGGCTGGGCGCCTTCCTGCGCGCCCACCGGGAGCGGCTGACCCCGGCGGAGGCCGGCATCCCGCAGACCGGGTCCGCCCGCCGCCGCACGCCCGGCCTGCGGCGGGAGGAGGCCGCCCAGCTCTGCGGCCTCAGCCCGACCTGGTACACCTGGCTGGAACAGGGGCGCGAGGTCTCCGTCTCTCCCCAGGCGCTGGGGCGCATCGCCGGAGCGCTGCGGCTGACCGCGGCGGAGCGCGCCTACCTGTTCGAGCTGTCGCGCAAGCGCGATCCCGACGCCGACGTGACGGACGGATCGGACCAGCCCCCGGCTCCGCTGCTCGCGGCGCTGGAGTCGATGACGGCGCCGGCCTATCTGCTCGACCGCGTCTGGAACGCCCGCGGCTGGAACGCCCCTGCGGCGCATCTCTTCTCCGGCTGGCTGGGCGGGGCGGAGCGGAACCTGCTGCGCTATGTCTTCCTCAACCCCACCGCGCGAGGCTTCATCGCCGACTGGGAGGACCGCGCCCGCCGCCTGCTCGCCGAGTTCCGCGCCGACACCGCCCGCCGCGCCGGGGATGCGGAGGTGACCGCCCTGGTCGACGGCCTGCGCGCCGACTCCCCCCGCTTCGCCCGGCTGTGGGAGGACCAGGGCGTGCTGGAGCGCGAGGGCGGCACGCGTGGCTTCACCCATCCCCAGGACGGGACGCTGGTCTACGAACAAGTGACGTTGTGCCCCGCCGGACGATCCGACTACAAGCTGGTGATGCTGCTGGGGCCGCAGGCTCCGTAAGACGCCCACCGACACGCTCCGGACGCCCCATGGACCGCCAGCCGCCCCACACCGCGAAGACCAACGCCGTCTTCACAGCCTATGCCCTGTATCTGCTCTCCTCGGCCTTCTTCGCCTCCAACGTGGTGTTCGGGCGGGCCGCGGCCTCCATCGTGCCGCCGGTCGGGCTGGCCTTCTGGCGCTGGGTGCTGGCCTTCCTGATGATCCTGCCGCTGGCCCTGCCCGGCCTGATCCAGCACCGCCACGTCCTGCGCGCCTCGTGGAAGCGTTTTCTTCTGCTGGGCGCGCTGGCCCAGGGCGTTTGCGGCGCCGTCGTCTACATGGGGCTGGAGCGCACCAGCGCGACCAACGCCGCGCTGATCTACGCCACCAGCCCGGTCATCATCCTGATGATCGCCGCCCTGTGGCTGCGCGAAAAGGTGACGCCGCGGCAGGCCGCGGGAATCGCCGTCGCCATGGCCGGCGTGCTGGTGATCCTGACCCGCGGCGACACGCAGGCGCTGCTCCATCTGTCCTTCAACGCCGGCGACCTGCTGATCCTGGTGGGGTCGGCGACGTGGGCGGTCTACACGGTGCTGCTGCGCCAGACCCGCAGTTCGTTGCCGGTGGTGACGGTGTTCGCGGCGAACGCGCTGGCCGGGGTCGTCGTGCTCGCCCCCTTCTACGCGTGGGAGACGCTGACCCTGCGCCCCGTGCCTCTGAGCCTGGACGCCGCCATCCGCATCGCCGGGGTGGCGCTTTTCGCCTCCGTCCTGGCCTTCCTGACCTACCAGAAGACGATCAACCTGATGGGTCCGGCGCGGGCCGGCACCTCGCTCTACGTCATGCCGCTGTGGGCGGCGGTGGCGGCCTGGGCGCTGCTGGGGGAACAACTACAGATGTTCCACCTGCTGGGCGTGCTTCTGGTGCTGCCGGGGGTGGCGCTGGCGACCCTGCCGCCGCGCACCACCCCAGCCAAGCCCCTCAGCCGATCATCGGAAGCGTGAGCCCCTGCTCCTTGGCGCAGTCCTTTGCGATGTCATAGCCGGCGTCGGCGTGGCGCATCACGCCGGTGCCCGGATCGTTGGTCAGCACCCGCTCCAGCCGCTTGGCTGCGGCGTCCGTCCCGTCGGCGACGACGACCATGCCGGAATGCTGGCTGAAGCCCATGCCGACGCCGCCGCCATGGTGCAGCGACACCCAGGTCGCCCCCGAGGCGCAGTTCAGCAGCGCGTTCAGCAGCGGCCAGTCGGACACCGCGTCCGAGCCGTCGATCATCCCCTCCGTCTCGCGGTTCGGGCTGGCGACCGAGCCGCTGTCGAGATGGTCGCGCCCGATGACGATGGGGGCCTTCAGCTCGCCCTTCGCCACCATCTCGTTGAAGGCGAGGCCGAGCCGCGCCCGGTCGCCCAGACCCACCCAGCAGATGCGCGCCGGCAGGCCCTGGAAGCGGATGCGCTCGCGCGCCATGTCCAGCCAGTTGTGCAGGTGCGGGTTGTCGGGGATCAGCTCCTTCACCTTGGCGTCGGTGCGGTAGATGTCCTCCGGATCGCCGGACAGGGCGGCCCAGCGGAACGGACCGATGCCGCGGCAGAACAGCGGCCGGATGTAGGCCGGGACGAAGCCGGGGAAGGCGAAGGCGTCGGCCACCCCCTCGTCCTTGGCGACCTGCCGGATGTTGTTGCCGTAGTCCAGGGTCGGCACGCCCATGGCGTGGAAATCCAGCATGGCGCGGACATGGACCGCCATCGACGCCTTGGCCGCCGCGACCACCGCCGCCGGGTCGCTGCGGCGCTTCGTCTCGGCCTCCTCCATCGTCCAGCCCGCGGGCAGATAGCCATTCAGCGGGTCGTGGGCACTGGTCTGGTCGGTCACCGCATCGGGGCGGAAGCGCGGGTCGGTCTTGGCGCGGCGCACCAGTTCCGGGAACACCTCCGCGGCATTGCCGAGCAGACCGACCGACACCGCCGTGCCGGCGGCCTGGGCCTCCCACAGGATCGTCATGGCCTCGTCGAGGCTGGTGGCCGAGCGGTCGAGATACTTGGTTTCCAGACGCCGCTCAATGCTGCGGGCAGAGCATTCCACGGCCAGCATCGACGCCCCGGCCATGGTCGCGGCCAGCGGCTGCGCGCCGCCCATGCCGCCCAGCCCGCCGGTCAGAATCCAGCGGCCCTTCAGATCGCCGCCGTAATGCCGCCGCCCGACTTCCACGAAGGTCTCGTAGGTGCCCTGCACGATGCCCTGGCTGCCGATGTAGATCCAGGACCCGGCGGTCATCTGGCCGTACATCATCAGGCCCTTGGCATCCAGCTCCCGGAAATGGTCCCAGGTCGCCCAGTGCGGCACGAGGTTGGAGTTGGCGATCAGCACGCGCGGCGCATCGGCGTGGGTGCGGAAGACGCCGACCGGCTTGCCCGACTGGACCAGCAGCGTCTCGTCCTCGTTCAGGGTCTTCAACGACGCCACGATAGCGTCGAAGCAGTCCCAGTTCCGCGCCGCCCGCCCGATGCCGCCATAGACCACCAGCTCGTCCGGGTTCTCCGCGACGTCGGGGTCGAGGTTGTTCATCAGCATGCGCAGCGGCGCCTCGGTCAGCCAGGACTTGGCGGACAGTTCCGTGCCGTGCGGCGCCCGGATGACGCGGCGGTTGGCCGGCGGCTTGGTGTCGGACATGTGACTCGTCCCTCTCGAATTTTGCTTGATGCGTTTGTTGTTTTCAGACGGGAACAGTGGCGTTGCATTGGAGGTCCCCTCTTCCCTCCGGGGAGAGGGCTACATGCCGGGTCACCTCCGTCCGCGTTGCCCCGATGATAGCCTACGCCTGGAGCGATTTCACCAGCCGCCCGCCCCGCACCACCGCGGCGCAGGGGTTGGCGCCCAGCCAGTAGCACAGCTCCGCCGGGTCGCCGACGTCCCACACCGCCAAATCGGCGGCCTTGCCGGGCTCCAGCGTGCCGTGGGTCGCGGCCATGCCCAGGGCCTGGGCGGCGTTGCGGGTGACTCCGGCCAGCGCCTCCTGCGGAGTCAGGCGGAACAGGGTGCAGGCCATGTTCAGCATCAGCAGGAGCGACACGGCGGGCGAGGTGCCGGGGTTGCAGTCGGTGGACACCGCCATCGGCACGCCATGGCGCCGGAACAGCTTGATGGGCGGCAGCTTGGTCTCGCGCAACGTGTAGAAGGCGCCGGGCAGCAGCACCGCCACCGTCCCCGCCGCGGCCATCGCCCGCGCGCCCTCCTCGCCGGTGTGCTCCACATGGTCGGCGGACAGCGCCGTATAGCGGGCGGCCAGCGCGGCCCCGCCGCCGTCCGAGAGCTGGTCGGCGTGCAGCTTCACCGGCAGGCCAAGCCGCCGCGCGGTGTCGAACACGCGGGCCGTCTGCTCCGGCGAGAAGGCGATCCGTTCGCAGAAGGCGTCCACCGCGTCCAACAGCCCCTCCACGGCCAGGGCGGGCAGAATCTCGTCGCAGACCAGGGCGATGTAGTCGTCGGCCCGCCCGGCGAACTCCGGCGGCAGGGCGTGGGCGGCCAGCCCGGTCGTCCGCACCGTGACGGGGAAGCGCTCGCCCAGCGCCCGCGCCGCGCGCAGCATCCGCCGCTCCGTGGCGAGGTCGAGGCCGTAGCCGGACTTCACCTCCACCACCGTCACGCCCTCGGCCAGCAGCCGTTGCAGGCGCACGGCGGCGCCGGCGATCAGGCCATCCTCGTCGGCGGCGCGGGTGGCGGCGACGGTCGAGGCGATGCCGCCCCCGGCCCGCGCGATCTCCTCGTAGGTGGCGCCCTCCAGCCGCATCTCGAACTCGCGGGCGCGGTTGCCGCCGAAGACCAGATGGGTGTGGCAGTCGATCAGCCCCGGCGTGACCCAGCGCCCGCCCAGGTCATGCTCCTCGGCGGCGCGACCGGCGGGGCGGTCCTTGGCGGCGCCGATCCAGGCGATCCGCCCGTCCTGCACGGCGATCGCCGCGTCCCGCAGGACGCCTCCCGGAGCCATGGTGGCCGCATGACCGTTGAACCACAGGCTGTCCCACTCCATCATCCCCTCCCCGGCTTTGCGCCGCTTTCGCTCCCACCTTACATCGCCATGCCCGACACCGACACCACCCCAGCCCCGCGTTCCGCGCATCCGGTCCTGCTCTGCGCCGATGACTACGGTTTGTCGCCGGGCGTCAACGAGGCCATCCGCGACCTCATCGCCGCCGGGCGCCTGACGGCGACCTCGGCCATGACGCTCTGCCCCTATTGGGCGGAGGGGGCGGCGCCCCTGAAGGAACTGGCCGGCAAGGCCGACGTCGGGCTGCATTTCACCCTGACCGACCAGCCGCCGCTGGGTTCCCTGCCCAAGCTGGCGCCGGACGGGAAGCTGCCGCCACTGGGACGGCTGATGACACTGGCCTGCAGCGGCGGCCTCGATCCCAAGGAAATCCGGGAGGAGTTGGCCCGCCAGCTTGATGCCTTCTCCGCGGCCTGGGGCGGCCCGCCCGCCTATATCGACGGCCACCAGCACGTCCACCAACTTCCCACCGTGCGGAATGCGGTCGCCGACGCCTTGGCCGCCCTGCCCGGCGCCTATGTCCGCCTGTGCGGGGAGCCGGTGGGTGCCGTCCTGCGCCGCGGCGTGGCAGTGCCGAAAACGTTGCTGATCGGCGGGCTCGGCGGCGGGCTGGCGCGGCTGGCGCGGACGCGCGGCATTCCCGCCAACGACCGCTTCGCCGGGGTCTACGACTTTTCCGGACGCCAACCCTTCCCGGAGCTGATGGCGCGGTTCCTGGACCGCCCCGCCGGGCGGCTGCTGGTGATGGTCCATCCCGGCATTCCGGACGAGGCCCTGCGCCGCGCCGACCCGCTGGTGGACCAGCGCAAGGTGGAGCACGACTATCTCAAGAGCCCAGCCTTCGCCACCCTGCTCGCGGAGAAAAACATTCGGCTCACCCGCTTCGCCGGGTTCCCGGCGCCCTGACACAACCTCCCGCTTCTTCGCCCTCCCCTGGCGGCATAGTCCCCGCCGGTCATTCTTGACCGTTCCGATTGTTCGCACTTACCATGATTACGACACGGTCGGATCGAGGGGGCTCTTCCCTGTGAAGAGACGAACAACACGCTCCCCTCGGCAAGAAACGGCCCACAAAAAGGGATGCGGGACATGCTGAACAACGGGCGGAACAACGGGATGACGTCCGGGCCACCGGGCGGCCGGGGTTCCAGCGGCTGGGTCGATTTCTGGAACCGGCCCAACGCCATCTACGCGAATCAACGCAATCTGGAAGCGCATTTCGCCTGCCTGCAGAACGACCTCGACGCCCATCTTCCAGAGGGGGGGACCGTCCTGGATTTCGGCTGCGGCGACGCGCTGGCGGCGGAGGCGATGGCCAAGCGCTGCCGAAACGTCTGGCTGTACGACGCCGCCCCTGCGGTGCGGCAACGCCTGCGTGAGCGGCTGTCCGGCCATCTGGGAATCCGGGTTCTCGACGACGATGACCTCGCCGCCCTGCCGACGGGCAGCGTCGATCTGGTGCTGGCCGTCTCCGTGCTGCAATACATCCCGCGCGAGGAGTTGGAGGGCGTCCTTCACCGGTGGCGCCATCTGATCGGCGCACGGGGGCGCATCCTGATCGCCGACGTGGTGGAGCCCGACACGCCGATGCTGCGCGACATCGCCAGCCAGCTCGGCATGGCGCGCCGGCACGGCTTCCTGATGGCGGCGCTGATGGGGCTGGGGCGCATGGCCCTGTCCGACTACCGCCGCATCCGGCGCGAGGCCGGCTTCTCCACCTATACGCCGGTGGAGTTGCAGGCCCGGCTGTCCGCCGCCGGGTTGCGGGGCGATCGTCTGGCGAAGAACATCGGCCCGACGCCGCACCGCCATTCCTTCATTGCCCGCCCCAATGTTCAGCCGGCAGGCGATCCGGCCTTGAAGGTCCAATAGCGGTTCGCACCGAAGCTCCACAGCATCACCAGCGCCGTGGCGGTGAGCTGGGCCGGCAGGTAATGCAGGCCCAGCCGCTGCGCCAAGGCCCACATGATGGCGCTGTTCACGCACAGCCCAACCGCCGCGACGGCCACGAACTTCGTGGCGGTGGGCAGATGATCCTGCTCGCTGCGGAAGACGTGGCCGTAGTTCAGCAGGTAGCTGATGACGCCGCCGACGAGGTATCCCGCCGCCGAGGCCAGGACCGGCGGAGCCGCCGCCAGTTCCGACAGGGCGATCAGCACGCCGTAATGGCCGACCGCCGCGGCGCAGCCGACCACCGCGAAGAGCAGGAACTGCACCAACGGTGTGTGGGCCGCCCGGTCTGTGGTCAATCCTCGTTCTCGACCCATTCCCTCTGCCGCAGCTTGTAGCGCTGGATCTTGCCCGTTTCCGTCCGCGGCAACTGCTCCAGGAACTCCACCGCGCGGGGGTACTTGTAGGGGGCGATCCGGTCCTTGACGTAGCATTGCAGCCGTTCCGCCAGATCGTCGCTGGGCCGCACGCCGTCGCGGGTGACGATGAAGGCCTTGGGGATGGAGCCGCGCAGCGGATCGGGCGCCGCGATCACCGCGCATTCCTCCACCGCCTCGTGGCCAAGCAGGACGTCCTCCACCTCCAAGCCGGAAATCTTGTAGCCGGCGGAGACGATCAGGTCGTCGGTCCGCGCGTGATACCAGAAATAGCCGTCCTCATCCATGCGGAAGGCGTCACCGGTCAGGTTCCAGCCGCCCTGCACGTAGTTCTCCTGGCGCGGGTCGTCCAGATAGATGCAGCCGGTCGGGCCGCGCACGGCCAGCCGTCCGATCTGGCCGGGGGGCAACGGGGTCAGGCTGTCGTCGACCACGCGGGCTTCGTATCCCGGAACCACCGTCCCGGTGGCGCCGGGCCGGACGGCGCCGGGCGGCGAATGCAGGACGGCGTTCAGCATCTCCGTGGTACCGAAGCTGTCGAGGATCTCCATCCCCGTCACCGCCTGCCAGCCCTCCAGCGTGGTGGCGGGCAGCGGCTCCCCCGCCGAGACGCAGGCGCGCAACGTCCGCAGCCCATCGGCCAGGGCCGGTTCCTCCTCGATGCGCGCGGTCATGGCGCGGTAGACGGTCGGCACGGTGAACATCACCGTCGCCTTGTGCCGGGCGGTCATCTCCAGCAGACGTTCCGGCGTGGCCCGGTCCAGCAGCACGACCGACGCCCCCACCCGCAGCGGGAACAGCAGCATCCCACCCTGGCCGTATGCGAAGGCGAGCGACGGCGTGCCGCAGAACACGTCGTCGCCGCCGGTCTTCAGCAGCGATTGCGGCGACAGGTCGGCCACCGCCAGAAGGTCGCGGTGAAAATGCGCGGTCGCCTTGGGCTTGCCCGTGGTGCCGGAGGTGAAGGCGATCAGCGCCACGTCGTCGGCGGCGGTGTCCACCGCGGCGAAGCCGGCGTCTGTTTCCTCCAGCCGCCCCTCCAGGTCGCCGCCGTTGAAGGTCACGACGGGCATCCCTCCGCCCATCGATTGCGCCGCCGCGGTGAGATCCCTGGCGAAGCGCGCGTCGCACAGCGCCAGCGAGACGGCGGCGCGCTCGATGATGCTTTCCAATTCCGTCGCGCGCAGCAGCGGCATGGTCGGCACCACCACCGCGCCGGCCTTCAGCACCGCCAGCCAGCAGGCGGCGAGCATCGGCGTGTTGGTCCCGCGCACCAGAACCCGGTTGCCCGGAACGATGCCAAACCGTTCGGTCAGCAGGCGCGCGATGCGGTCCACCGTGTCGCGGAAGCGGCCATAGCTCCAGACGTCGCCGTTTCCGATGACGCAGGGCCGTTCGTCCCAGCCGCGCTCCCGCCAGACGTCCAGCAGGGCCGCGGCGGCGTTGAGACGCTCGGGATAGGTGAGTTCGGGCCGGTCGTAGGAAAAATCGGGCATCTGCTCCGGCGGCGGCAGCCGGTCGCGGGTGAAACTGTCGATATGACCGGACCGGATCATCCCCTGACGCCTCCGCCGCGCACCGTGTTCTTGAGCTTTCCCAACAGCCCCATCAACTGGACCACGTCGCTGTGGGGCATTCCCCCCGTCAGCTCGGCCAGCCAGCGGCGTTGCGCCGCCGCGATGGCCTGCGCCAGGGCGCTGCCTTCGGGAGTGATCCGGACGAACTGCATGCGACGGTCATTCGACGCCGCGGCGCGCGTAACCAGCCCGTCCGTGGTCAACCGTTCTACAATGCCGGTGACGTTGCCGTTGGTGACCATCATGCGCTTCGACAGTTCTCCCATCGTCAGCCCCTCCGGCTGGCGGTCGAGCAGACACAGCAGGTCGAAACGCGGCTGGGTGGTGCTGAACTCGTCGCGCAGACGGCTGCGCAGCCGGGCGCCGATCAGAACGGCGCACGCCGAAAGACGCAACCAGAGGCGCATCTCCGGGGAGGCGGCAAGGTCAGCCGCTGCCTCCACATCGACCGACACGTCCCCCTGCGCCCCGGCCGATGCTTCGGCCGCTGCGGTGGCGGGTCCCTTCACGGTCTGTCTCCACTCCCGGTGGGAGGCATCCGCCGCAGCGCCGCCTCCTCTTCGTTCGAAGGCTTACTGTAGTTGGACGCTCGGCTTTTGAGCCATGCAAGGAAAGAATGCTTGGTGCACAAGCAATAATCATCTGCGCAGGGTTCGGGCGCTTTCATCCCGAGCGCGACGCAGCCTACTCGGCGCTCAGATACAAGTCGATTTCGGCCTGCTCCATGACGTGGGCGGTGCCGTGGATGATGCCATTGGCGACCTGGATGATTCGGTGGATCATCGCGACGGAGGTTTGGCAGTCCATCCGCAGCTTGTCGCTCGCCCCATCCTGGATGTCGACGGACACGCGCTCCAGCGTGTGGCGGACCACCTGATGCGCCTGGGCGATGGTGTCCTCGAAGGGCCGCTTGAACTTGGCAGGGACGTGGCCGTACGCCTCGATGGCCAAGTCCTTGTCCGAGAAGCCGCTGTCGCGGAAATGCTCCTGATAGGTCTTGGGCTGCCAGATCAGGCATTCCTCCAGCATGTCCGGCATGTCCGGAATCATCTCGATCAGCATCACGATTTCGTTGAAGTGATTGAGATAGTCGGTCGCCAACAGAGTCTTGTCGGAAATGTTGGTGCCGACCACGCGCTGCCGCCAAGCGTGGAAATCCGCCAGTTCGTCCGGCGGCATGCCATCGGTCACCGACGGATCTGAATCTGGCGGATCGAAGTCTGGTTCGGTCATACGCGGCTCTGGCATACGCGGTTCGACAGGCATGGGTCTGGCGAGGCGGTGCCGGGCGGCTTCAAAGCCGTTCCGCCACCGGTGCGCGACGCCGGGGACAGTCAGTAATATCGCACTCATCCCCGCGCAAGCCCACCCGCTTGCTTTTTTCGCTGCCCCGCAAAAAAACGCCGCCGGCGCGTCCCCGTTGGGACAGGCGCTGCGGCGGCAGTGACTGGCGGTTCAGGGAGGAATCACACCATTGGCTTTCCCAACAACCGTCCCTTGCCGATTGTTCCACTCCCCTCGCACAGGCAGCGAACCCAACGGCCGTGCGCTGACCCAAGAGACCTTGCGCCCAAGCAAAAGAAGTACAGCTCTGCCCGATCGGTTAGGCGGCTTAATCCAATCAAGCTATCCCGAATAACCCTTTCGTCGTCACTCCCGATACGGCGCGAACTGCGCCATATGAAATTAACTTTGTAAGCGATCGGACGGGAACATTCGGCAAAGTCCGGAAAACGCGGCAGGCAAGCCGGTGCACCTCGGCGGTCCGCACTGGCTGGAGGTACGGGGAAAACGTCATGGATCACAACACCCGCCACCTGATGGAACATCTGCCTTACTTGCGACGCTATGCGCGAGCCTTGACCGGCACGTCGAAGCAGGGGGATGCCCTGGTGACGCGCACGCTGGAATGGTACCTGGACGGGCCGGCGGCGGCGGGCCCTTCGCGCGGCTCGCTCTACCGGCACCTGAACCAGTTGCAGGACAGTTCCGGCGCTCGGGCCGGCGCTCCCGGCGCCCATCCGGTCGAAGCCGCGCTGCACAGTCTGGACGAGATGGACCGCCGGCTCTACCTGCTGGTCAACCTGGAGGACCTGCCGGTCGCGGACGCCGCCACCGTGCTGGGGATCGCCCCGGAAGACGCCGTGGAGCGGCTGAACTTCGCGCGCGAGCGGGTGCGGTCGAAGCTGACGGCAACGATTCTGATCGTCGAGGACGACGCCATCATCGCCTTCGATCTGGCAGAGACGGTGCGCGGCATGGGCCACACCGTCTGCGGCAATGCAGCCACCATGGACGAGGCGCTGACGCTGGCCTCCCGCCATTCGCCGACGCTGGCCCTGATGGACATCCGTTTGGCCGACGGCGACAACGGGATCGAGGTGGCGCGGGAACTTCGCCGCCAACGTTTCCTGCCGGTGATTTTCGTCACCGCCTTCCCCAATGAGCTGGCCAAGCAGGGGGTGGAGCATCTGGGCCCGGTGATCCCCAAGCCCTTCACGCGCGAGCAGATCGAACAGGCGATCACCCGCGCCGTCTTCACCCCCCATCCCGAGGAAGCCTCGCTCGCCATGAAGCATTGAGGTTCCGAGAGGGGTGCGGAGGCCAGCCGGCGTGGTTTGAAGACCGCTTTACTTGAAGACCGCCTACTTGAAGACCGCCTACTTGAAGACCACGGTGCGTCCGCCATTCAGCAGGACGCGGTGTTCGACATGATAGCGGACCGCCCGAGCCAGCACGATGTTCTCGATGTCGCGCCCGATGGCCACCAGGTCGTCGGGCGTCATCGTGTGATCGACGCGCTCCGCCTCCTGCTCGATGATCGGACCCTCGTCCAGGTTCGAGGTGACGTAATGGGCGGTGGCGCCGATCAGCTTCACGCCGCGGGCGTGCGCCTGATGGTACGGCTTGGCGCCCTTGAAGCTGGGCAGGAAGGAATGGTGGATGTTGATGACCCGCCCGGCCATCCGCTCGCACAGGGCCGGAGACAGCACCTGCATGTAACGGGCGAGCACGACCAGATCGATCTTTTCCTGCTCCGCGATCTCCAGCAGACGGGCCTCCTGCTGGGTCTTGCTGTCGTTGGTCACCGGCAGGTAATGGAAGGGAATGTTGTGCCACGCCGCGAGCTGGTAGAAGTCGCGGTGGTTGGACACGATGGCCGGGATCTCGATGGGCAAATAGCCGGTGCGGTAGCGGTACAGCAGGTCGTTCAGGCAATGCCCGAACTTCGAGACCATGATCAGCACACGCTGGCGCCGCCCGGCGTCGTGCAGCTTCCAGGTCATGCCGAAACGCTCGGCCACCTGCTCGGCGAAGGCCGCCTCAAGCTCCGCCTGTGACGGCCCCGACGGCTCGGCGGAGAAATGGATGCGCAGGAAGAAGAGATTGGTCCCGCGGTCGCCGAATTGCGCGCTGTCGATGATGTTGCACGACCGCTCGGCCAGGAAGCCCGACACGGCGTAGACGATGCCCACGGCATCGGGGCACGAGACGGTGAGGATGTATTCAGAAGCGGTGCCGGACATTCGCGCCTACCGTTGCGACCTGGAATCAAGGGCGGATTCCGTAGCACGATCGTCCGCGGGATGCATCGTGCAATGTGGGAATACCGGAACGCCCCTTCGGCAGCATTTGGTAAGGATTCCCATGCGACAATGCACCGTTTCGGCATTGGGCCGACCGCGGAGGCGAGCCATGGGCATGGGCGGCAAGATCATCGGCGAATACGCCAAGGGCAAGGTTGACAAGCTGCTGACGCCGGAAGCGGCGGAAAGCACGTCGCGGCACCGGATCATGCACTTCCTGGAAAACATGGAAGCGGCGGTCCTGGAAGCGAACTGCGAGGTGATGGGGCGCGAGCTTCCCAACCTCAACCAGACCTCCTTCCTGCGCATGGCCGTACGGGTGGCGGAACTGCGGGCCGACTATCTGCGGGCCGGGTTGAAGGTGGCGGATCACCGACACCCCAACGCCGCCGCCATCGAGGAACTGGCCCGCGTCCGCCGCGCCTACGAGGAGATGCAGGCGGTCTTCGAAGCGGCGGAACGGGTGATCGAGCGGGGGTATGTGAAGCTGGGATGAGTGAACCCGTCCCCAGCGTCACAATCCGGTCGCGTCCAGCGCGTCAGGCGTCCATTCCGGGGTGGCGGTAGACCATCGGCCCCGGCCCGCCCTCTTCGCCGTTCTTTTCCGGAAGCTGGGGCTGCGGCAGGGCGTAGAATTTCGGCTTGTCGGGGTCCAGCGTGTTTTCGAAGGGCAGCGTCATCGCCATGCCGGACCGGTTCTTCTCCGCCTCGCGCATGGCCTGCTGGAGCTGTTCGGCCAGCGTCTGGTCCCAGGCCAGCTTGTAATAGCGCGGCTCGGCCCCGCCCTCCAGCTGGAGCCACAGGTAGATCCCCTGCCCCTCCTTGATCTGGGCGCCCAGAATGGTGGCCTGGGCGGCGGCGCTCTGCGCCCATTCCATGCGGACCGGCTTCGGCTTGCTCAGCAGGTCGGCCATGCCGGCGTAGGCGACGGGCATGAAGCCGATGGAGACGGCGACCGCCGACACCTTCACCCACAGCCGGCGCGGCGCCCAGATGGCGATGGTGGCGAGCGTCGCGGCCAGCGCGACCGCGGCGACCTGGAAGTCGAGCAGTTGGGTCATGATTTCCTCCCGCTGCGCAGGGGCTTGTAAAGGCTGTGCACGCTGTCGCCGACCAACTCACCGGACTCCGTCAGCTTGAAGCGGAAGACGGTCAGTTCCTGCCCCTCCCGGTCCAGCTGGACGGTGGTGGCGAGGAGCTGGCGCGCGTTGTCGCCGTCCGGCCGCTTGGCGCTGACCACCACGGTGACCGGGACCGGGAAGACCGTCGCCTTGTTGCGGTAGAGGTGCAGGTTCACCGCATATTCGCCGGGCGGAATGCCGCGGCTGTAACTGGCCTCGTAATTCAGCTTCGTCGGGTCGGCGTTGCGGCCAAGATCGTCGCGCAGCAGGTTGAAGATGACGCCGGACTTGTTGGAATAGCCGACCGGCACGTCGCCCGGAGCCTCCACCCACAGGTCCACATCGGCGTCCAGCTCGTCGGGCCAGCGGGCCTCGACCATCACGTTGCCCGGTGCCGCGACGCCCGCCGTGTCGGCCTGCTTCGCCTCCGGCCGGATGTGGGGAAGCAGCAGGATGACCACCGCCACGAAGCCGCAGAGCGCCAGCGTGATGACGTCGCGGAAGACGGTGCCAGCGTCGTCCTCCTCGAACTGGTCAAGGGCCTGCATGGCGTTCCCCCACGGCGACGATCTCGGTGATCAGGTTCACCGTGGCGCCGGACAGCAGGCCGATGTTGATGTTCAGCCAGATGTTCAGGACGCCGCCGACCAGCGTGGTGTAGAGCGCGACGGCCATGCCTTCGATCAGCTTCGACACCATCGGTCCGATGGCGGCGACGTCACCGGCTTTTTCCGGGTCGACTCCCGACAGGGCCATGATGAAGCCGATGACCGTCCCGATCAGACCGAGGATCACCAGAGTCGAGGAGATCTGCCGCACCGTGCCGATGCGCGCCGACAGTTTGAACTTCAAAGAGGAAGCGGCGATCGACCGCGCCCCGGAATCCCGTCCGCGGACCTCCGCCAGATAGCGCGCGGCGCGCGACGGGACGGAAGGGTCGAACTCCTTGGCGCGGTTCAATTCACGGCTGGTGCGCAGGATGCGCTGCGCCGACAGCCCCAGCCCGGCCAGGAAGACCAGGAGGATCAGCAGGCACAGATGCGTGCTGTCGGTGGTGATGATCGGGTCGATCAGCCCTTCCGCCCAGGCGGCGGCGAGAAGGGTGAAGCCCGCGGCGTTGACGACCGCAAAGCGCAGAAGCAGCAGGTAGCGTTGCGAAACCAGCGACAGTCCGGCGGTCAATTGGCCGCCGCGGCGGCGCCGCACGGTGGGCACGAGGGAGTGAACGGGGACGTTCTGGGCGTCTTCGGCCAAGGCGTCCGAAACAGCGTTCGTCATCGGGCAGCCCTCCATCCAGGGAGCAGGGAGCGTTCGGACTGGCACTCCGCAACCGGCGTGCCAGCGGTTCGTCGTCGGTCTCGCCCTTACCCGCAACCCGCCGCTCCGGCCTATTCATGTGCTTGGCCGGATGGGATGAATCGCCCCTGTGACAAACAGGCTACCCCGGAAGTCTGCCAAGCGCTTCCGCTGGGTCCATTGCTTTGGATCAACCGGTTCCGCGATTTTGCGGCTTTGGTGTGATTAATTTCCAGTCAAGGCTTAAGACGACGCCCGATCACTGCACATAAAATAAGCAGAACTATGCTGCGATGCAGAATCAAAATATTGCGCCGCACAGGCATCGCAAAAGCGCGTGTGAATACAGAAAACCCCTTTCCCGCCGGTGCAGGAAAGGGGTCGGTGGACGGATTCGTTCGTATTCGTGCGATCACACGTCGCGGTAATGTTCCAGTTCCCGTCGCAGATCGGTGACCTCTCGCTGCAACGCGACCACCCGACCGACGTCGGGAGCCGTGCGGCGCTCTTCCTTTTCGAGTTCGTCTTCGACCTCGCGCTGCTCCTGCCGGATGATGTTGAACAAGGCTTTCCTCAACATCGCCACCTCCCGAGCTTATTTCTAAAATTTTAGCGCTTTCGGCAGTTATCATCAAGGAATTCTTGGAAAGAGTCGAATCTTCATAGGTCGGAATGCTCCTCCATGACGGCTTGGCCGCGACATTTGGCGGAGCTAACCCGCCCAGCCTTGACAACCCTTTTGCGCGTCCCCATTGGTTAACGCTCACACCTTGGGCTCAACCACAAGCTTCTTCGGGCCGGACGCCGCCTTTCCGATCGCGCTCGGGATTTTTGGTTTCGGCGGCCCCAACTCCTTGCGGAATCAGGGGCGAATGGAACGCAGACGTCTTCTTCAACTGGCGCTGACCGTCCCCTTCGCCGGGGCCGGCGCCTTGCTGTTCCCGCACGCCGCGGGTGCCCAGACCAAGCCCCGCCCGGCGGCGCGGCAACGCATGGTGGTGCTCGACCCCGGCCATGGCGGCATCGATCCAGGGGCCATCGGCGCCCGCGGCACGCAGGAAAAAGAGATCACCCTGCACATCGCGCAGGAGGTCGGGCGGCTCCTGTCCCGGCAGCACAAGCTGGGGGTGACGCTGACCCGCGACGGCGACCGCTTCCTGTCGCTCGGCGAGCGGGTGGACGCGGCGCGCGCGGCGCGGGCCGACCTGTTCGTGTCCATTCACGCCGACAGCGCGCCCAACCGCGAGGCCCGCGGCCTGTCCGCCTACACCCTGTCCGAGAAAAGCTCCGACTCCTTCGCGGCGGCCCTGGCGCACAAGGAAAACGCCGTCGACCGGCTGGGCGGGGTCGACGTGAAGGACGCCAAGAAGGCCGTGAAGGAAATCCTGCTCGACCTGACGGCACGCCACACCAAGCACGCGGCGTTGGTGGCCCGGCATGCGATCGTGAAGGGGGCCGGGAAGGACATGCTGCTGCTGGACAACCCGATGCGTTCAGCCAACTTCGCGGTGCTCAAGGCTCCGGACATCCCGTCCGTTCTGCTGGAGACCGGTTTTCTGTCGAATCCGAAGGACGAGGCGATTCTGCGCGACCCCAAGGCGCGGCAGAAGATCGCCCGCGTTCTCGCGCGCGAAATCGCTGGGCTGGTAACGCGCGCCCCCTTCGCCTAGACCGGATTCCTTCGCGCTCGCAGCGAGTGAAACATTCGTGCATCACCCTGGGACAAAACCACGATGAAGCCTGACACTCCCAAGATTCCCCATTGCCAACGCACCTGCGGCATGACTTTTTCCGCCCGCCCGTTCTTTCGGCGGGCCGGGGATCGGAGGCAGAGCGTGTCAGGGTTTGGCCGCCTTTGGGCGCTGGTCGGAATGGCCGCTGTCGCGGGTCTTGCGTCTGGCTGCGCGCCCGTCGTTCTGGGCGCCGCCGGGGGCACCGCCGTCGTCGCGGCCAGCGAACATCGGGGCCTGTCCGGCTTCGCCTCGGACACCGAGATCAAGGCCCGCATCAACCACCTCTGGTTCCAGCACTCGCTGGAGATGCACAGCCGCATCGGCCTGACGGTCGATCAGGGCCGCGTGCTGCTGACCGGCCGCGCCACCGACGCGCAGATGCGCCTCGACGCCGTGCGCCTGTGCTGGCAGGTGGAAGGCGTCAAGGAAGTCATCAACGAGATCCAGGTGGACACGGACTCGGGCATCATGGACAGCGCCCGCGACACTTGGATCACGACGCAACTGCGCACGAAGCTCACCTTCGATTCGCAGATTCATAGCCAGAATTTCAGCATCGATACCGTCAACGGCGTCGTCTATCTCATGGGTCTGGCCACCCACCAGGGCGAGCTCGACCGCGTGATCGAGCACGCCCGCACGCTGCCGAACGTCCAGCGTGTCGTCAACTACGCCCGCGTCCTCTAGCGCACCAGGGTTTCCGCACCGCCATGGCCATCCTGCCCGCCCTCGCCCGCCGTCTTGCCGCCTCCGCCGCCATGAGCCTGCTCATGGCGCTGGCGGCGTTCACCGTGGCGGCGGGGGGCGCCGGCACCCCGGCGATGGCGCAGCAGCAGCCGCTGCCCGACCAGGGTCCGGCCAACCGCCTGTTCGTCCAGGCGATGCAGATGATCCGGCAGGCGGACAACACCTACGACATCGCCGAGGAAAGCCGTTTCCTGAAGGAGGCGGACCGGCTGCTGAACGAGATCGTCGTCAAGTATCCGGACAGCGCGCTGGCCGTCCAGCTCGTCACCAACCAGTTCGTCGGCGACTTCGACTTCTTCGAGTTCCGCTCGCGCATCCGCTCGCTGGTCTGCAACGAGCCGATGACCTCGCTGTGCTTCCTGCACCGGGTGGCGGAGATGCTGCCCCCGGTGGAAACGCCGATCACCGCCGCCCGTTGGGATTGGCTGTCGCTGGCCGTCGCCTACAACACGATCGGCGACACCGCGCGGTCGAAGGAGATCATCGCCCCCTTCGTCAGCGCGGTGCGCCGTGGTGCGGCGTCCGACGGGGCCGGCCAGGACCTGTTCGTCGCCCGCGCGCTCGCCCTGATGGGGCAGAGCCAGCTCGCGCTCGACATCACCCGGCAGATCCCGGAATGCTCGACCCGCATCTACAACCTCGCCGACATCGCCAAGGCGGCGGCGTGGCGCGGCGACATGGCGCTGGCCGGCCAGCTCGCCGAGGAGGCCAAGGCCTACGCCACCGCCCGCAACTGCAGCTGGGAGCTGGGTCTGGTCGCCCAGACGCTGCTGCGCGCCGGCAAGGAGGGGGCGGCCCGCACCCTGTTCCTGAACACGGTGGAGACGCAGTTCTCCAAGTTCCGCGAGACCAAGACCGACTGCTGCCCGCCGGAGCTGGCCGTCGCCGCGGCGGAGCTGGGCGACACCAATCTGGCGCTGGGCCTGCTGCGCACCGTGCAGGACGAGAATCCCTGGACGATCCCGGCGGTGCTGGGCCGCATCGCCCGACGCTCCGACGCCTCGGTGGCGCTGTCATACGCCGAGCAGGTGCAGGACCTCGACATCCGAGGCGAGGCCCTGGCCGAGTTGATCGAGGCGGCGCTGAAGCGCGGCGACCCCACCAGCGCCAACGAGTTGATGAAGCGGCTGACCCGTCTGGTGGACGATTCCGCCGGGCGCCGCCCCGGCCTGCTCGCCCAGAAGGCCAAGGCGGAGAAGGTGATGTACGGCGACGACCGCTGGCGCAAGAGCTTCCAGGGCTCGCTCAACGCCGCGGACCGGGCGAGCAACTTCGTCCGCCGCGACATCGGCGCCCCGCTGCTCGCCGCCCTGGTGCGGATCGAGACCGGCCTGCCGATGCTCGACTGAGGCCGGCGGTCCCGTCAGGGCCGCGTTGCCAGCACCACCAACCCCGCCACCGGCGTGCCGCTTTCGTGGCGCAGGGTATCCGGGGCGAGGCGCAGGATGGACAGCCCCGCGGCGGTCAGTCCATCCCGCACATGGCCTTCCGTATGGGCGTAGCGGCCGTGCGGGCTGACCCGCCAGGGCACCCCGCCCTCCTCCAGCCGCTCCACCGTGAAGGCCAGCCGACCGCCGGGTCGTAGCGCCGCGGCAGCCTGCGCCAGCACCCCGTTCAACGCGCCGAAATAGCACAGCACGTCAGCGGCCACGATCAGATCGAAGGCTTCCGGGCGCTGCGACAGGAAGGCACCGAGTTCCGCCTCTTCCAGCGCGTCGTAAAGGCCACGGGCGGCGGCGCGCTCCAGCATGCCGGGGGAAAGGTCCACCCCGACCAGCCACCGGGCGGAGTTCCGCAGGAAGGATCCGCACAGGCCGGTGCCGCAGCCAGCGTCCAGCACGTCCAGGCTTGCATCCGCTCTCTCCAGCACCTCGGCGAGCAGCGTCGGCGCGCGGTAGCCCAGCTCGCCGAGCAGCTTGTCGTCGAACTCCCCGGCGAACAGGTCGAACACCTGCCGAACATAGGCGTCGGACGCCCGCTCGCCGACGTCCAGTCCGGCGATGGCGGCGCCGATGTGGCGGGCCACCGGATGGTCGGGATGGTCGCGCAGCCACAGCCGGGCGAACCACGCCGCCTCCTCGTGCCGCCCTTCCTCGTGAAGCAGGTAGAGGGCGCCGGACAGGTTGTCGTGCGCCTCGTCCCACGCGGGCCGCAAGGCGAGCGCGCGGCGATAGGCGGTGGCGGATTCGGTCAGCCGGTCGCCGTCGCGCAGCAGGTTGGCGAGGTTGTTGAACGCCTCCGCATAAGCCGGCTCCTCGACCAGCGCCCGGCGGAAATGCCGCTCCGCCAGCGCCGTGTCGCCCGCCGCCTTCAGGGCCGAGGCCAGATTGTAATGGACCAGCGGATGGTCGAGACCGCAGGCCAGCGCCTCGCGATAGGCCGCCACCGCCTCCTCTGCGCGGCCCAGGACGCGCAGCACGTTGCCGAGGTTGTTGTGCGCCTCCGCGAAGCGCGGGTTCAGCGCCAGCGTGCGGCGGTAGGCCGCTTCCGCCTCCGCGGCCAGCCCGTCCGAGGCCAGGCCGTTGGCCTCCGCATAGAGGCGCATCGCCTGAGCGGCCAAACCACCCAGCCTCCCCACGCCACGGGCGCGCAGGCCCGGACGCGGCGACGGGGAACGGGGCGGATCGCTCGGCTCGGACACGGAACGGCTCCTGAATGGGGCATGGGCTAACAGCATCTTTCTAACAGCATCTTTACCGGGAACCGGGGAACATGGCACTTCCTTCCGGCAACAGACCGGCGGAATGCCCCGCAACCCGGGGCCGGATCGGGCAGACGGAAAAGGCGAACCTCATGAACCAGCCCCCAGACCAGGCTTCGCCGACGACACCCGAAGACATCGCTTCCCGGCTCGGCCGGGCCGTCGCCCACCATCGGGCGGGCCGGCTGGCCGATGCGGAACGCGACTACCGCGCCGTCCTGGCCGCCGACCCGCGCCACCCCGACGCGCTGCATCTGCTGGGCGTGCTGGCGCTCCAGGCCGGGCATCCCGGTCCCGCCGTCGAGCTGATCGAGGAAGCCATCCGGCAGGCCGGCGGCGTCGCCGACTACCACGACAATCTGGGAAGCGCGCTCGCCGCGCTGGACCGCCACGCCGACGCGGCGGAGGCCCACCGCATGGCCGCCGCGCTGAATCCCCTGTCGGCACAGCCGCGCCACAATCTGGGCAACGCCTTCCAGGCGCAGGCGTTGCCGGGACTGGCGGCACTGGCCTTCACCGCGGCGGTGGAACTCGAGCCGGGCTACGCCAAGGCCTGGTACAATCTGGGCAACGCGTTGCGCGCCCAGAACCGCCTTGCCGACGCCTTGCACGCCTTCGCCCGTGCCGCGGTGCTGGCGCCTGCGATGGTCGAGGCCCACACCAACCTAAGCGACGCCTTGAGCGCCGCCGGGCGGCTGGACGAGGCGCTGGCCCAAGCCCGCGCCGCGCTGCGGCTGCGGCCCGACGACCCGAAGGCCCACCACAATCTCGGCACAGCCCTGCAACGCAAGGGCGCCTACGAGGGCGCGGAGATCGCCTACCGCGAGGCGTTGAAGCGCGCGCCCGACAACCCGGTGACGCTGAACGATTTGGGCAGCGTTCTTCTGAAGCTGGGGCGCCCCGCCCAGGCCGAGCAGTGCTTCCGCAAGGTGCTCAGCCGCACCCCCCACGCCGCCGAAGCCATCCACAACCTCGGCAACGCGCTTCGGGCGCAGGGGCAGTTCACCAAGGCGGAAGCCTGCTACGAGGAGGCGCTGGCCCACGACCCGGACCTTGCCAGCGCCAGCGACAACCTCGCCGTCATCGCCCTTCTGCACGGACGGCTGGAGCGCGGCTGGGAGGGCTACGAACGGCGCTTCGCCGCCGGCCGGGTCCTTCCCGACCGGCGGATCGACGCGCCGCGGTGGCGCGGCGAGGGGCTGCGCCGGCGCCGACTGCTGATCTGGCGGGAACAGGGGATCGGGGACGAGATCCTGTTCGCCTCCTGCTATGGCGATGTGATCGCCTGGGGCGGCGGGCCGGTGACCATCGAGACCGACCCGCGGCTGGTCGGCCTGTTCGCCCGCTCCTTCCCACGCGCGACGGTGCGGGCGGAGACGCTGGATGCCGAAGGGCGGGAAACCATGGTTCCCCCCGATGTCCACCTTCAGATTCCGGCGGCCAGCCTGCCCGGCCTGTTGCGGGGAACGCTCGCCTCGTTCGACCAGTTCACACCCTGGCTGAAGCCCGATCCGGCCCGCACCGCCCTGTGGCGGGGCCGGCTGGATGCCCTGGGGCCGGGTCTGAAGATCGGAATCGGATGGCGCAGCCAGTTGGCGACGCCCGAGCACAAGGGCGCCTACACCACGCTGGACCAATGGGCACCCCTGCTCGCACTGCCGGGAGTGGTGTTCGTCAATTTGCAATATGACGACTGCGCGGCGGAGATCACGGCGGCGGAGGCACGGTTCGGCGTGACCATCCACCGCTGGGACGATCTGGATTTGAAGGATGATTTCGAAGCCGCGGCGGCGCTGACCGCCAATCTGGATCTCGTCATCACCCCGGCGATGGCGGCGGGCGAACTGGCCGGCGCCCTGGGAGTGCCGGTGTGGCGGTTCGGGCACCGCGACTGGACGCAGCTCGGCACCGCCGTCCGCCCCTGGTTCCCGACGATGCGCCTGTTCCAGCCACGTCCCGGCGAAACCTTCGACGGGGTGCTGGCGGGCATGGCACGCGCCCTTGCCGCAATGCGGCCCGCTCCGGCCCCTGTTCCCGACCGCGTGGCCGCTCCCTCCTCAGCCCCAACGACGCCGCCTCCCGCCGATCCTGAGGCCTTGCTGAACCACGCCATCGCCCTGCACCGGGCGGGACGGCTGGACGAGGCCATGGCGGCCTACCGCGCGGTCCTCGATCTGGTGCCCCGGCACAGCGACGCGCTCCACCTTCTCGGCCTGACCCAGCATCAGGCCGGCCGGCACGAGGAGGCGGAGCGCAACATCGCGGCGGCGCTCCGGACCGATCCGGATTTCCCCACGGCCTGGAACCATCTGGGCCTCGTCCGGCAGTCGCTGGACCTCCCGGACCAAGCCCTCGCCTGTTTCCGCCGCGCCATCACGCTGCGCCCGGACTTCCCCGAGGCGATGACCCACATGGGGCTGAGCATGAACCGGCCGGACCGGCTGGCCGAGGCCAAGCGCTGGCACCGCCGGTCCATTCGTCTCGCCCCGGCCAACCCGGCGGCCCACACCAATCTGGGTTACGCCTGCGAGGTGGAGGGACGCTTCGATGACGCCGCGGCCCATTACCGCCACGCGCTGACCCTGCGGCCGGACTCCGCCGACACCCTGAACAATCTGGGCACCCTCGCTAAGATGGCGGATCGGCCGACTCTCTGCCGGCTCTTCCTCGACCGCGCGCTGCGGGTGGCTCCCGGACTGGCGCTTGCCGCCTGGAACCTTGGGCTGATGGCCCTGGCGGACGGCGACCTCGTCACCGGCTGGGCCGGCTACGGGCGGCGTTTCTCGGCCCGCCAGCTTCAGCGGGCGCGCCGCATCGCGCTGCCGGTCTGGAACGGAGAGCCGCTGCGCGGGCGCCGCCTGCTGGTTTGGCCGGAGCAGGGGCTGGGCGATGAAATCCTGTTCGCCTCCGTCTTCGGCGACCTGAAGGACAGCGCCGGAACCGTGGTTCTGGAGTGCGATCCGCGCCTGGTGTCCCTCTACGCCCGCGCCTTCCCATGGGCGACCGTGCGGGCGGAGTCCGTCACCGCCGACGGGCGGGAGCGCTTCGACCCGCCGGACTGCGACCTGCAGATCGCCGCCGGCTCCCTGCCCGCCCTCTGGCGCGACCGGCTGGACCGCTTTCCGGCCCGCCCGTCCTTCTTGACTCCCGATCCGCAGCGCGCCGCCCTCTGGCGGGAGCGGGTGGACGCGCTTGGCCCCGGCCTGAAGGTGGGCATCAGTTGGCGCAGCCAGGTCATCACAGCGCACCGCGAAGGCGCCTACACCCGCATCACCGACTGGCTGCCGCTGCTGGAGGTGCCGGGCGTTCATGTCATCAACCTGCAATACGGGGATTGCGCCGCCGAATTGGCCTCCATCGAGCCGGACGGCATGCGGCGCGTCCATCGCTGGGACGACCTGGATCTGAAGAACGACCTGGACGGCGTGGCGGCCCTGATGGCGGCGCTCGACCTCGTCATCCTGCCCGCCACCGCCGCCGGAGAATTGGCGGGCGCGCTGGGGGTGCCGGTCTGGCGGCTGGGCAGCCGGGACTGGACCTGGATGGGCAGCGGGGTGCGGCCCTGGTTTCCCACCCAAAGGCTGATCGCGTCGTACCCCGACGAGACCTCCGCAGACATGGTCCATCGGATCGCCCGGATGCTGGCCCGGATGGCGGCAAACCCCAACCCCGACGAGGTATGACCACGCAAGGAAGCCCCACCTTTTGGTCTAATCCCGCAACGAACGGCAAAAGACGGGCCTATGCGGCGAATCGTCCTACCCCCCATCGTAAGGGGCGGTCACCCCCCGTCTTTGGAGTACTAGGACAAAAGTTTGGGGTTGTTTGGCAGCACGGATGGGTGAACACTATGGTTTCCGGCCTGCCGGACTTGGCAGGAGCCGGTTCGATCTGACGGAGAGCAGCCCATGCACACTGATGCTCGCCTATCTTCCTTGCAGGAAAAGCACCTGCGTCTCGACCGCGCCATCCTCGACGAGGAGAAGCGTTCGTGGCCTGACGATAGTGCCATCAAGCGGATGAAGCTCGAGAAGCTCCACCTCAAGGAAGAAATTGATCGCTTGGCCAGAACCAGTCACAGGGTGAATTAACACCCTTCCGGATCGATCCGATTCGAAAAGTCGGGAGCGGCGGACGGTTCGCTCCCGGCTTTCTTTATGTTTTCTTTCCGACGGCTGGCGCAGCCTCGGGACGGAGCCCGGCCAGACGGCGGGCGATGGTCGGCAAGGCGCCGGACGCCGGCTGTCCCGGCGGCGCGGGGATCAGCGCCATGGTCGGGAACCAAGGCCGCGCCCCGGTGCCGAGCGCCGTCCAATCCCCCTGCAGCCCGAACCTCCAGACCGGCACGCCCAGCGCCCCCGCCAATTCCCCCACCGAACTCGCCGGGGTGATGACGAGGTCGAGCGCCGTCATCAGGGCGGCCACGCCGTCCAGGTCGTCCTTCAGGTCCAGATCGTCCCAGCGGTGAATGGACACCCCGAACCGGCGCTCCGCCTCGGCGATCTCGGCGGCGCAGTCGCCGTATTGCAGGGTGACGAAGACCACCCCAGGCAGCGCGAACACCGGCCCCCACGCGTCCAACGGTGCGTAGGCTCCGCGACGCTCCGCCGTCATCAGCCCGCTGCGCCACGCAATTCCCACCTTCAGGCCGGCGCCGAGCGCGTCCACCCGCTCCCGCCAGTGGGCGGCCCGCTTCGGGTCGGCGGTCAGAAAGGACGGGCGTTGCGGAAAGCGGTCCAGCCGGGGCCTCAGCCGGCGCGGCAACGATCCCATGGCGACGTGACGGTCGATGCCGGCGCAGGGCGCTTCCGGGTCCGCCGGGGCCGGACGCCACTCCGCGCGGGGAAAGGACCGCGCGAACAGCGGCACCAGCCGCCGGTCGCACTCCACCACCACGGCGGCGGCTGGTGCAATCAACTCGTCCAGGCAGGAGGCGAACATGATCTCGTCACCGATCCCCTGCTCCGCCCAGACCAGCAGGCGCAGGCCGGAGGTGTCCTCCCCCGCCCAGGCGGGGACGGGAACGGCACGGGCGGCACCGGAGAGCTCGCGGGCACGGAAGCGGGCGTCATAGCCGGCCCAACCCGTCGCCAGCCTGCCGTGGGCCAGATCCAGCAGCCCGAGGTTGAAGGCGGCCGCCGGATGCCCCGGTTCCACCGACAGGGCGCGGCGGCACCAGCGCTCCGCCGCCGCGGTCTCACCCCGGTCGCGCAGCAGCCGCCCCAGGTTGGCCAGCGCATCCCCTTGCGCCGGCGCCAGGGCCAGCGCACGGACCAGAGCCCGCCGTGCCTCGTCCAGCCGCCCCGCCCGGCGGAGCGCCACCCCCAGATTCAGCCACCCGCCCTCGCGGTCCGGGGCCAAGCGCAAAGCCTGGCGATGGCGCCCCTCGGCCAGTTCCAACGCGCCGAGCCGGGTCAGCACGGCGCCCCAATTGTCGTGCGCCTCCGCCAACGCCGGTTCGGCTAGCGTCGCACGGCGGTGGGCGGCGGCGGCGGCGGTCAGATCGTGCGCCGCCTCCAGCGCGTTGCCGAGATTGGTCAGCGCCGCCGCGGCGCCCGGTTGCAGGGCGAGTGCCAGCCGGAACCGGCGCACCGCCTCCGGCGCACGGCCAAGCGCCAGCAGCACGGTTCCCAGGCTCGATTGGGCGGCCCCGTAGGCGGGAAGCGCGTCCAGGGCACGGGCGATGCGCCCGGCCCCCGCGACGGAATCGCCGGACTGGTGCGCCAGCAATCCCGACAGGTGGAGGGCGACCGGATGGTTCGCCTGGGCCTTCAGCACACGCTCGTACAGAGGAGCCGCATCGGCCAGCCGCCCGTCCCGATGATGGGCAGCGGCGGCTTCCAGCAGGACGTCTGGATCAATCGGAACATCACCGGGCGGCGGTTCGCCGTCCGCGGACGAGAGCCGGCGCAGCGTGGTCGCCATCCGGCCCATGACGGCATCCAGTCCTTCGCCGGGACGGGGCTGGAACAGGCGCATCGTCGGGAACCAGGGGCGGACGGCGGTGCCGAGCTGCGTCCAGTCGCGGTGCCCGAACCGCCACACCGGCACACCCAGGGCGCCGGCCAGTTCGCCGGAGGAGACGGCCGGCGTGAGGACCAGATCCAGATTGGTGGTCAGCGCCGCCGCCGCTTCGAAATCGTCCTTCAAGTCCAGGTCGTCCCAGCGGTGGATGGTCACGCCGAAGCGCGTCTCCGCCGCCGCGATCTCCGCCGCGCAATCCCCGTATTGCAGATTGACGAAGACCACTCCCGGCAGCGCGAACAGCGGCGCGAAGGCGTCGAGCGTGACGTAGGCGGCCCGGCGCTCCCCATCCATGACTTGGCTGCGCCACGCGATACCGACCTTCAATCCCGGCCCCAGGGCGTCCAGCCGGTCCCGCCAGCGGTCCAGGCGTCCGGGATCGGGCACCAGCCAGGGCTGGGCCGGGAACCGCTTCCAATCGGAACGCAGCAGGCGCGGCAGGGACGCGGCGGCGATCTGCACGTCCACGTCGCGCGGCTCCACGGTCGGCGGGCGGACCGTTGCGCCGGGAAGGGAGCGCGCGAAGAGCGACACCAGGCGGCGGTCACACTCCACCACCAGATGCCCGGCACGGCGCAACAGATCGGGGTAGCAGGAGGCAAAGAGGATTTCGTCGCCCACCCCCTGTTCCCGCCAGACCAGCAGGCGGGCGGAGGCGATGTTCTCGCCGCGCCAGGGTCTTGGCGCGAAGCGGCGCTTCTGATCGCGGAACTGGGGGGTGTCGAACCGCCAGTCATGCTCCGCCCATCCGGGGCGAAGCTCGCCCTGCTCCAGGAGCAGGAGCGACAGGTTGTAATGGGCGGTCGGCAGCGCCGGGTTGGCTCGGATGGCCTGCCGATAGGCCGCGATGGCCTCGGCCGGGCGCTGCCGCCGTGCCCAGTGCATGGCGAGGTTCGCCTGAGCCTCCGCCATCTCCGGCGCGCGGTCGACGGCCCGGCTGTGGCAGGCGAACGCCTCGTCGACGCGACCGAGCCGGTCGAGCGCGTTGCCCAAGTGACTCCAGGCGACCGCGGCGACCGGTGCGGTCGCGGTGGCGCGGCGCAGCAACCGCTCCGCCTCCGCGGGCCGGTCGGCCACCAGGAGGAGAGCGCCGAGGCTCACCAGCGCGTCCACCTCCGACGGCGTCAGGGCGAGCGCCCGCCGGTGGCTCCGCTCCGCTCCCGCCCGATCCTGGCGCTCGGCGAGCAGGTGCCCCAGATGGGTGTGCGCCATGCCGAGCACCGGGTGAATTCGCAGGGCGCGCCGCGCGCAGGCTTCCGCATCCTCGGCCTCGCCACGCCCCCGCAGGAGGGCGGTGCGGTTGAGCCAATGCTCCGCCGCGCCCGGACGGAGCAGCACGGCGTTGCGTTGCGCCGCCAAAGCGGCATCGTGGCGGTTCAGTGCCTGACAGGCATCGGCCAGTGCGGCATGGGCGGCGGCGTTGCCCGGATCGGCCTTCACCGCAAGGGACAGGATTGCCGCCGCATCCCCGGCATCGCCTTTGCGAAGCCGGAGGATTCCCAGGAGATGCAGGGCCACGGGATGATCCGGCACGGCCTCCAGCGCCGTCCGGCAATGGTCTTCGGCCTCCTTCAACGCCCCGCCGCGGTAGCGGGCGATAGCCTCGTCAATCAACGGCGCGACGTCCACGGGCAAACGGCTCGTCATGGTCACGACCGGCTGCGCCAGATCGCGCAGCGTCCCGGCGATGCGCGCCATGACGGCCTCCAGCGTCTCGCCGGGGTGGGGCTGGAACAGGCGCATCGTCGGATACCAAGGGCGGACTCCGGTGCCGAGTTGGGTCCAGTCGCGGGCGCCGATGCGCCAAGCCGGCACACCCAGGGCTCCCGCAAGTTCGCCGGTGGACACGGCGGGCGCGATGACCAGATCGAGCGAGGCGGTCAGGGCCGCCGCACCTTCGAAATCATCCTTGAGATTCAGGTCGGCCCAGCGGTGGATCGTCACGCCGAAGCGCGCCTCCGCCGCCGCGACCTCCGCCTCACAGTCGCCGTACTGAAGATTCACGAGGACCGTTCCGGGGACGGCAAACAGCGGAGCGAAGGCGCCCAGGGTGACGTAGGCGGCTTTTCGTTCGGTCGTCATCAACTGACTGCGCCAGGCGATGCCGATCTTCAGGCCCGGCCCCAGGGCAGCCAGCCGTTCCCGCCACACGGTGAGGAGTCCCGGATCGGGCACCAGCCAGGGACGGGCAGGAAAGCTCGCCAGATCCGATCGCAGAAGGCGCGGGAGAGCACCCGCGGCGATATGGGCGTCACAGTCCGGAGGAACCAAAGTCTCCGTTCCATCGGGAGCCGCGGTTTCCGCCCGAACGATGGCCCAGGGAAAGGAGCGGCTGATCAGGCTGACCAGCCGGCGGTCGCACTCCAGGATGACCTGACCGATCCGGCCTGCCGCCACGTGATCCGCCAAGGCGGGATAGCAGGAGGCGAACATCAGCTCGTCCCCTACCCCCTGCTCACGCCAGACCAGAAGGCGGTGGACGGTCGCCTCATCATTCCTCCAAAGGGGCGCCGCGATGGTGCGCTCCGGATACTCCTTTGCCTTGAACCGATCCTGATAGGCGTCCCAGCCCTCCTGAAGATTGCCGGTCGCGAGGCTGACCAGGGCGAAGTTCAGCCGTGCGGCGGCGAGGGTCGGATCGATGCGCAGGGCGCGGCGCAGGGTTCGCTCCGCCTCCGCCACGTGCGCCGACTGCCATTGCAGCATGCCGAGGTTGGCGTAAGCTTCCGCATGCCCGGCGTCGATGGACAGAGCGCGCCGATGGGCGGTGTCCGCCTCCTGGTTCCGTCCCAGCACATTCAGGGCAAGGCCCAGGGTGGTCAGCGCGATGGCGCTCCGCGGTGCCAGACGCACCGCGTGCCGGTGCAGGCGCAGCGCGCCCTGCCAGTCGTCCCAATCCTTGAGAACGTTGCCGAGGTTGGTGTAGCTGTCGGGATAGTCCGGCTGGACGATCAGCGCCCGCCGATACAGCGCCGCCGCTGCCTCCGCCCGACGTGCGGCCCGGCGGGAATTGCCGAGATTGTTCAGCGCCTTGCCATAGTCCGGCTGAATGGAAAGGGCACGCTGGAAGACGCGCGCGGCCTCGTCCGGCCGGTCCAAGCTGTCAAGACCGGTGCCCAGGTTGTTGAAAGCCACCGTATCGGTGGGCCGCAACGCGATGCACGCCCGCAACGCCGTCACCGCGGCGGCGTGGTCGCCCAGGTCGAGCAGCGCCACGCCGAGATTGTTCCACGCCCCAGCCAGCAGCGGCTCCAGGAACAGCGCTTGCCGGTAGCGGTCAACCGCCTCCGTCAACCGTCCGTCCCCTTGAAGCGCGCTGCCCAGATGGAAGAGCAGGCGCGCGTCCGGAGCGGCGTCGGCATCCACCGCCGGAGCCAGAACCGCCGCCGCCTCGGCGAAGTCGCCACGCTCGTTCAGAAGCGTCCCCAGATCCCGCGCCACCTCACGATCCGTCGGATCGTCGGACAGGGCGCGGCGCAGGCACAGCTCCGCATCGGAATGGTTGAGGGCGCGCAGCACGAGCGCCAGGCTGCGCCATGCCCCGGCATGGTCCGGCTGCGCTTGAACCACCCGGAAGAAACCCAAGGCGGCCTCCTCCAAACGGCCACGGCGCCGATGGAGGACGGCCAGATCGAACCGGGTGGCGGTCCGACCGGGATCGGCGCGCAGCGCCCCTTCATAAGCTGCGATGGCGTCGTCGATCCGCTCCTGCGTCTCCAGAAGGAGGCCGAGATTGCCGAGCGCTTCCGCATAGCCGTCCTGAAGCGCGACGGCGCGTCGATAGGCGCGGTCCGCATCGTCCGGACGGCTCCGGTCGGCCAGGAGATTGCCGAGGCTGTTGTAAGCCGGGGCGAAGGACGGATCGATTGCCAGGGTCGCCTTGAAGCACGCCGCCGCCTGCCCCGGCTGACCGGCCTGATAGGCGGCGATGCCGGACAGGTGACGAGCATCGGTGTGGGACGGGGCGGCGGACAGAATGCGGCTGTAAAGGGTCCGCGCTTCCTCCAGTTTCCCCGCGCGATGCTGTGCGATGGCGTCGGTCAGAAGTTCGTCGGCCGACCGACCGCCCCACTCCTGCACACCCGCTTCGATCACGGCGCCGGATCGACCGCCGGGTTCTCCGCCGCGCCCTCGGCGGCGTTGGGTGAGGTCTCGGACCCGCCCTTGAACATTTTCCGGCAGATTTTCAGAGCGCGGTAGTGGTTGCGCGCTTCGACCAGCCGTTCGATCTCCTCGAGGTCCTCACGGCAATCCGGCCGGGCTTCACGCGTCTCGGCCAGTATGGAAGCAAAGCGTTGCAGGTTGAGCACCGCATCTTCCGGAAAAATATAGATGAGCTGGATGACGAAGTAGAGCTTCTTCTCAATGCAATCGATCTGCTCTTCCTTCAACACCTCACGTCCACGAAGGAAGTTGGCGGTGTTGTAAAGAAAGAAAGAGCCGGGGCGATCGCCGGCCCCGATGACCGCGCCGTTGATGATGACCTTTTCATTGGGGCGGAGAACGAACTTCAGAGGCATGAAACGGACCCGGTCCTTGTCTCGGCGGCGCGCGGAAGCGGGAAGCGTTTGCCGGAAAGCGCCGCACCAAATGAAACGGGCGGCGGCTTGCGCCGCCGCGCAGGATCGACTGCTGCGACTGGTTGGCCAGCGAGAGGGCGATGGTGCCGAGCTGCTGACGGGTCTGCAGCATCAGCAGGTTCGCACCTTCCTCGTTCTGGTCGGCCAGCGTCAGCTTGCTCGCGCCCTCCGTCAACACGTCGCTGAACTCCTTGGTGAAGTTCTCACGGGTCGTGATGATGTTCAGGTTGGTCGACAGCGTCTGCGAAGACGACCGCAGGGTCTGCTTCGCGTAGTCGATGCTGGCGACCGCCTTGTCGATGTCGGCGCGGTCGGTCCAGTCGTTTTGCGCATAGTCCAGACGCAGGCCCTGGCCGCTGGTGGTCAGGTTCTGCGACTTCACCGTGATCGCGTTGGTGTTGCGCTCGTTGAGCTGCACCGTCAGATCGTTCGAGGTGTTGGCGTCGGTCACCTGCACCGAGACCAGGTTGGCCGCGGAATT